>CAMRBL010000124.1 GCA_947040435.1 uncultured Rikenellaceae bacterium
GGTAGAAGTACGATGGGGTGTCAGAGAATGCTAGGGCGGAACTCCACTCGTTACGTCCTGTTACAGTTGCATATATCATGTCTCTCCATCCTAACTCTATATTCGCAAAAACACTTTGTGTTTGGTCGTGATATCCATATTGACGTGGCTTGAATGCCGAACTAAAGTTGATATTGGTGATGGTAAAGTAGTTTGGAAGTTTTCCGAGATTTCCGAGATTTCCAATCAGCTCGTAGCGAGTATCAGATATTACACCACCAATATTTGCATTTAGAGAGAAATCGCCAAATTTCTTGTCGATATTAACCATTGCATCGGCATATGTTTGAGTGTTTTCTTGTCTATCTTCAGCGTAGAAACCATTTGCACCAACCTTGTGTGTTGAAGCGTACTCTTTTCTTGTGAAATGAGTGTTTGTGTTGTCTACTTGTACACGACCTGTGACGTTGATCCAATCTGCAATATGATATGTTAGATTTGCATTCAACATATAACGCTTCTTGTTCGACTCACGATTCATGCGATACTGTTGCCAGTATGGATTTTGTAGGCTTAGCCCTTCATCACCATATGGCCAGTGTTGTAGAGCAATATCTCGACCTATACTATGGCGTTCGAATGCACGAATCTCATCGAAACTATCGTTACGTGGAAAAAGATATACGGCAAGAAGTGGGTTTTGGTACTGACCTTGTCCCACCATATTTTTGTCTTGTTGTATGATGTAGTTGGCACCCAGATCCAAAATTAATTTACTGTCTAGTATGTGGGCCGTGTTTCTTATCGAGAAGTTGTAACGATCATAAGTGTTGTTAGGGATCATTCCAGAACCATTCGTAGATGATACAGAGGCATATGTCTGATTCTTCTTGGTTCCCGTCGAGAATGTAATAGAGTTCATGATGTTACTTCCCGTATTGAAAAAGTTTGCAGGGTCGTATCTATTAGTGGTCTTCTCTCCCCAACTTTGATACATTCCTGGAGTATTACCATATTCATTCTGCATTTCAGGCATAATGTATGGCGTCGAGAACATGGTATTATTTGTGAATGTAACAGTTGTTTTTTCGCTACTACCTCTTTTGGTTGTGACTAGAACAACACCATTTGCAGCGTTACTACCATAAAGAGCAGCGGCAGATGGACCTGTTAGCATACTGATACTTTGTATGTCGTCTGGATTTAAGTCGGCAACACCATCAGTCGAGCTTTGATTCGAAAACATAGACCCTGAAGACTCTGAAGATGTAACATTAAACATTGGAATACCATCTATTACATAGAGAGCGTTATTATCTTTCGAGATCGATTTAGATCCGCGCATTACCACTCTTACTGCGGCACCGATACCACCAGCTGCACTACTAATCTGAACTCCTGCAACCTTACCTTGGAGTGAGTTCATAAAGTTGGCATCTTTAACAACGTTTACCTCATCTGATTTGACCTCTTGTACGTTATAACTAAGTACTTTAGTTGCTCTTTTGATACCTAAGGCCGTAACGACTACAGCGTCAAGATCATTCGCAGCTGTCGCCATCTTGATATCATATACACTTTGTGAGTTAATAGATACTCGTTGTGTTTGATAGCCAATATATTCGAAAACAATTTCGTTACCCGTTGCTGCTGATATATTGAATTTACCGTCAATATTTGTTGCAGTACCAGTGGTTGTCCCCTTGATAAATACGGTAACACCAAGCAGAGGTATATTATTTTCGTCAACAACGCTACCCGTAATCTCTCTATTCTCTTTTATAGCGGTTTTCGCAACTTCTTTTTTCAAGATAATAATCTTGTTGTTCTCTACCTTGAGTGAAATATTAGGTATTACGCGCGTTAGTAACTTGCTTACATTTTCATTTGTTGCGGATACTGTTATCTTTTTTTGAAGATCGATAACATCATTTGAAAATGCGAAGTTATAATCCGTTTGATCTTCTAGTTTACTAAGGAAGTCTTTGATGGTGATAGCATCCTCCTTTATGGTTACATTTGGATTTTGAGCCAATAGAGAATTAGTGCAACAAAACAGAAGAATAAAGCTGCATAAAGTGCATCTAAATAGCAGAAAAACATCAATTTGTCTGATTTTTTTCATAACTTTGAAAAGTTTTTAATTTAGTTTAAATTTAGTACTAGTGTTACGATTTTAAGTAAATTTTGGGCTGTGAGTAGGTGTTGGAGCATCTACTCTTTTTTTTTCCTTTTTTTAATTCATGTAGGGGTGTAGTTATAGGATTAGTATTTTATTGTGGTTGTTTTTGTATTTGAAGTTACCTATTAAGGATAAGACACTCATCGTCTGATCTAAATTTTCATTATAAATCTTCAGTGATAACCTACGTTCTAAATTTATTCTAGAGGACGATATAATCTCTACATTATACCATTTTTCTATCTGTTTAAATATATTTTTAAGCTCTGTGTTATCAAATGTTAAATGGTCATTGAACCATGTTGTATAGTGATGTGACTCTACTGGTATTACATGTGTAGTTTTATTGCGTTTATTGAATGTGAATTGGTCATTGGGTTTGAGGATGAAATCTTTATTTAGGATGTCACAAATGATCTCGACGGATCCCTCCGTGAGCACCACCTCTTCGTTTTGCAAATGAGGGTAGTTGCATGCATTGAATTTGGTTCCTAGCACTTTAACTGTTGTCTGATCCATCTCTACGCAAAAAGGCTCTTCCAGGTTTTTTGTAACCTCGAAATACGCCTCTCCAATTAGTTTGACGTTGCGGTAATCTTTTTTATTGTAGATTAGTGTGCTATGAGAATTTAGCCACACTTTGGTTTGGTCTGGTAGGATAAATTCCCCTTTTGATCGATGTGATGTTACCAAGTGAATCTCTTGGTTGGTGTTGTTTGCTAGATCGGATGTTAGATATCCGATGCTGAATGTAAATATTCCGATGGCAAACATCGCTACTACTTTTCGTAGATAGAAATTAAGTGTTGACTTTGATTGTATCTGGCGATGTAGCCTGTTGAGACCATCGCTTGTGGCTTGAATATTAATTTTTGGTGCTAAGTCGTTCCAAATACCATGTAGAATGTCGGTTTTTATCTCTTTATTATCGTTGGATATTATCCATCTTCGGAACTTTATATTTGTGCCTTTAGATATGTTATTGTTAAATATTTTAATAATAACATCACTTATTTTATCTTTGTTCATTGTTTGCGCTTTTATATAAGACAACTGAAAGGCAAACAATGCTAGTCTATAGTGTGAAAAAAAATGAAGTTATTAATTTTTTTAATTCAGAGAGTGCATTTGATATGTGATATTGCACGGTTTTTTTACTTATTTTGAGTCGTTCCGCAATCTCTTCGTATGACAATTTGTCGTAACGGCTCATTTTAAATATTTCGCGCCTTTGTGTGGGCATATTATCAATGGTAATTGCTATTATCATCTCAAGATCTTTTGCACTAACACACTCTTCGATATTTTCATTATTAACATGCTCTTTAATATCAATATCATCAAGACGAGTGGGTTTGCTCCTCCTAAAGAGGTTGAATATAGCATTTTTAGTCATGACAAAGAGATAGCTTTTAAATGAATCAATTTGATCTGCTTTGGCTCTGTCGTTCCATATTTTTAAGAAAATATTATGAGTAATATCCTCTGCCTCTTGTTGGTTTTTTGTTAATTGCAGTGCAAAGGCCCTAACCTTATGGTTGTATTTAATGTACAGAGAATCAAATGCTGATATATCGCCACGACTTAATTTTTCGAGTATTTGTTTATCACTTTCCATTAGACAATCTATTTAAAGTTGTAATGTAAGCAAATTATTAGAATATTGCCTACTTAACTATAATTTTATAAATAGCCTGCTATTTGAGTTGGCTAAAGCAGTGTCTACATATTGCCTCGTACGTATCCTTCTCGCCCAGCATTACCAACTTGTTCTCCGTCGTTAGACGATGTGAGTGTTGAGCCAGATTGCCGCATCTAACACATATAGCGTGTACCTTGGTGACATACTCTGCCGTTGCCATCAGTGCTGGCATTGGGCCGAAGGGTTGTCCCATGAAGTCCATGTCGAGTCCCGCCACAATAACACGGACTCCGCTGTCGGCTAGTTGTCGACATATATCTACAATGTTTTCATCGAAGAATTGGGCCTCGTCGATACCCACAACGTCAACATTGGTTGACATCAGTAGGATATTTTGTGAAGAGTCGACGGGTGTCGATCGTATGGCGTGTGCGTCGTGAGAAACAACCTCACTTTCGGAGTACCGCACGTCCACTGCAGGTTTGAAAATTTCGACTTTTTGGTTGGCATAGTTAGCCCTTTTTAATCTACGGATTAACTCCTCAGTCTTGCCCGAGAACATAGAACCACATATAACTTCAACCCACCCCTTACGACTTGTATTTTCTAGAAACATAGCACAATATATATTGAATATTTTCGAATTATTTTTATCTTTTAACCTTTACAAACACTCATCTACACGCTCTATGCGTGCTCCAAGTGCATTTAGACGCTCGTCGATTCTGGTGTAACCTCGATCTATTTGGTCTATGTTTTGGATCGTACTCACCCCATTGGCACTCATCGCAGCAATAAGTAGTGCGACTCCCGCACGAATATCGGGAGAGGCCATGGTGGTAGCCCTTAGGTTTATCCTATGGTCATGACCTATCACAGTTGCGCGGTGTGGGTCGCATAGTATAATTTGAGCCCCCATGTCGATAAGTTTGTCAACAAAGAAGAGTCTACTCTCGAACATCTTTTGGTGTATCAGTACCGAGCCTTTTGCTTGTGTGGCAACCACAAGGAATATCGATAATAGGTCGGGAGTCAACCCAGGCCATGGAGCATCGGCAATATTCATAATAGAGCCATCAATAAAACTATCTATATTGTAGTGCTCCTGTTGTGGGATATAGATATCGTCGCCGCGTTG
>CAMRBL010000125.1 GCA_947040435.1 uncultured Rikenellaceae bacterium
TAAACTTTGAAAAGTTTAATCAAACTTTCATGAAAACTTCGTTTTCTGCGACTATCAAACAAAAAAACCATCTCAAATTACGAGATGGTTTTCTTTTTTATATGTCCAACTAACGACTCTCTTTAAGAGCCATTTCGAGACAAATCTCTAATGCATTAGCAACACCCGTTCCATATGCAGGGTCTGCCTTATAACAATTACGAATGTGACGTTGTTTAATAAATAACTCTGCATCACCCATCGCACGCCCCGTATTCTCACAAAGCACCTGTTGTTGCTCTGGAGTCATAAGACGGAATAGCACACCTGGTTGAGTGTAGTAGTCTTCATCATACAGCCTCTCATCATAATTGTATATATCACCGTTAACTTTCAACGGCGGCTCATTTTTCTCTGGACTATCTTTCCACTCACCATAACTATTAGGCTCATAACCCTTCGCTGCACCGTAGTTTCCATCCGTTCTCATCTGCCCATCACGATGGAAAGAGTGAAATGGACACTTACTACTATTAACAGGAATTAAGTTATGGTTTACACCCAATCTATAACGCTGAGTATCTCCGTATGAAAATAGACGTCCTTGCAACATTTTATCTGGTGAAAAACCTATCCCCTCAACGATATTCTGAGGATTAAAAGCCGCTTGCTCAACATCAGCAAAGTAGTTTTCAGGATTTCTATTAAGTTCCATAACTCCAACTTCATGCAGAGGAAACTCCTTTTGTGACCATACTTTTGTTAAGTCAAATGGATTCACCTTCGCCTCATCAGCCTCCTTTTCAGTCATTAACTGAATAAACATAGTCCATTTCGGGAAGTCTCCATTCTCAATAGAATTAAACAAGTCTCTCTGATTTGACTCTCTATCCATAGCAACAACAGCAGCAGCCTCTTCATCTGTTATATTCTTAATCCCTTGCACAGTTCTGAGATGGAATTTAACCCATATTCTCTCATTCCTATCATTTAAAAAGCTATACGTATGACTACCATATCCATGCATATTACGAAATGACGCAGGAATCCCTCTATCACTCATAGTAATAGTTACTTGGTGTAGAGCCTCAGGAAGTAGTGTCCAAAAATCCCAGTTATTATTTGCACTACGCATATTTGTCTTTGGATCACGTTTTACAGCGTGGTTCAAATCAGGAAACTTCATTGGGTCACGAAGAAAAAATACAGGAGTATTATTTCCAACCAAATCCCAGTTACCTTCATCTGTATAGAATTTCATCGCAAAACCACGAATATCACGCTCCGCATCTGCCGCACCTCTCTCACCAGCTACCGTAGAAAAACGGACAAAACACTCCGTCTCCTTACCTATCTCTCTAAAAATAGAAGCTCTAGTATATTTAGTAATATCATGTGTGACTGTAAATTTACCAAAAGCCCCAGAACCCTTAGCATGCATACGTCTCTCAGGAATAACCTCCCTATCAAAATGTGCTAATTTCTCAATAAACCAAGGATCTTGCATCATCACCGGCCCTCGAGGTCCCGCTGTTTGGATATTCTGATTCTCTGCAATCGGACGTCCATTCGTTGAAGTCAATTTTTTACTCTTTTCCATATTAATACATTTTAGATTCTTCACAATGTAGGGATTAATAATACAAGTATAGCCAAAAATTTATCATTTAAATTTATAGTACTATAATCAAATCTTATACCAATGAGCATTATACATAAAAAAATGGTTAAAGTTTTTCAACCTTAACCATCTCCTTATATAAATTCAGTTTTACTGACATATTTTATTCTAGCACTCAGAGCGTTTTTTCAACAATCTAAATGTATCGATAGCGATAACCAACTCCTCATTAGTAGTGATTACAGCCACTTTCACTTTAGAAGTATCCTTAGAAATAACTTTATCTTTTCCACGTACTCCTTCATTTGCAGAGCTATCAAACTCAATACCCATGAACTCAAGTCCCTTACAAACATCGTCTCTTAATACATCCGAATTCTCACCTACTCCACCAGTAAATACAATAAGGTCAACACCACCCATAGACGCTGCATAACCACCTACATATTTTTGGATTCTAGAGTGGTAAATATCCAATGCTAAGTCTGCACGTTTATTACCCTCAGCTTGAGCATTCTCGATATCACGCATATCCGAAGATATACCAGTTATACCATACACACCAGACTTAGTATTAATCATGTCGCTCAACTTATCGTAAGACAAATTCTCCTTCTCAGCGATAAATGTCAATGCACCTGGATCAACATCACCACAACGAGTACCCATAAGTAGACCATCCGTTGGCGTGAATCCCATCGATGTATCGAAAGACTTACCGTTAATAATAGCGGTAACAGAAGCACCATTACCAATGTGACAAGATATTACTTTAGATTTATTAAAATCTAATCCTGACAATTCACAAGCAGCTTTAGCAACAAATTTATGACTCGTACCGTGGAAACCATATCTTCTCACACGCAACTCCTCATAGTACTTGTATGGCAAACCATACAAGAAGTTCTTCATTGGCATACTTTGGTGAAACGAAGTATCAAACGTAGCAATTTGAGTAATTCCTGGGATAATATTCTCTACTGCCATAATACCCTTCAAGTTTGCAGGGTTATGAAGAGGAGCTAACTCAAAACAGCTTTCAATCTGCTTAATAACAGTTTTATTAACAATTACACTATCTTGAAAATACTCTCCACCATGAGCAACTCTATGTCCAACAGCATTCAACTGCTCTAATGAATCAATAACACCATGATCTTTATCAACAATAAGAGATAAAATCAAGTTAATTCCCAATGAATGGTCTGGAATACTCTTTATCTGCTCATATTTAGGCTTACCCTCAGGCTTGTGTTTAATAATACTCTCCGATAGTCCGATTCTCTCAATTTGCCCTTTTGCAAGCAACTTATTAGATGTCGTATTAATTACATCAATAACTTGATACTTAATTGACGAACTACCACAATTTAATACTAAAATTGTCATATTCTTTATCTCTATTATAAATTAATATTTATGCTAATTTCTCTTTTTTCATAGCAGTTGCTTGACAAACAGTAATAGCAACTAATCCTATAATATCCTCAACTGAACACCCTCTTGAAAGGTCATTAATTGGAGCAGCCATACCTTGCAATACAGGACCAATAGCCTCCGCACGAGCAACTCTCTGCACAAGTTTGTAGGCAATATTACCAACCTCTAATGTAGGGAATACCAAAACGTTTGCACGTCCTGCAATTTCACTACCAGGAGCTTTCTTAGCACCAAGACCTGGAACAATAGCAGCGTCAGCTTGAAGTTCACCATCAATCAACATATCTGGCGCCATCTCTTTAGCCAATCTTGTCGCCTCAACAACTTTATCTACCATCTCATGCTTTGCCGATCCCTTTGTAGAGAAGCTCAACATTGCAATTCTAGGCTCAAATCCAGCAATTGCTCTTGTAGTACGTCCTGTCATAACTGCAATCTCTGCAAGTTCAGAAGCCGTAGGATTTGGATGTACAGCACAATCAGCAAATACCATCATACCCTCTTCACCAAATAGGTTATCAGGGAATATCATGATAAACGCACCCGATACAACACTAACACCTTTAAGAGTCTTAACATACTGGAATGCTGGACGTAAAACATCACCCGTAGTATTAACAGCACCAGCTACCTCGCCATCAGCATCTCCAGCCTTAACCATAATAGCAGCAAGATACAACGGATTCAACAACTGCTTAGCAGCAACTTCACGAGTAACACCTTTGCTTCCACGAATCTGTACCATCAAATCGATGTACTCCTCTATCTTAGGATTGTTCGCAGGATCAACAATATATGCTTGGTCTATGTGGAACAAATACATATCGTTTGCTAAACTAATGATCTCGCTAGCATTACCAATAAGGATAACATCAGCTATACCCTGTTTGATAATCTCATCTGCAGCACGTAGTGTTCTCTCTTCCGTACCCTCTGGAAGAACAATACGCTGCTTAGATGCACGCGCTTTCTCCTTAATTTGTTCAATAAAACTCATATTTTTTTATTTTAATAAATTTCAAACTCTATTTTAATATATATTTCTCTCCAATCCAAAAACCCAATGCTGTGATGCATACACATACCACAAGAGAGATTAACACATATACTAGTACACTGCGCCACTCTCCTAATTTAATCATATCTACAATCTCAAGTGATAGAGTTGAGAATGTTGTAAAACCACCACAAAACCCAACAACTGCCATAAAATACATTGCATTATTAGATAGTACTGAAGCTAAAATTCCTATTAAAAATGACCCAATGATATTAACCGACAATGTCCCTAGCGGAACTAATGATTGCGGTATCAACATAAGTACAGACGTAGATACAAGAAACCTAAACATACTTCCAAAAAAGCCACCTAGACCAACAAGTAAAACCTCTCTAAACATAATCAAACAGTAATTTAATAGGACAAAGGTATAATTTTTTCACTTATTATTATGAATAATACGCAAGTTTTAAGCAATTAGAGCAAATATGGTTACAAATCCTCAAATTTATACCCAACACCCTTTATTGTAACAATGTGATCTTCGCCAATTTTTTCTCTAAGTTTTCTGATGTGCACATCAATTGTTCTATCTCCCACAATAACATCCGACCCCCAAACACTTGCGAATATCTCCTCTCTCGAGAATACTTTTTGTGGTTTAGAGTAGAGCAGTGATAGCAGATTAAACTCCTTACGAGGTAATACTATCTCTTGTGTCCCTTTAACTACTAGGTATCGCTCTCTATCAATCTTCAGAGATCTGTGATTATTATCCTCAATCTCCGCCATCTGTTCATTTATACTCTCCGTTCTTTTGAGTAGAGCCTTTATTCTACTAACCAATACCTTTACTCTAATTGGCTTTGTAATATAGTCATCTGCACCTGCG
>CAMRBL010000126.1 GCA_947040435.1 uncultured Rikenellaceae bacterium
GACTCATTTGCAGACAAGTCAATGCGATTTGACTATTATCATTGTGGTAATGATCAAAGTGAATCATTTTTCTTTGAAAAAATTATAGAAGAACCATATTGGGGTGGCTCGAGAATAAGCTTGATTGATGAAGCTGAGTACGGAAATCACATCTTCAAAATTGTAGATAAAGAGAGTGGGGTTGTTTTATACTCAAGGGGCTATTGCTCGCTGTTTAATGAGTGGCAACACACCGAAGAGGCTACCACTTGCGACAAAGGCTATAAAGAGTCACTTGTATTTCCATACCCTAAAAGCGATGTAGTATTAGAGATATACACTAGAAACTTTGCTAATGGTGAATTTGTAAAGAAATTCTCTAAAGATATAGACCCTGAGGATTATCAAATTATTCCGCATAAGACAAAAGGAGAGGTTTTCGACATTGAAGTGAATGGAGATGTTGCGACATCAATCGATATTGTTATACTAAGTGAAGGGTATGCAACAGATAAAAAAGATAAATTTATTGCAGATGCAGATAAATTTGCAAAGGCTCTATGGAAATACTCTCCGTTCAAAGAGGAACGCAAGCGATTCAATGTAAGAGCAGTGTGGTGTGGTGACGGATATGATGATGGCATCTCTATCCCGAAAGATGACGTTTGGCGCAACACTCCTCTTGGCGCAAAGTTCTACACGTTTGATTCAGAAAGATATCAGATGGTAGATAATTTCCAAGTAGTTCGAGATTATGCAGCCAATGCTCCTTATGACTACATATATATCCTATCTAATAGCACCAAATATGGAGGTGGCGGAATCTATAACTTCTATGGCATCAGCTCTGCAAATCACGAATCACTAACATCAGAGGTCTATGTCCATGAGTTTGGGCATCTTTTCATGGGACTTGCCGATGAGTATGAGGGGAATTCATCTGAGATGTACAACCTAGAGGTCGAACCATGGGAAGAGAATATAACAACACTTGTAGATTTTGACAAAAAAGATTGGAGTCGCATGGTCGACAGTAAGAGTTCGATTCCGACAAAAGTATGGGCAGAAAACGAGGGGGTTGTCGGAGTATACGAAGGGGCTGGATATGTGACAAAAGGCGTATACAGACCTTGGCTAGAGTGTCTGATGAGAAGTCTTGACAAGAGAGTTTTCTGTCCCGTTTGTCAATCTGCACTGCAAAAACAAATTAATTATCTAACTAAATAACCATAATATTTTTTTGACACCATACATTTGAGGAACGAAACCTACCGAACACTAACTATAAAATTAATTATCTATGAAAAAATGTATTTTGTTTTTTATGCTACTAACAATAATTGCCTCCTGTAGTGAAGCAGATGTTGTTGAGAAAGGTGTTATTAAACCACTCTTAGAAGTCGATTTACCCGATGGTAACGTCATTACAGCGTCAACACAACGTGAAGTGATCTACATTCCAATTAAATCAAATGTTAGTTGGAGTATTCAGAAACCAGAGAGTGAGGCTTGGTACGATGCCGTACCCCTTACTGAGAAGAACAAAAACCTAGTATCACTTACTATACACGAGAACTTAGACGTTAATAAGAGACAAGGCTCCTTCATTGTCAAGGGCGCAGGTGTTCCTAATGACACAATTAATATTATACAGTTAGGGCAGGGTCCTGATTTAATTGCAGATCATACTGTAAAGACTGCAGCTCTAAAGGGTGAAGTATTTAAAGTTACAGTTACAGCGTCCATTGACTACGCAGTTACAACAGCGTCAGCCCTAAATTGGATAGAGATTAGTAAATTAGAGTTAACTAGAGCAATGGCTACAAGTGGTTATAAGATCAACGTAACTCCTAATCCAACAGCAATCAAGCGCTACGATACAATTTTAATTACACCCAAAGAGCCTATATACAAACATCTCACAATAGAAATCCCTATCTCTCAGGAGGCGACTCTTATTGATGATGTAATTCCGTCAGACATAAAGGTTGGAATTGAAAGTGTTGTGCTCACACGAGGTAATACGTATGGTGGTGAAGCAGCAAGTCTTTCTATTGATGAGAAATATGGAACACATTACAGCTCAAGTAGTACTCCACTAGGAGACTCTGTTATTCTTGATTATACAGTAAAAGGGAGCCCAGATCGTATTGATCTTGTAAAGCTTGTTCAACGAGCAGATCAAAATGTAAGCTCAATTTTCACATCTGGCTCAGTATGGTATAAATCAGAGAGCCAATTGGATTGGAAATGTGCGAATAGGATTAATGTTGGAGTAGGAGAAAACGCATTAGTAAGCGTAAATATTCCAAAGCCAACACATGTACGTGTGTGTATAAACTCAAGAACAGGTGGTGCTGTTGCACTAGCAGAGGTTGAGTTATGGGAGATTGTCTATAAGGGAGACATAGAGTCTGATTTGAAATATTTTGAAGATGATTCATACTCTAAATTAAAGGCTACAACAACGAATAAAGATGTTCAAAACATATCTAATCCTCTATTACAGACTATTGCGCAGGAGTTATTGACGAATACTTACGAAAATAATTTCCGTGCTAGACCATACAAATCGCAGCGCACTCCATGGGTTGTTTCTAAGGAGCTAAAAATTGGAAGTCAAAGTCATTATGACAATCCGACTGGAATATTCTTTAAAGAGGGCAAAAAACAGCATGTTTTTGTAGGCAAAGGAGCTCCGATTACCCTTGCTATTACAGATTTTAGAGAGAACGGTCAGACAGAAAAGATAGTTTTAACGGAAGGAATAAATACATTTGCGAGTAAGGTGTCAGGAAGTGGATACATTCAATATTATACGGATGGTAAGACAATGCTACCTAATGTGAACATACATTTTGCGTATGGTGATGAGGTTGGATTTTGGGATATCAGAAATGGTGATAGTCAAGAAGACTACTCTAATTTGTTATCAATGGCAGAGACATGTTATACAAAACTCGATCACACAGATGGATTTATCACTGTTTTGGGAGAGAAATCTCAGCTTATTAACACCGTATCTGCATTCAGACAACACTGCAAGGATGTAAACCGTATCATTGAAATACACGATCAAATTCTTGAAATTGAGTACACAATGATGGGATTGGTAGCAAATAATGCTGTTCCAGTAAATAGGAAATTAAGTCGTCGTACTTGGGGTGGCCCACCTAACTGGGGAGGGAGTTCTGCAAACTTTCCTAACTCAGAGGCTGAGATGCTTAGTGAGAAGAGGCTACTTCAATCTCTATGGGTATTTGGACATGAACTTGGACACGGAAATCAAATAAATCCTCACATGAAGATGACTGGATGGGGAGAGACTACAAATAATGTCTATGCTGTCTCACTATACTACAAATTAGGTGATGTAAATAATCTTCGCTTGGAGCATGAAACCGTTAGCCGTAAACAAGGTGATACAGAACCTGCTGTAATTGGAGGAAGGTATAATGCCTACTTAAATGAGGCACATGTTGTAAAAGAGCCATATCTAACACACGAAGGACCTGACTATAAGAAAGGCTCAATGAATGGAACAGGTTTGCGAGGAGATCACTTTGTTAAGTTAGTCCCACTATGGCAATTAACACTCTATTTTGATATTGCAGGAGAGGGAAATAGCTGGCATACTGATAGTTTCTGGGCTCCAATTAATTGGAAAGCGATTAATGACGACAGAACGAACCTTTCTAATGGAGAGAGATTTGTAAACTTTATGAAAAACTGTATGGATTCAGGTAAGACAGATCTTTCTGATTTCTTTGAAACGATTGGGCTTTTAAGGGTTGTAGATCGTAGCATTGATGATTATGCTGTTGGTCAGCTTGTTATAACACAGAGCCAAGTAGATGAAGTTAAGCAATATGGAAAAAAATACCCTAAGACATCGGCATTGATTAGTTACATCTCTGCAAATTCAGTAGAGGCGTACAAAAATAAATTGAGTGTTGAGGGTACTTATAACTCAGGAGTAGCGTCTGAAAACAATGGCGCAGGTGTTGGACTTCGAGTAGACCATAACACATGGAAAAATGTAACTGTATTTGAGACGTATAACAATGACGAACTAATTGATGTATCAATGGTTGGAAGTGCGAGTAAAGACAAGAGCTCAACGTATGTTCGCTACCCTGTTGGGGCTACACGCCTTGAGGCTGTATCTTATGATGGCAAGCGTACACTAGTTTATGGTGAGCGTTAACAAATAATCCAATATAGGCGAATATCCTTTCGGGGATTTACACCTAATTTTATACTCCTATAAGCTAACTGTCGTAACCATAGTATTCAATACTACATTGCGATAGTTAGCTTATCTTTTAAAATATAAAAGCCTAAACCTTACAAATTTATCATGAAAAAACTAATTTTATTATTTACAATTATCTGCTACACACTTCCAAGTTATGGTCTGTGGTATCGAGATCATGTTAGACAGGGTGCAGATATATTTATGATAGATATACTATACCCCTACTGGGCTGAGTCGTCATATTATGCATGCTGGAATATTGACATGTACCCTAATGGCGGATACTTTTACGGAGGTATAGCGGCTAATATGCCAGAGGGAGAGACCGAGGAGACGTATCGACCGAACTCAGTTTGGACCTTTTGGGAACATGCTGCGTATAACAAGAGACAAGCAAGAAGTGTATATATTCACCCTTCGGTGTACTCTAGCCAGTATGGAGGTGAAGGGTCATCAGGGGCAGCGCATGGTACTGAATTAGATTGGGTAAAACCTAAAAACTGGTACACTATGACACTGCGTACATGGGGTTCAGATTCGATTAAAAATGAGTGTTTTATCGGATGGTGGATGAAGGATAAAACAAATAATGAGTGGATTCACTACGGTAGTTTTCGTAGATCGGAAGAGCACA
>CAMRBL010000127.1 GCA_947040435.1 uncultured Rikenellaceae bacterium
ATTCAGCTAGTTATTAACGAGTTGAATGTGGTGAAAATATTAAGAAAGAAACAACTTGTATCAATTATGTACGGATTATTCCTCTTTAGTTTTACAAGGCGGTATAATCCATCAATATGGCTTAACAGATTGAAACAAGCTGAATTCAGGAAGTTGTATTTTTACAATTATGAAAAAGACCTACCTGTAGTTAAAAGTTTAAACGAGTTCTTTGCCCTACCCTGCAACTAAAACAATCATATTAAACAACTAATATTTTTTGATAATTTTCTTTATCCAATAATCATATATTGCTTTAGCCTTAAGCATTCCCTTAATTCTATCATTTGTCAGTACATCTCTTTTGTCCATTTCTGACTCAAAGGGTATATCCTCAGACTCAATAGAATTGAGTAATATTTTATTGTCTTCATTTTTTATAAAGCTATCATATTCGTTCAAATCCATCTCAGTATCAAAGATTATAAACGGAGGAATGCGAAATGATCTATTGGAAAAAAGCTCCTGAATTTCATCACTAAATCTAGGTATGTAATCAATGGGCTTAATTAGCAAATAATTAAGTATATGAAATTTAAAACTATTTCTGATATAATAGTAATAACAAGTATAATTTTCAAATCTATTTATTTCTGGTGCTGGTATCAAAAATCTAAATTCATCACAATAAATAAACCTGTCATCAAATATTACTGTTGAGTGATAATAAAACTCTACGTCAGTATAATTGGTACCTTCTGCAAGAAAAAAATAAGTGTATGGTTCAATTTCTCCTTTTTGAGCCTCATTAAATACAATTCTATATTCTGGAAATTGTTTATGAAAATGATATTTTTCATTTGACCGATCCCAATCAAAAGGTGACTGCAATAGTAATTTTAATCTCTCAAAAGGAGCTAATTCAAGTCCAAATCTTTGCCTCCACATATGCTCTATCTCGTGTTCTTCACATTGAGAGTTAATAGGGGTATTAGTACACCCTTTACGTGTATATATGTGGTAAGGTTTAATATTCCTTTCATCCAAAGGATTACCCATAGGATATGGTTTAATAAGATAAAAAGGTTTTAGCAAACTGTTTTTTATTACAATAACATCAATTATTTTTTCGTCAATATCAAATGAGTGTATCTCTACTTCAGGGCATTTATCCTGAGAGAAGGGAACACTACACAATGTGTTGATTAGCTCGTGTTGTTTTTTTCTATTAGTATCATTACCTACACCAACAATAACACCATCATCGTCAACACCAATGATAATATATTTATCACTGGTGTGTTTTGCATTTACCATGCATAATATATCATGGACTAAATTTGCATTCTTCCCTGATGAGTACCACTCTTTTTTATAGTCCCAATATTCCCATTCCCTGGCTTGCGATATTAAGTCTGTTATAATTATTTTTAATTCAACCATATTCTATTTTGCAATTATTTCTATTTCATCAGTAGTAAGATTATAGAGAGTGTAGACCATTTGGTCTATTTGGCAATCGGTGATAGTGATTATTTCAACAAGGGCTTGACACTCGGTTTTGTAGGCTGTGAAGTATTCTTCCCACTCGTCTTGTTGCGAGAGTGATAGTTTTATTTTCTGCTTTTTGAGTTGTGTAACAAAGTCTTTGAATTTTCCCTCATCGAAACGCTCTAAGGCGACTGTTTTTTTTAACCCTTCGAAGCTACTTAGTACTCTATGAAGGAATTTTTTTCGTTTCTCTGATAAAAGTTTATTTTGTTCCAAAATTTTATCAGCTAACACTATAAATGGTTGTTGGTCATTATTAGCTATATATTTTATAGGAAATTTTCTCAAATCATTTAAAATGATCTTAGGAAATAATTTACGTTCAGCCTTTGCTGTGTTTTTGGTGAAGTAATATGACATAAGCGAGCTATTTAGCATCGTATTAATATACTTCAAAGATACATCAAAACCAACTCTATTTATTATCGCTATATTGCTTCTATTGTATAAGTATAAATCAGTTGTATAGGTAGATATAAGACAATGTGGATATTTTCCCGTTATTTCTCTTAAAATTATTTTTTCTCCTGAAAATAGATTGAACGTGCGTGGTGCAGCAAGATGATTACCATACCATAACCATAATCCACTCCATTTGATATTGTATCTTCCTACATCAGATCCATCTAAATACTGATATGTATCTTGATTGTATTTATAGAAATAATCATAGGGTCTATTTTTTACATCTTCAGCAGATTGTTTAGGTTCTCCTTTGCCTTTTTCATATGCTTGTAAACCTGCTTTTACTGAGCATATGCTATCTAATTCGTGACTGTTGACTTTTAACTTTTCAATAATTTTAGTACTAATATCATTCGCGAATATGTTAAATTCTAAACCAGAGTTCTTGTGAAGATCAATTTGTTTTTTACTGTGTAAAAAATCAAATTCTTTGATCTTTTCATTTGTTTTTAAAATTTGAATTGTATTATTCTCAGATAGTTCTTTTCGTCCAATTGAAATTACGGTTTCAACGTTTGCATCTTCAAATGATTTTCCATAAAGATTTACTATATATTCAAGATTGCAATGAGATAATATATATCGTCTTAGCTCTTCTGCAGAGTAAATCATAAGCCAAGAATTAGGAATAATAAGCCCCCAATATCCTCTTTTCTTTATTATTTGTATACTACGCTCCATAAAGAGCATATAGGTATTCACCTGATATTTTGCCGAAGAATATTGCTCTGCATAATATTTTTTTTCTCTTGACGAGAAATTTTCACGAGCGAATATGTACGGTGGGTTACCTACAACTACATCAAATCCGCCATTTACAAAAACTTGAGGAAATTCAGTTTCCCAATCGAATGCCTTATCTTCTACGACATTGGATACGCTAATCAGTGAATTACCACACTTGATATTGTTAGAGAGTGTGTTAAGTTTTCGTTGAGGGCGTGCAGTGCGCAACCAGAGAGATAGGCGTGCAATCTCTACGCTCTCGTCATTAATGTCGACTCCAAAAAGATTATTCTCCAAAATAGATGTCTCTATATCAGAAAAGACTATGCTTCCACCAGAGAGTGAGGTGCTAAGTTCATCAATATATTTGTGTTCAGCGATAAGAAAATCGAGTGCTGCATTGAGAAACGCACCACTACCGCATGCAGGATCGCAAATCGTGAGCGACAACAACCACTCTCTATAAACTTTGAGCTTGTCAGCAAGTTTCTTACTCGTCGCTTTCTGTCGTCTTTTATCTGTTGTATATTCTTTATCTTTTATTTGGAGCTCTACTTTTTTCTCAGTGCAGAGGAGACCAACTGTTTTCTCAACAATATAGGTTGTAATGTAACGTGGGGTATAGAATACTCCATCTTTTTTTCGTTTTGACGTTGGTTTCTCTCCCGTAGTAATTTCTGCTGTCACGTTCTCAATCTCGGAGAGTGAGTTCTCGAAAATATGTCCCAAAATATTTACATCAACCTCAGAGGCAAAATCGTAGTTAGCAAGGTGAGAAACGTGTTTTTTAAGTGTGTTATCAGAAATTGCAATATTATTTAATAGAGTATCAGGAGCAAAAAGGCCTCCATTATATGCGAAAATACCCAATTCCTTGTTACCTGTATTCATTAAGTTGAAATAGAGCTTGAATCTATCGTATAGTTTTTGCTTTTCACTTGTAAGAGGATCCTTTAAATATACTTCCCACTTATCTACTGTGCGTTGAATAGAGTTTGGAGGAAGTAATCCCTTATCCTCAGCAAAGAAAATGAATAGTAGTCTATCAAGAAGTTTTTGTGATTTACGAAAGAGAATTAGTTTATCATACTCGGGGTTAAGAGCTACGATATCATCAAAAAGTTCACGCTTAAAAAGCGAATAATCTTTGTATAATTGTGTCGTTATTTCGTCTTCTCTGTTTGTAGATTCATTTTTTATACGCTGTGGTAGATTACTTTTTATACTCCCATAACTAAGTAATAGGTGGAGTTTAACAAACCCTTCTTGTGAAAGATTGAAAAGATTAAATTCTTCATATTCTGTCTTATTGTCGATATAGAATCTTAATTTCTCAAAATTAGAGGTTATTATATAAGGACAATTCTTGTGGCTTGTTTTGTAACCAAATGCCTGTTCTTCAATCTTTTTCAGATTGGTTGTTTTCAATCCCTTTAATTCAATCACTGCTCGTACTTCATCAGCAATAATTATGGCGCCATCAGCCTTTTTGCTATCCTGCTCATTCTTTTGCTCTGTCTTAATATTGTAGTTTGGATCGGGACTGATAGTGTATCCTAAGATTTTCACAAAAAGTTCTCTTAAAAAACCTTCCTGAAATTGTTCTTCCTTACTATTTCGGATATTATTCTGAATTTCGGGATTTAGATAGTAACCTTTATATGTTTGATATGCATTGTAGAGTAACTCCGAATTTTGATCTTCGTGAGCCTTTATATATTTACGTAGTACAGTTGTTTGAAATATAGTCATAATTATTGTGTGTAAATCAATTCATTTACAAAAGTAGTATTTATTTTTCATTATTTGTGTGGCAGTATTGAAGCCTTTCAGTAACTATACAGTAAACTCGTTTAAACTTTTTATTTGTAAGTGAATTCTACAGAAAACGACACTTTACAAAATGTTTTTATTACTAATTTAACTATTTTATTTATCAGAATATGTATCTATCGTAGATATCCAAACCATGCTGAATAATAAATCACTTGTTTTAAAAAAGTTTAAACGAGTTCATTAATAATGATATAACAACCTTTATTACTTTAATATCAGTACACGCTCTAAACACAATAATTATTACAATACATGTGTCAATTATAAATTACCAACCTTACGCACACTTCCAGCAGATTGCTTAATC
>CAMRBL010000128.1 GCA_947040435.1 uncultured Rikenellaceae bacterium
AACTACAAATCTAGTAAATTCAAATGATATTTACACTATGTTCGTAGAATTTATAATATATCATGGTACAAAAAGTGTTGTTTGTCATCTACCATAACGAAAGGCAACTCTTCTGATCCTCGGGATGTATTTACGAGCCAATACAACTTATTGGTTGGTATATTATCAAATGAAACGTACTCATATTCTGCGATGAAACTTCCACCAAACTTCCACCCCATATCCCAGTAGTATAGTTTAAAGTTATCTCCTGTTTTTATGCCATTATCCGCATTCTTTGGGGCAAATCTAACGTGAGTGGCAATACATGGAGTCGAAGGATGAAAATAAATATCTCGATATCCAGAAGGGGACGTCTGCATATTACCATCATACTCAGTTTTCCTCTTCATATCCTCCCATGATGGAGCATCAAGGAGTCTGACATACTTTACTTCATACATTAAGTTCTTGAAGGTAGTAGAGCTATTATTTATAATGTGAGCTCTAGTAGCTGGCATTGAATTAGGGTAATCGATCTTCCTGTACTAAAGATATAATAGAATATGACTACTCCTCATCGTCTAGTTCGGGTGATATGCCCGCTTTTACATCAGATGAAGCACGAGCTTATTTTGAACAGAATGCAACTGATTTATCCTCCTTATACTTTGAAGAGAAGAAGAAGAAGAATACACGGTCTTCACCAATTGCGGATATTGAACTTATATTGGAGTGGGATAAACTAATGGCGTCTGGGCATCGAGATGTTCGCTTGTATGAGATCCCGATTAAGTCCAATACTATAAACGTGTTTATTGAGCAAAATTTTAGAGGTGGTAAAATGTAGAAAATAATACATTTATCAGTGAGAGACGACTAGTGATTGCACGACGAAGCAATAGCGAAACAGAGATGTTTATTGCCACTATCGTTCCAAAAGAGAATTTTATTATTCAAGCTATAGCTAGTTTAGAAGATTTTCGCTATCTTGGCAACGACTATTTCTCTGGACAGGTATTCTGTTCTAATTTAGATGGTCATTTTGTAAAAGCATTTAACTACACAGACGGTACTTCTGATGGTACACTTCATACTTTTAGAGCTTCTACTATGGCAATACAAGAAAATAATTATAATCTAAAGAATTATAGTATAATATCTTTACATATTGGCGAGCATAGTACCTCAAGAAGCTATTCGCGCAGTCAGGAGTGTGAGCATGGTGTTGATAAATCATTCTGTGTTTATGAGGAATGTGCAATTGTCATCGTTTCATGCGGTGGATGCGGAGAAATGGTCGACCCTTGTACGAAATGTGTTAGATGTGATCAATGCGGGCAAAAAGGTAGACTTTGCCTATGTCAAAAGTGTAATGATTGTAATAAAGCTACTAATTATTGTAGTTGCGATGTATGTAAGGTTTGTTTTCAAAAAACGACTGAGTGTACATGTTCTAATTGTAATACTTGTAAAAAAGATGATAATAATTGCACGTGTCCACCTGAAATTGTTTGTGGGACTTGTAGATTAAGTCCATGTCAATGTAGACCCACAGAACCTGATCCACAACGCTGTCCTAAATGTCATCAAGTTGGAAGTAGATGTACTTGTTATGAATATCCTGATACTGGAAAACCTGACAAACCAAAACCACCTATTATAGATCCAACACCACCTATAGCTCCAAATGCAAAAAAAATATTTCGTAATTCAAATATGACAGATGATAATTGGAAGTTGGTTGAAAAGATGATTAAAAAGATTATAAATAATTCTATGTGAGGTAATCTTTTTAAAGAACTTATAAATAAATTAGATGGAGGAACTGTCGCTATTCAATTTGACTTTGATGCTATTCCAACCTGGGATGGTAACACTATTACTCTAAATAATTTTGAAAGTAATGTTTTAATGCACGAAATGCTTCATATTTATCAAGGTTATAATGAATCATTGGAGAGTTTCAATAATTCAACAGCTAATCTTGAAGTAGAAGCTGGCATTGCTCAGTATAAATACCTATCATCTCTGCCCGAGTTTGCAGGTAGTAAGTGGGAAGAGAGGTATAGTCGTGGTGGATATGCACAAATGCTATCACTACTATCCAGTGGATTGACTTCTGATTCTAAAATAAATAATGAGATTACATCTGATTTAAGGTTTAAAAATGCATTTAATCACACTACTAAACACCCTATAAAGGTAGATCCAAACTATAAATTTAATCCCAATCGTACAACAACTGAAAACCTGAAGAATTTATCTACATTAACTAAAACCTGTCCATAATGAAAAAAATATTTTGTTTACTACTAAGTGCAACTATGGTATTTTTGATCCAAAATACATATGCGCAATCCAATTATTATCCAAATGAATCTGGAATAATCATAAAAGAAGGCTATACATATAAATACGATTCATTTTTCTTTGCTACCAAATTATATAATGCAAATTCAATATATAATGATGTAGAGGAGAAGAATAGAGATGGAAGTAAAATATCTAAAGCTATGGCTCTAGGAAAGGGAAGTGTCATAGATGAGGCAAGTGCTACAAGGCAACAAATTTTTGACTTTGTGTCAAGTCTGTTTACTCCAGCCCAAAAAGCAATTTTAAAACATAAGTTGATAATTTCGGTAGCAATTGATCCTTTAACAGGGAAAATTGTAGATGTATACTTTTTATTTCCTACACAAACTACTTTTAGTAAAATACCTGTTGACGTTTATAGAAGGATTGAAATTGGTCTAAAAATGGTGTTGGTATTTAAGATTAATGATGAAGGGCGTAAATTGAACTATATTCTAGAAACTTGGGCTCAAGAAATTAAATAACTATATAAGAAACACTACAAGGAATTATTCTAGCAATAGAATAACGATGGATATCATTCTAAATATTTAGCACTTATAAAAGACACGCTGACAAAATTTTGGCGTGTCTTTTTTGATTCCGCACTTGCTAAAAGCTATTTTTTTGTATATTGTAGCGACGTTACTTATAAATTGCAAAACTAAATACAATCTAAATAAAGAAAGGATATATATACTTATCCTAATATTGGAACAGTTTACTATAACGTTACACCTGAAGTTCTAAATGCAGCAAGTAACCATAGCCATAAATTTCACATTGAAATAAATAATTTACCAACAAAATAAAAACAATATATTATGAAAAAGATATTATTAATTATAGCTTTTATATTGAATTTATTTGTATTACTTGCACAAAATAGCAATAAAACAAATACGATGCAAGACATCCTAATGAGTCATATATGGGAAGTATACAATTATGGAGATAGATCATCATATGTAGCATACAGTAAAACTTATGAATCAAACAAAAGAACAGTTACTGATGATCCTAAAGCTATTGAGTATGGAGTTCAATACTATCTAAGTGAAACTGCAGACCCAATTTTTGATAAAGCAAAACTTGGTGAATCAACAGAAGGTAGATATATTGTACTAAACTATAGCTCTGGATCAACGGTAAGTAAAACGCATACAATTCATATTGAAATCATAGAATTGACAGATGAAAAACTAAAAATTAGGCATTTGATAAAAGGGATGAGTAATTATAGAACTATAAGCACATACACAGCCAAACCTAAGCCAAATACAGGTTGGCCTAATGTTAAATGCGATGTATGTAATAAAGATGTTAATACATCACCAAAACCTAACAGTATCGAGAATTGCAAATGTGTTCCTAAAATATCTATTACTACAAGTAACGTAAATCCAAATATTGGCGACACATATACCTTAACGGCAAATATTACTCCTAAACACTTCTCTAATATTCCAGTGGTATTTGGCATATCAGTAGACGGGACTAATAAGTGGACCCAAATAAGGGGTTTTGGAGGACCTCAATTTATTCGAAGAGCAATATTGTTGGCTAAATGTAATGGCCGGTCTTACATACAATGGTACTAAAATTAGTAGCCAACCTATAACTATAACTAAAATATACGTGAAAAAGAAATAGCTTATAGTCAAAATAAGAACATATTAACTATCCTCTAAATAACACAATAGAGTATAGTCGTTTGTTTTAATATTACAAAAGGGCACGTGAAGAGTACTTCTACGTGTCCTTTGTAATTTATAGCTTGACTGTCAATATTTTTTTGTATATTGTAGAAATGACGGATAGGTGATTGAGCTTTAATTATAGTTGACATATTCATATTGTAAATAAAGTATCTAATGGAAAAAAAATCATTTAATATTACGACTATATGATAACTTTTTACAATAAATTAATGCCGTATTATTTAAAATATTTTATAATACTTATCTATATTGTACTATACTCTGTATACTATAATGTAGACTATGTTTTACAACGAATCTCTGTTGAATTCGTTGACATGATATGCTTGACCATATCTTCGATTGTAATTATATGCCTAAAAAAAAGATACTCATTTAATGCATTAGATGCACTATTTATTATATTTACTCTATGGTATTCATGCTCTATTCTATGGACTAATGATACATTTAACAGCTGGAGTTTATTGGGTTATATTACAATTTTACTCCTCTATTTTTGCATTAGAAGTATTGATGTATCAAAATATATTTTACATGTAATATTCATCATCGGCATATTTCAAATGATATGGTACATACTCCAATTATGCTTAATAATACCATCCCGTCACTATTTATTTGATGGAACTGGATCATTTTTCAATCCAGCTCTATTAGGATTATATATTACGATTACCCTAATAGCCGGCTTATTTATTTATAGTAAACATTTCAAGTTTTGCACCAAATTATTGTGGATTGTAGGACAAATATCTCTACTTATATGCATTGTTTTAATTAATTACTGTGCATCCTATTTAGCAT
>CAMRBL010000129.1 GCA_947040435.1 uncultured Rikenellaceae bacterium
AAGTGGCATATCGAAGTTAACCTCAACTCTATCTTGAGTAAGGAACACCTGATTTTGAAGGACTCCACGCTTATCGATACACAACTTCATCACATTTCCCAAATAGTCCGATTTAGTGATGATTTGCGCTAATATATATGGCTCTTCAATAACCTCAATATGGTTAAGGTCTGGCAATCCTGATGGGTTATGGACATCTAGCTCTTCACCTTTTGTTGTTTTAACCTTATATGATACGTTAGGTACGGTTGTAATAACATCCATATCAAACTCACGATATAATCTCTCTTGGATAATCTCCATATGCAGTAGTCCCAAGAATCCACAACGGAATCCAAAACCTAAAGCGAGAGAACTCTCTGGCTCAAAAGTCAAAGATGCATCGTTAAGGCGCAGTTTTTCAAGTGATGTACGTAAATCCTCATAGTCATCAGAGTCGACAGGATACAATCCCGCAAAGACCATTGGTTTTACATCTTCAAATCCAGCTATAGCCTCACTACATGGGTTTGAGATATGTGTGATAGTATCACCAACTTTTATATCATTAGATGATTTAACACCCGATATAATATAGCCTACGTCACCTGCACACACCTCATTCTTTGGCTGCATTTTAAGCTTCAGTACACCTATCTCATCCGCCGTATATTCACTTCCCGCATTAAATAGTTTTACCTTATCACCTTTTCTAATGACACCATTTTTTACTCTAAAGTATGCAATAACACCTCTAAAAGAGTTAAACACAGAGTCAAATATCAACGCCTGAAGTGGCTCTGTAACATCTCCTACTGGCGCAGGTATTTTATTAACGATAGCCTCTAGTATATCTTCGACACCAGCACCTGTTTTACCTGATGCACTGATAATCTCATCTCGGTCGCAACCTAAAAGGTCAACGATTTGATCCTTTACCTCTTCGACCATCGCCGCCTCCATGTCGATCTTATTCAACACAGGTATAATTTCAAGGTCATTTCCCAGAGCTAAATATAGATTCGAGATAGTTTGCGCTTGAATTCCTTGTGTTGCGTCGACGATTAGCAACGCCCCTTCACACGACGCAATCGCACGAGAAACCTCGTATGAAAAGTCTACGTGTCCCGGGGTATCAATTAAGTTTAATATATATTTTTGACCATTGTGTTCATGTTCCATCTGGATAGCATGACTTTTAATGGTAATCCCTTTCTCTCTCTCCAGCTCCATATTATCCAAAACCTGAGCTTGTAACTCTCTCGAAGTTAGGGTCTTTGTCTGTTCAAGCAACCTATCAGCAAGAGTACTCTTACCATGGTCTATATGTGCAATAATGCAAAAATTTCGTATATTTTTCATAATTTCGGTATAATTCATACAAAGTTAGTTATTTTTGCGTATTAAAAAAGTCTAAAAACCAAAAACCATGAGTAGAATTAAACAATACGCATCTTTAGTAAAATTAAGTCACACAATATTCGCAATGCCATTCGCCTTAATAGCGTACACGTATGCCTTAAAATCTAGCAACACCCCATTTAGTCCTATTTTGCTTCTGCAAGTTTTAGTCTGCATGGTTTTCGCAAGAAATACGGCGATGGCATTTAACAGATGGGCAGATAGAAAAATAGATGCCCAAAATCCGAGAACAGCAAATAGAGAGATCCCTGCGGGGGTGATAAATGCAAAATCTGCAATAATATTCACCATATTAAATGCTATTGCATTTATTATATGCGCTGGATCAATAAACCACCTCACACTAATACTCTCACCTATTGCACTATTTATTATATGCGGATATAGCTACACAAAACGATTCACCTCCATGGCTCATATCGTTCTTGGAGTCGCCTTGGCAATTGCACCTATTGGAGCATACATCGCCGTTACGGGCGAGGTGAGCAACATAAACTTTATCGCTCCAGTACTACTGGCAGCGTTGGTGATTAGTTGGACGGCAGGCATAGACATACTATACTCCCTACAAGATACAGAGTTCGATAAATCAAATAATCTACACTCAATACCATCTAAGCTAGGGGTAAAAGGGGCGATAATTGCAAGTATTTTGATACATTGCGTAACAGTATTCGCAGTGTGGATTCTGCTACCTTATATCAACGGAGGTACCTTATACAAGATCGGGGCGACACTATTCACCCTTCTACTCATATTTCAACACATATACTTTACACCCTCAAGAATTGCACAAATTGGTGCAACATTTGGTCTAATGAATGGCGTAGCAAGTATATGCTTCTCGGTATTTGCAATTGCAGATATGATTTAGGTTACACCCTGCCAAACACAACCACACGCAGCAGCCCGCAGAGGGCAAATAAATATAGATGCAAAAAAAAATCCTCCTCGGACAGCCTAGCGTGATTGTTTATATCACACAAGGTTATCCGAGGAGGATTTTTATAAAAGGTCTCTCGTTAAATTACTTTAATAGAGCCTCAATCTTCGCTTGAAAAGCAGCTTTTGTTCCAGCACCAATCTGCTTATCAACAACTTCACCACCTTTAATAAAGATAATTGTAGGGATGTTACGCACTGCGTATTTAGTCGCAATTGTATCATTCTCATCTACATCGCACTTACCAATAATTACCTTACCTTCGTACTCCGTTGCAAGTTCGTCAATAATTGGACCAACCATTCTACATGGACCACACCACTCTGCCCAAAAGTCAATTACAACTGGAAGATTAGAATTTAGAAGCTCGTCGATGTTCTCTTTTGTGATTTTCAAAGCCATAACTTTTTTTTTAATATGATTTATAATTAATTAACGTTTATAACCTACATTAGCGTATATCTAAAATTATTTTCTTCGCAGAATTTTACCAATTCTGGTGTTATATTTATTTTTTTAGTTTTAGAGTACATAGGTAAAGAGATATTACTCTCCTTATCAACAATCTTAACTCGAAGACCAATCTTACCCTTTTTACACGATAAAACACTACATAACTCATCGATACTCTCTTTCGTTATCTCTTCAATTGGCACTGTCAAAAGAAACTCTTTAATCATTGTCTCTTGAGCCTCATCCAACTGCATTATTGTCGAAATCTTTGGTTCAAACTCATTCTCATTGTACATACGAGCCGTAACCTTTCCTCTCACCATAAGGAAATAATCCTTGTGTAAAAAATGCCTTAGGTTCTCATAGTCCTTGCTAAATATAGCGAACTGATACGAGCCATTATAATCCTCTAGGGTAAAACGCCCAAAGGGTTTATTACTCTTTGTTGTCAAGTGTTGTACATCAGTTACCATGCCAGCAATGATAAAGTCTCGATTTTTAAGGTGAGAAAGCTCTTCCAACTCAGCAACTGGCATGTTACAGAAATTATTTATAAAAAGAGAGTAGTCGTCCAGAGGGTGTGAGGTCAAGTATATACCAGTCACCTCTTTCTCCTTATTCAGCATCTCTAGCTTAGTCCACTCTTCACACACTGGAGCTTCAGGGCGAGGGATATTACTAGTTGCCATATCTCCACCAAAAAGACTCTGCTGTATATTATTTTTATCACTCTGAATTCTGTTACCATACTTCATCAACAGCTCCAGAAAGGGGGTATTACTATCTGTATTTGCAAAAAATCTACATCTATGGAATTTAGATAAATTATCTAATGCTCCTGCAATTATTAAGTTTTCAAGATTCTTTTTGTTTAGCGACTGGAGGTTTATCCTCTCTACAAAATCGTACAGATCAATAAACTTTCCGCCTCTCTCCCTCTCTGTGATAAGGCTATGTACAGCAGCTCCGCCAACACCTTTTATCGCAGCGAGTCCCAATCTAATATTCCCCTCTTTATCAGCAGAAAACTTCAGTTGGCTCTCATTAACATCTGCACCCAATACCGGTGTACCCATGCGCTTACACTCGTCCATAAAAAAGCTTAGCTTCTTTATGTCAGACAAGTTTCGGCTAAGGAGTGCCGCCATGAACTCTGATGGATAATGAGCCTTTAGATATGCGGTCTGGTACGAGATGTATGCGTAACACGTTGCATGCGACTTATTGAATGCATACTTTGCAAACTCTTCCCACTCACCCCATATTTTATTACATACTGCTACATCATGCCCCTTCGCTGTTATACCCTCAATAAACTGCGGTTTCAATTTATCTAGCACACTTTTATCCTTCTTACCCATCGCCTTACGCAGAGTATCCGCCTGTCCGCCTGTAAAACCAGCGAGCTTTTGAGACAGAAGCATCACTTGCTCCTGGTACACCGTAATTCCATATGTATCAAATAAATACTCCTCCATGTCTGCAATCTCGTAGACAACATCCTCAACTCCATGTTTACGATTGATGAAATTAGGAATCTTCTCCATAGGTCCTGGACGATACAGAGCATTCATAGCGATTAGATCCTCAAACCTATTGGGTTTAAGTCCTCTAAGATGCTTCTTCATACCCGGCGACTCAAACTGAAATAGTCCCGTTGTTTCTCCTCGACTATACAGCTCGTATGTCCTCTTATCATCAAGAGGAATTGTATCTATATCTATTTTAAGCCCCTTAGTAAGCTCTATATTTTCAACTGCATCCTTTATTATCGAGAGTGTTTTAAGCCCCAAAAAGTCCATCTTTATTAACCCTACACTCTCAACCAACTTCCCTTCAAACTGCACAACATTAAGGTCTGCATCTTTGGCAATTGCCATAGGAACATAGTTCTCAAGGTCATCGGGTCCAATGATTACCCCACAAGCATGAACTCCCGTTTGGCGCACTGATCCCTCTAATTTTTCAGCATATTTAAGTGTATCTCTTATAGTTTCGTTACTTGAATTTCTCTCACCAGCAAGTTCAGGCGAC
>CAMRBL010000130.1 GCA_947040435.1 uncultured Rikenellaceae bacterium
TGCTTTCATAATTCTAATTCTTTACTCTGACCAATATAACAAAAATACTGCCACTATAACTGCATAACGTCAGTAAAATATTTACAATTGAGTGTTTATCCATCATCGCAATTATTTTTACTTCCCTACGTATACAGGTAAAGGTAGGAATTCCACTATGGTTATAATATCTGTAAGAACCTCTTAAATAGAGAGTTTTACGTCGAATGTACATCTAAAGTATGGGTCTCTGATATTACATATATACATACCAAAGATGGATTTATATACCTAACAACAGTTATTAATTTATATGACAGGAAGGGAATAGGATGGAGTATGAGTCGAAATGGTAATTGTTGGGACAATGCTGTGGCTGAGAGCTTCTTTAAGCCTCTAAAATGCAAATTAATTTACGGAAAGTCTCTTATTTCACCTAAACAAATTGAGTTACTTATATTTGAGTATATAGAAAATTGGTGTAAGCTGAATCCAACTCGCTAATGCAACTGAATCGATCGAAATGAGTAACTAGAATTGGAACGTAATTTTATCAGTGAGGAAAGAGAACCTAAGTCCTCTTTCTTTTCACCGAAAGGATAAATTTTCTTATATTTGCTTTATTTCCGACCAAAGATTTAGAGCAATATGAAGCATTTAACCGTAGAGCAAAGGTACACAATTTTTGCTATGAGGCAAGAGGGGTATCTCCAGAAAGATATCGCAAAAACTATAAGTGTAAACAAAAGTACGATTAGCCGAGAACTGAGAAGTAATTGCGATCTAAGAAGTGGCAAGTATGTTATGGATCTTGCACAACGAAAAGCAGATGCACGACAGCGAAACAAGGGACGTAAAGAGCTATTTACCGAACAAATGCAACGGCGAGTGAGAAAGCTCTTAAAGAGAGGATTTAGCCCTGAGCAGATTACTGGGCGAGAACGCTTAAAGGAACGGGATATGATCTCACACGAAACTATATATCAGTGGATCTGGGAGAATAAACGCAGAAGTGGTGACTTGCATAAATACCTTAGGCGTCAAGGGCGTAAGTATGCAAAACGTGGCTCAAAAAAACGCAGGACGTGGTTTAATCCCAAATAGAGTTGATTGTAAGGAACGATTTGCCGATCTAGAGATAGATACTATAATTGGGAAGAATCACAAAGGTGCAATTCTTACCATAAATGATAGAGCAACGAGTAGAGTGTGGATACGCAAGTTACAAGGAAAAGAAACCATCCCTGTAGCCATAGTAACCGCTTGGGCGTTGCGAAAAGTAAAGAATATAATACATACAATTACGGCTGATAATGGAAAAGAATTTGCAAAACACGAGGAAATAGCACAAAAATTGAAAATAAATTTTTATTTTTGTAAACCATACCACTCGTGGGAACGTGGAGCTAATGAGAACACGAATGGTCTCATTCGGCAATACATCCCTAAAGGTAAGGATTTTAGTGAAGTGACCGAAAAGAAGATTAAATGGATCGAAAACAAACTAAATAATCGTCCTCGTAAAAGGCTCGGATACCTCACGCCAAACGAAAAATGTAAACAAATTATAAACTTGAATTCAGTTGCATTAGCGAGTTGAATTCAGCACAATAAGTACGAAGTCAAAAATTTAATAGTAAATTATATTTATCTAAATTAAATGCATATGAATCGAATCTATTTATTTTTATTATTTGCAGGTACACTATTCTCTTGCAGTAACCCACAGCCCAAAGTTTACTCAGACTACTCCAACTCATCCGGTTACACCTCACTGGCGACAGATAGTTCTACACTTGAGAACCTAGAGGTTCTGTGTCGTGTTTGGGGGTACACGAAGTACCATCACCCAACTTTTGCCGATAGTCTACTTAATATGGACTATGAACTTTTCGAACTTTTACCCAAAATTGCACAAGAAGATAAAGATACTCGTAACAAAGTATTATATACATGGATCTCTGGACTTGGCGAATTTGAACACAGTAAAAAGTTCTATCAGGAGCATCTTAATGTACCCCATGAGTTTATAAATAATTACGATTGGACATCTAATACGGCAGTTCTAGGTGACGAATTGAGCCAATTATTAATTGAATTACGGTATGCTAAACGAAAATCTAATACATATATCTCTCAAGTGGAAGGACAACATATAGCTCAGAATGGCATAAAAGAGGCTCCATACGCTGATCATTCCTCTAAATATAATTTTGATTCAGGTTTTCGTCTTCTTCAATTATTTCGCTATTGGACTATTATAGACAGCTATTGTCCTAATCGTAATATCACAGATACTCCTTGGGATGATGTTTTGAGAGAGTACATTCCACGAGTGATCAATGAAAAAGGCATTCCTGTTATACTAGAGTTGATTTCTGAATTGGACGATACACACGCCTACACAGAGTCTGTACATTCACTATTTGGCAATTATATAGCACCAATAGCAGTAAACTTTTTCAAAGATAAATTAATTGTAATAGATACAAACACTTATAATGAATTTCAGGTAGGAGATGAAATTATTTCGGTAGCAGGACTAACAGTTCCATATCTTATTGCAAGAGAGAAAAAATATGTATCTAACTCTAATAAGGCAACAGTACTACGTGGTGTGACAACGACGGCACTATTAAGTAAAAAAGGTTCGGTTTTAGTTGAATATATTCGTGACGGAAAGAAGAAGCAAGTAAACGTTAAAACAATATCCTATTATGATTACTACCATTACAAAGAGGGTATTAAGAGGGGTAATAAGAAGGCGTTTAGGATGCTAGATGATAGTATTGGATACATTAACGCAGGCATCTTATTAAACAAAGATGGTGAGCGGATAATGGATTCATTAAAAAACACCAAAGCTGTAATTGTTGATATACGCAACTATCCAACAAATTCTATTCATTTTGCTTTCTTCGGAAAATATTTTTTCCCAACCCCAAAAAACCACGTAATTTGGAAGCAAGTACTAGTTACACTTCCTGGATACGTTTATTTAAATTCACATGAAGTAGGTGGGTATGATATATTTGGACAATTTAAGGATAATCCAAGTGCATATGGGGGGAAAGTTGTTATATTAGTCAACGAACAGACTCAAAGTTCCGCAGAGTATTTAGCTATGCTCATACAGGCTAGACAGAACACAACAACAGTCGGATCGCAGACAGCAGGAGCGGATGGGAATGTTGTCACAATCACACTGCCTGGCAATATAAAATTCTGGTTTTCTGGTTTGGGTGTACTTTATCCTGATGGAACAGATAGCCAACGCAATGGAGTGAAAGTAGATGTTGTAGTCTACCCTACTCTCGCTGGGATAAAATCTGGACGAGATGAGGTTCTTGCAAAAGCGTTGGAGTTCGTAGACTAAAAAACTTGTACTCTTTTACAAATAGCTGTATAAATTTCATTTCTATCTAAAACTAAGGTTAAGCATTGTTCAGAACCATTTCCAGTACATATCTTGCGTTCGTAGAGTACTTCTCTAAGTACAATATTGTAGCTGATAATCAAAGTAACTTTAAGTAATAATTAAATAATATACATTATGATTAAAAATAAAATAAAAAACAAGTTTTATTATTGGACATTCCCAATAATAGGAGCGATATGTCAAGGTATAGTCGAGATTATTATATTGATATATCAAGACTTTGTTTATGGACCAGATCCTGCTAATTGGTTTTATACAAATGTGCTATATTTTAAGGCTATTCTGTTTACATTCATACCTATTTATTTATATCTAATTGTATTAAATTGGAACTATAAATATTATAAATTATTAACCACTATTTCTATTTTTATTATTTTTTATTACATATACAGCGATGTGCAGTCAATGCGGAGCTTATTGCCATCTGACTCAATAGAAAAAGTGATTGAAGAACTACAAAGTGTATTAAGCGGTATGTTAGATGTAGTATTTATTTTAATTCCTGTTTATTGGGTAACTTATCGACGATATGTGCGTGAAAAAAAATAGTTTTTGGCTGTTAATAATAATGTTTGGGGGGATACTATTTTGTGTCTCACGTTTTATCTTTGCCCATAGCACAACCCAAGATACTGTTTGATAATTGTCATAATGCTGAGGATTTTGAGATTAAACATGGTATAATAGATAGATAATATGAAAAAAAAATCTGTGGACTATGCCTGTCACATTAATGATCTTTCAGACAATACTTGGTTACCCATCTCGACTGGAGCCGATTGTTTTTTGCACATGATTATTGCGGAACTAATGACAACAACTGCAATAATAGAGTATATTACATTCTGTCTAATATTATATATGGATTAGATTCGTATATGTAATTTTAAAAGGTTATATTTGATTAAAATTTAATATAACCTTATTTTTTTTGTCAATAAAAACCATAAAAACTCTCCATATAAATATAGCATATATCTCTAAGAAAATATTATGTACTAAACAACATAGAATAATATATAAAATACTTTTACTAACTAATACCTCTAAATTATGAACAGATACTTGGTAGTATTTATCCTAATCTTTTTCGTTCAGAGCGCATGGTCTAATGATGAAGACATTCAGAAGCTAGTAAACTACTCAACAAGAGCTACAAAATTCACTCGCTCCTACCCTCCACATGAAAAGGTATACCTTCATATGGATAACCGCTCCTATTTTTTAGATGAAACATTATGGTACAAAGCGTACGCTGTAGACGCTGACAGCAACAGACTCACAAAAGCGAGTGAGATACTCCACATTGAGCTTCTAAGTCCTGAAGGTGCAGTTATACGCACCCAAAAACAGAGACTCGTAGATGGTCAATGTGATGGATATTTCAC
>CAMRBL010000131.1 GCA_947040435.1 uncultured Rikenellaceae bacterium
CGCCGTAGGCAGTTCCCCAAAACTAGCCTACGAACTGCCTTTGGCAATAAACTTTGAAAAGTTTAACCAAACTTTCTTGAAAACTTTGTTTTCTGTGGTTCGTTTTAGTAAACAAAATCATGAAAAATTTGATGAAACTTTATAAAGTTTCACGCCGTAGGCAGTTCCCCAAAACTAGCCTACGAACTGCCTTTGGCAATAAACTTTAAAAAAGTTTAACCAAACTTTCTTGAAAACTTCGTTTTCTTCTTTAAAATATAGTATATTTGTGCTCAATTTAGATAATTATACAAGAGCAAACGTATGAGCATTATAGAATTAAGTGAACAAGAACAAATACGTAGAAATTCATTAACACAGTTGAGAGCGTTGGGTATCGACCCATATCCAGCTGCTATGTATCCAGTTAATGCCACTTCAGTCGAGATTACAAATGAGTATGACGCTGAAAAAGGTAACTTCTCTGAAGTTGTTGTGGCAGGAAGAATGATGAGTCGCCGTATTATGGGTAATGCGGCATTTTTTGAACTGCAAGACCATAGCGGTCGTATGCAGATCTACATAAAACGTGACGCAGTTTGTCCCGAAGGAGATACAACTCTATATAATACAGTGTTTAAAAAACTGTTGGATATAGGTGACTGGATCGGGGTGAAAGGATACGCTTTTACAACAAAAACAGGCGAACTATCGATATTCTGTAATGAATTTACTCTGTTGAGTAAGTCTCTAAAACCTCTTCCTATCGTAAAGGAGAAAGATGGTGTGATTTATGACGCATTTACAGATCCAGAGACTAGATACCGACAAAGATATGTTGACCTTGTGGTTAATCCGCAGGTGAGAGACATATTTGTTAAGCGTGCTAAGATCATAGCTACAATGAGAGAGTTTTTTAACTCAAAGGGTTACCTTGAGGTTGAAACACCTATATTACAACAGATACCTGGTGGAGCTTCTGCAAGACCATTCCTAACACATCATAATGCTTTGGATATACCATTGTATTTACGTGTTGCGAATGAGTTGTATTTGAAGAAGTTGATCGTTGGCGGATTTGATGGAGTTTATGAATTTGCTAAGGATTTCCGTAACGAGGGTATGGATAGAACTCATAACCCTGAATTTACGGTTATGGAGATATATGTAGCCTATAAGGACTACCTTTGGATGATGGACTTTACGGAGGAGATGATCGAAAAAGTTGCTTTAGCACTACATGGAACAACAGAACTTCAGATCGGAGATCAACAAATTAGTTTCGCACGTCCATTCCGTAGACTATCTATGACTGACGCTATTAAGCAAAAGACAGATTTTGATATTACTGGAAAGAACGAAGGTGAACTTATTCTTGCTTGTAAAAATTTAGGTGTTGAGTATGATGACACTATGGGTAAAGGTAAGTTGATCGATGCAATCTTTGCACATTTCTGTGAGGATGAGTTAGTTCAACCAACATTTATTACAGATTATCCTAGAGAGATGTCTCCGTTGAGTAAGAGACATCGTGATAACCCAGATCTTACAGAGAGATTTGAGCTATTCGTAAATCGTAAAGAACTTTGTAATGCATACTCTGAGCTTAATGACCCTATTGACCAGTTGGATCGTTTCCAAGAGCAACTTGTGTTGAGTGCAAAAGGTGACGATGAAGCGATGTTTATTGATATGGACTTTGTGCGTGCACTAGAGTACGGTATGCCAACTTGTTCTGGTATGGGTATCGGAATTGACCGCCTTACAATGTTTATGATGAATCAACCATCTATACAAGATGTATTGTTCTTCCCGCAGATGAGACCTGAAAAGAGTGCAACTAAAGATAGCGATGAGAAGTACACTGAGATAGGTGTTGCAATTGAGTGGATTCCAGTACTACAAAAAATGGGATTTATCACAGTTGATGCGCTTAAAAAAGTTAGTGCAGGGAAGTTGTTTAATGACCTGTGTGGTTACAATAAGAAGAATAAACTAGGGTTACAAAATCCAACTATGGAGAGTGTAACTAAGTGGATTGAGGCTTAAAAATTAATAGAAATTATTATTATATATATTAAAAATAAACGATTATGAGAAGACAGATTGTCGCAGGAAACTGGAAAATGAATACCACTCCAATTGAGGGTGTTGAGTTAATTAAAGGTGTTGCAGCACTAAAGGGCGAGGTTTGCTCTAGTGTTGAGTTTGTAGTTGCTCCACCATTTACACACCTTAGCGAAGTAGTTAAAGCTACTCGTGGAACAGGTATTCTTGTTGCTGCTCAAAACTGTGCAACAGAGGCTAAAGGTGCTTATACAGGTGAAATTTCTGCATCAATGATCGCATCATTAGGTGTTGAGTATGTAATCTTAGGTCACTCTGAAAGAAGAGAGTACTATGGTGAGACTAGCGCAACTCTTAACAAAAAAATGGTTCAAGTATTTGCTAACAACTTAATTCCTATCTACTGTGTAGGTGAGGTTTTAGAGGAGAGAGAGTCAGGTAAGTATTTTGATGTAGTGAAGGCGCAAATTGAAGAGGTAGTTTTCGAACTTACTGAAGAGCAATTTGAAAAAACTATCATTGCTTATGAGCCAGTTTGGGCTATCGGTACTGGTAAAACTGCTTCTGCTGATCAAGCACAAGAGATTCACGCTTATATTCGTGAGGTATTGAAGAGTAAATTTGGTGTTAAAGCTGAGAATACTTCAATTCTTTATGGTGGAAGTTGTAACCCTGCTAACGCTGCTGAGATCTTCTCTAAAGAGGATGTTGACGGTGGTTTAATTGGTGGTGCTGCTCTTGTTGCTGAGAACTTTATTAACATTGGTAAAGGTTTCAAAAAATAGAACTGAAATCTCTTACTAAATGTAAGTTATAGAGAAGTTTGATTGAATTGTGAGCCTTTGTGGTTTGCTGTTTAATCAAACTTTTTTTTTGAACTGCCCTGTGCGGGCGGCACTGCGTGGTCGCAGGGAACTTTTAGTATGTTTTGTGTGATCTTTTTTGAACTGCCCTATGCGGGCTGGCACTGCGTGGTCGCAGGGAACTTTTAGTGTGTTTTGTGTGACCTTTTTTGAACTGCCCTATGCGGGCGGCACTGCGTGGTCGCAGGGAACTTTTAGTGTGTTTTGTTTTTAATGTAAAGGTGAAGATTATGAGTAAATTATCTATTTGTATATTAAGTATATTGTTATTTGTTGGGATTTCATTAAGTGCCCAAAATGCACAAGATGTCGTTATCCCAATACCCAATTCTGCTGTTATCTCTTCGGGTAGAGTTGTATTGTTTAATAAATTTGTGTCAATAAGCGAAGATGGTGCGTCAGATGTTGCTAAGTATTTGAAACAAGAACTTGAGTCAAGTTTTCTACTTGAGGTGAAAAAATGGGCTAAAATAAAGAGACATAATATGGGCGATGTTTGGGGAACTGAAATCCGTATTGTTGTAGACAAGGAGTCTAGTATTGAGCCTGAGGGCTATGTATTGGAGATTGAAGATGATATTATAATTACCTCATCAACCCAAACGGGTGCATTCTATGGAGTTCAGACCCTATTTCAATTGATGAAGGCTGGAGATAAGAATAATGGATTTGAACTCTTGTGTCAAAAAATTGAAGATGCACCTCGTTTTTCTTGGCGTTCATATATGTTAGATGAGTCTCGCTATTTCCTCGGAGAAGAGGGTGTTTATCGACTATTAGATGCGATGGCAGCACTGAAACTTAATGTGTTCCACTGGCACTTAACGGATGATGCGGGATGGAGATTAGAGATTAAAAAGTACCCTAAATTAACAGATGTCGGAAGTAAACGTAAGGATACAGAGATAGGAAGTTGGGGTAGTAATAAAACTTCAGGTGTGCCACACGAAGGTTTCTATACACAAAAGCAAGTTAAGAAGATATTGAAATATGCTAAAGAGAGGCATATTAAAGTTGTTCCTGAGATTGAAATGCCAGGACATGCTAGTGCTGCAATTGCGTCATACCCATGGTTGGGAACAAAAAATGTGGAGATAGAAGTTCCAGTAAAGTTCGGGAAACATTATAATATTTATGATGTAATTGATCCAAGAGTACAAGAGTTCTTAAAGGATGTCGTTTCGGAAGTTATTGAGCTTTTTGAGGCGGATGTAATTCATATTGGAGGAGACGAAGTTCGCTTTAACCATTGGGAAGAGGACGCGGATATGGTTGCACACAAGAAAAAGATGGGTTTCTCATCTTTTATGGATATTCAGATAGAGTTTACAAATAATATGTCTCTATATATCGAAGAACAGGGGTGTAGTATGATGGGATGGAATGAGATTTTAGGTAAAAATCTACATAACGATGACAATATTAACTTTGCAGAGACGTCAACAAAAGTTGCACCTAATGTTATTGTACAGTTCTGGAAAGGTGATTTAAAAGATCTATCATCAGCGGCCAAACAGGGGTATAGATTGGTGAACTCTTACCACCTATCAACATATCTAGATTACTCTCATTCAACTATATCATTGGAGAAGGCTTATGCTTTTGACCCAATTCCAGCTGGTTTAGATAAGGAGTTTCACGATAATATAATCGGATTTGGAAGCCAAATGTGGAGAGAGTGGGCACCTACGTTGAAGAGTGTAGAGGCACAAACATTCCCTAGAATTGCTGCCTATGCTGAGGTGGGGTGGAGTAAGTTAGATAATAAAAATTATGATAGTTTTATGTTGCGTTTAGCTCCTATTATTAAAGATTGGAGAGAGAGAGGTATTAATGTCTTTCATAAATACTAAGAGATTATACTCTACCTTTTAGAATGTAATTAT
>CAMRBL010000132.1 GCA_947040435.1 uncultured Rikenellaceae bacterium
GTATTCTGATAAGTATGGATGGTAAAGGAAGAGCTTTAGATAATATTTTTTTCGAAAGATTGTGGCGAAGTTTAAAATATGAGTATCTTTACCTATCGAACCCAAGTACTGGACGAGAGCTTTACGATGGATTGGCGGATTATTTTAGTGATAAAGCTATCTAAAGAGAGGGGAGTATTATAAGTATAACAGATTGGTGTCCGCCAGACACTGTAAAAAACAAAAATACGAAATATAAATACAGAAAAGAGGCTGTTTAATAATCACGCTAAGTGATTATTAAACAGCCTCTTTTTGAATACTATTAGAATCTACTTTTTCACCTCAACAACAGGGTATCCTAACTTCTCTAACTCTTTAGATATTTTACTTAAATCAGTTTTATCTTTTCTATATACTAAAAAGATAGTCTGTTTCTCCAAGCTAATTTCTAGATCTTTAATCCCTTCAATAAAAGGAACTTTTTCAGTAAGTGATTTCACACAACCAGCACAGTCAATCTTAGTAGTGTACAAAACTTCAGCTTCATTTGCAGCGATTTTCTTGCGCTTTTTGACCTCTTTCAGCTCCTTTGCTGCTACGATCTTCAACTCTTTAGCAGGGTATCCTAACTTCTTTAACTCAGCAGCTATTTTCGTCACATCAGTTTTATCCTTTCTATATACTAGATAGATTGTCTGCTTCTCTAAGCTAACCTTTAAGTCTTTTATTCCATCAATAAAAGGCACTTTGTCATTCAACGTCTTCTCACAGCTAGCACAATCAATAGCAATAGAGTATAATACCTCTGCTTCATTTCCTTTTAACTTTTTACTCTTTTGTGCACTTAAATTAAGTGATACTAAAGATAGCACCACAATTGCTAATACTTTTAATCTTTTCATCTTACATCTATTTTAGTTAGTTAGTTATTTCCACAAAGTAAATCGCAATCCAACGTAAGCCTTGAATCCTGATAAAGGACCCCATATAACTGTTGAGTTGAAATCAGATGAGAATGGATTATCTGCACTGATAATGGGATTATCCTGCTTATAGTTTAGAAGGTTCTCTCCACCAATGTAAACATCTAATCCTTTGAATTTCCTTGTTACTTGAGCGAATAGCATTGGATACATTGGAGAGTATTGATTCTCGCCATCCACGAAATTAGGGAGTCTACTTTTACCGTTAATTTGTCCAGTAACATCAAAAGTCCACTTATTCATTCGTGTTGCATACTGAACGTTCAACACTCCTTTAAATTTACTCATCAAAGGTCTATCAACTAACCCTTGTCCATCTAAAGTAACCTTAGCATCAGTATATCTAAATGTTGCGATTACAGATAATCTCTCAATAGGTTCTACCGAGAAATCTACCTGATACGAGTTTGTAAATGACTTACCATCGAGATTATATATCAAAATCTTATCACTCTCTACCTCTTGATCAACGATAACTTGGTTATTGAAATCTGTTCTAAAATAATCAAAACTAACGTAAGCATTATCACTATACCCAAGATTAAAGTACTGTGTAACGTTAGCTCCATACGTCCAAGCATCTTCTACATCAAGATCTGGAGCAATTTTAATCTCTCTTCCCGTGGACAGAATACCTAAGTTATCTGCGATTATATTTGCGCTTCTAAAACCACGACCTCCCGTTGCTCTAAATACTAAATCATCAGTAAGAGAATACTTTACATTTGCCCTTGGCGCGAATAGAAAGCCATAATTATCACTATAATCTAGTCTTAGACCTCCAACAGCCGTTAACTTATCTCCTAACTTATACGTGTACTCACCGTACGCCCCGATTGAAGCCTCTTCTCTTCCAACATCACTCAATCGAGTACCCGCGTACCCACCATTCTCATTATACCAAAAGTCGTTCAACTCCTCCTCTTGGTTATCATACTTTGCAGATAGCCCTAATGTATATTCGTGACTATCATTTACAGTAGATTGAAACATAGCGTTCAAAAATCCTGAATTTTGCTCACCGTTATAATCTTTCATTCCAAAGAATGAGTTTAATTTATGGTAGCTGTAATCTCCTACGATTGAGATATTTTCATTTTGATCTTCAGATATAGGTATTCCAACTTTAAAATATGCATTTAAACCCGAATTCTTGATATTTGACCCCCATATTGAGCTATTACGTCCCATATCTTTATCGAAATCCATCGCACCCGCAACACGATCATCCGTCAGTGCTCTCACTCCGAATCTAACCTGTGTGCCATTATCGGCCATATACAACCATCTATTAGAGAAGTTGAACTGTAATGACGTAGGCTCATCTCTGAAACCATCACTATTCCCATCATGAGCCTTTGGATCTGTTGAGAAGTGACCTAATAAAACTGTACTCCATTTCTCGTTTAATTGCAGAGATGATGCAATATTTGCCTCTGTTCTAAGCATTGAGCTCAAAAATAGATTGACAAATAGAGGCTCTTCAGTAGTTGGCTTTCTGTGCTCAAGGTTTATTTGACCAGTAATTGCCTCTAATCCATTGATTACAGATGAAGGACCCTTAGCGATTTGAATGCTCTCTAACCACTGTCCTGGGATGTAAGACAACCCGAAAGGAGATGCAATACCTCTCATAACGGGTCTATTCTCATCTAACATAGACGTATATACTCCCGATAGTCCGAGTAGACGAATCTGCTTTGCTCCCGTCACGGCATCAGAATATCCAACAGTAACACTAGCAGAGTTTTCGAAACTTTCAGCTAAATTACAACAAGCCATTTTACATAACCCTGCCGCAGTAATAAGTTCTGTTCTAACCGTGCTCTCTTTTGATATAAAGTTAGCTCCTTGTCTCTTACTGATTATAATATCCTCTATATCATTTTGCGGGTAGATATTAAACTCGATGTTTTTCATATCCGCAGTAGCATATATTGTATCTTTTTGATAGCCTATATATGCCGCGATAAGAGTGACTTTTTCCTCATTTTTAATATCAATCTTAAATTTCCCTTTCGCATCTGTTTCAACAGCACTCGCAGTCTCTAGACAATGTACGATAGCGTATTGAACGGGCACTTTCTTATTATTTTCATTAATTGAATTAACTACTCCAGATAGGGACTTAGCTGATAGTGTAGATGATACTAATACTAGTAGTACCAATAAATATATTTTACGCATAAAAATCTTCTTTTTTTTTAATTAACTAATGTACACACTCTCCTATACTATTCTTAGTAGTGGAGTAATGTATTTAAGCAAGATTTTGGGTATGATATACCCGCATAGATCACAGTCTCCAGTTAGAGAGTAGTGTTAATTTTTTACGTAATGGGAGTATTACGGGTGGACTATTAGCATAATTTATAGAGCTAATAGCTAATTCTGGGATAGTACTATTTACTAGACAATCAAAGTTCAAGTCTATTGGAAGTAGATCGAGATCGCTCCTTAGGTTAGTTCCAAGTTGATCTATATCTAAGCTAAAGAATTTGCTAACACAGCAACCTAAGTCTGAAAAATATCCATCTACTGACTCCTCTATCCTGGTATCATCGCTACACGATGTACATGAGCCACACCCCTTATGGCTACCACTATCCTCCTTACGGTCTGTACTACTGTTTGATAGTTCATGCACATGTACACTTTCACAATCCGTACTGTATAGAGCAGGAAGTATATATGACGTGCTCTCAATGCTACAACGGTGCATACCAAACCCAACCTCTGCCATAAGATACATTAGCAGGAGCAAGATAGCACTGTATTTCTTCACATTTACACTCATAATAGGTTCAGTTTCTACTCTAAAAGACGTACAAAGTTAAATATTATTTTACGATAAACAACTATATAGTATAAAACAACGCAGATTCCAAAAAAGTTATATAAACCTTTTATGAAATCTGCGCTGTTAAATATAGAGTTTATTCTCTACTTAGTTACTTTCTTTTTTGCGATAGTTTTATCATATATAAATAGTAATAGAGTCGCCAACATACCTATTGTCAATATCACGTACCACATATTCGATGGATTATACGTATCCCACAGAAGATTTGTAAGTTCCTGCGATGTCAAGTCCGACTGTTGTGCAACGGCATCGAAATACTCATTATTAGTGAGCCCTTCTTCAATTTTCAAGCCATTATCACTAACATAACGCTTTACGATCAACACCTTGTCTGATAGTTGCTCATATACTGGACCAGAGATCACTCCCGCCATTAGATTACCCAAAAATACAGGAATAAATGAATATCCCATGTATAGAGCTTTTTTATCTGCTGGTGCAATTCGTCCAATATACTCAGTAATTTTTGGAGAACCTGCCATCTCCCCTAATGCAAAGATAAAAATTGCAACTAGAGTGAAGACTCCACTTTGAGAAGCCATTGTAAGCGCCATTCCTATTGAACACACAAAGAATCCTGATACCATAGAGTTTAGTGGTCTCATCTTCATTACGATACTTGAAACTACCACTTGGAACAGAATGATGTACATTGCATCAAAGTTAACGATAAATTCTGAATCCATTACACCTGGAGTTAAACTATATTTCTCAGCAACAACTGGCATATAGGTCGCAAAAAAGCGATATATCTCACTAGTATCTACCCATTGAGTGATGAATACTGGTAGTGTAAAGAATAGCTGGTTGTACATCGCCCAAAATGCTGACACGATAACTAGAAAAACTATAAAACTAGGGTCTTTTACGATACTAGACATATTTACGAATATCTCTTTAAATGTGGCAGATCGGAAGAGCGTCGTGTAGGGAAAGAGTGT
>CAMRBL010000133.1 GCA_947040435.1 uncultured Rikenellaceae bacterium
GGGGGATTAGGGCTCTTTTATATGGAGGATAAGCGACAAGTCTGCCACACACCACCACTAGATGATATTTTAATATATCACTACAAGAGACTCATACTCGCTCCATCAAAGTTAGAGGTTAGTTTCTCATATCTATTTTAAAGATAACAATTATGAAGAGTTTAATAATAGCTATACTTGCTATAATCGCAGTAACTATAAGCACAACAAGTTGTGTAAAGCTAAGTGAGGAGGTGTCAATAGAGCGCATTGAGCAACCTGCAATTGAGGTTGACAGCATATATATACCTCCATGGGATACAATCCCCGAACCACCATACATTCCCGACATCGGAAGCTAATGTAAAGATTAAAAGCAATACAATAACGAGTCAGATCTGTCATAACACAGATTTGACTCGTTATTGAACTTACTATTATACAATTCCTTTATTAATAGAGGCAGAAGTATCGTTATCTATTATTCATCATTCTATTTCTTTCTCAACTTCGGATAATCTCCAACAACATCATAAAATTCATATTCACATTTATTATTAGGATTTGCTTGATTCCATGCATTTTTAGCTTGATTAAGTTCATTTGTAGACTTTTGCATTTCTCCTATCATTTTTCGTCCAATAATATCGGAACTTCCAGTACTTGTAATATTACCGAACCTTTTTTCAGCTCCTTTATTTTCAAGCCATAAATTTGATTCTATCTGAAAATCATTAGGCCTATCAATACCCGTTATTGCTCCCAAATAACTGGTAGTTTCTAAAATCCCGACTGAATAATTAGCTACACAATAATTCTGGTCAGTGATTCTGGCACACAAGCCTCCGACAGCTCCATCAACATTTTCTGTTAACTTTACGACAATACTTCCAGTTGAAATGTTTGATATAATTATGTTGTCATTTTCACTCACAGTCCCACAAATCCCTCCGACATAAATAGATCCTACACCTGAACAGTTCAAAATCATATCTCCATTATTAACACAAGCGATTATGCTCCCTCCAATAGATCTTCCACATATACCACCTTTTGAATAAAATTTATAATTGTCAGGATATATATAGAGGTTATCATTTGATATATTGCCATTATTGGATGAAGAGATAATCTTTCCATAATTTGTCCCACATATTCCCCCTTGATAAGACAGCTGGCTTGCGGATAAATTTGATTCATTTTGACAATCTATGACAACACCATAGTTTGTTGCTACAATTCCTCCGCTTACCTGCAAGACTTGTACGAAACCCGTTGCTAGTAGATCCTTTTTAGTACAAGAGCTTATTAACCCATAGTTAATAGAACATATGCCCCCTAATTGTCCGTACGCTTGCCCTGTAAAAGAACCTACAGTGCAATTACTTATTTCAGAATCTGAGTCTAAATAGCCACAAATACCTCCAACGTTACTATTAGTCTCACTATTTTTTATGTAAATATCTTGAATGGTTAAATTTTTCACCATTCCTCCTTTTGTAATTTTTGAGAATAAACAATCTCCACCATAAGACAAGTGAAGTTCTGTAATAGTAAATTCATTCCCATCAAATATATCGGAAAATTCCGATATAGCTTTCCAATAATCATGATAAGAAGGATTTACATCGCCCATAAGACGATAATGCCATTTATTTGTTTCTTCGTCATAATTCCCAAATTTAGACAATACAGCCTTACTCTGCATATCCTTTGTTTTAACTAACTCCCAATTAAAATCATGAATATCCCGATCAGTATAGATACCGTAAGCCGAAGATGTTTGGATGATTGTCAGTGAATATTCTTGATCTGTATTTTTTATTTTAAATTTTATATCTGCTGTTCTATTGTAAGGTCCTGCAAAATGTTCTGTAACTCTAAATTTTATTTTATCAGATACCAAACTCCGTGTTTGAGGCACTTGCTCTAACCATGTAACTTCTGGCATCACAACTTCATAATCAACATTTGCTTGTAACTGTATTTCAAAATCTCCACCATTTTCACCTACCATAACATCTTTCTGAGTTATAACCATGGCATTATTTTGAGATTGATTAAAAACTAATGTAACATTAGCTACAGAGTATTGATCTTGTATCTTTATATTAACACTTCTATCAGAATAAGTATCATTTGGCTCTATATTAAAATATAATCTATCTGGATTGCTATTTTCTCCTTTTGTATTTTTTATTAAAGAAACCCAACTTTTATCTTCGTTTGGAATAATAATGTCATATTCAGTGATTGAAAATAGTTCTACCTCTAAATTCTCAGCTCCATTAACAGGTAGATCGTATGGATTCTGTCCTAATAAGAAAAAAGCATCTTCACTTTGAGTTATGATAATTTTTTCGAATAACTCAGAGTTAATATCTTTAATAGTAATTTCAGACGAACGAGGCTGATTTGTTGTATTTTCTTCTATTTTTAAATATATGTTATCACTTACTATTGTCCGATTTGACGAAGAATTTACAATAGATATCCAACTCATGTCTTTTTCAGATATTATTACTTCGTATTCTATATTAGTTTGTAAATCTATTGAATATGAACTTAATCCTTCACTACCTATTATGCGCTGAGTCGACGTTATATCTAATGCACCTTTCTTTTCTTGATTAATAACAATCGTCTCAGAGACATTGGTCGCAGTATTCTTGAATGTTACCTCTGCTGTTCTCTCACTATGACCGTTCTTTGTTATCTTTAATGTAATAACCTTGTCTGTCATAGTTTTTGTATCAGGTGCCTTACTTATCCAATCAACATCACTAGGAATAATAACCTCTATATCTACGTTAGAAGAGACCGTAATAGGTAACTCTTGAGCCTTACTTTCCAATAAGTACTCTTTCTCTCCAATAATAATAGCATTAAGTTGAGATTGAGTAACAGTAATAGTCTCTGAAACATTAGTAGCAGTATTCTTGAATGTTACCTCTGCAGTTCTCTCACTATGACCGTTCTTTGTTATCTTTAATGTAATAACCTTATCGGTCATAGCTTTGGTAGCAGGTGTTACACTTATCCAATCAACACTACTTGGAATAATAACCTCGACATCTACATTAGAAGATACTGTAATAGGTAAATCTTGTGCCTTACTCTCCAATGGATACGCTTTTTTACCTATAACAATAGCATTAAGTTGAAACTGGGTAACTGTAATAGTTTCAGAAATATTGGTAGCAGTATTTTTAAATGTTACTTTTGCCACTCTCTCACTATGTCCATTCTCTCTAATCTCAAGTATGAAAACTTTGTCCTTCATACCTTTTGTTGGAACAGTATATGTAATCCAATCAACATCACTTGGTATAACAATCTCAACATCTTCTATATTTGTAGATACTGTGATAGGTAAGTCTTGCATATTGCTCTCTAAATTATACTTTTTCTCTCCAATAACAATAGCATTAAGTTGAGATTGGGTAACTGTAATAACATCAGAAACATTAGTTTCAGTATTCTTAAATATTACCTCTGCTACTCTCTCACTATGTCCGTTCTCGGTAATCTTCAATGTAAGAACCTTATCTGACAATGCTCTGCTAGTAGGATCAATACTTATCCAATCAACATTACTAGGAATAATAACCTCGACATCTACATTAGAAGATACTGTAATAGGTAAATCTTGTGCCTTACTCTCCAATGGATACGCTTTTTTACCTATAACAATAGCATTAAGTTGAAACTGGGTAACTGTAATAGTTTCAGAAATATTGGTAGCAGTATTTTTAAATGTTACTTTTGCCACTCTCTCACTATGTCCATTCTCTCTAATCTCAAGTATGAAAACTTTGTCCTTCATACCTTTTGTTGGAACAGTATATGTAATCCAATCAACATCACTTGGAATAACAATCTCAACATCTTCTATATTTGTAGATACTGTAATAGATAAATCTTGTGCCTTACTATCCAGTGGATACTCTTTTTTTCCTATAATAATAGCACCTGCGATTTCTTTAGTAAAAATCATCTCACCTAAAACTTGCTCTTTATCATGTTGCTTATGGACAATGGATTGTGTACCTTCAATATCAGGAGCCGTAAATATAATCTGCATGTCTGTAAATGCAGTCACTACTGCTTTTACATCACTTGTTGATTTTGTGGTAACTATACGAAACCAAATTTCACTAGACTTTGTAAACCCTTTACCTTTGATCGTTATAGAGCTACCTGCAATAAAAGGATTCTCAGTATCAGATTCAGGTAATTGAATTTCTGTAATAGCAATTGAATTATCATTATTGATATTGTCGTCTTCACTACAAGAAGTAAGACTTAGAGATATAATAGCTACAATTAGTAATAGTTTGTTCATAATTATTGGAGTGTTTTTTTATAGTGACAAATATAGTGTAAAAAGTATATATATATATAACATTTTAAGCAAAAAAAAGAGTAAATTAAGACATTATTTATACAAATAAATAAAAATATTCAACTATTGTTATGGGAAGAATCGAAAGATTTGAAATTTAGATTTTTAGTATTTCAGTCAATGAGAAACTCTAATCGCCCCAATCTTCTCAACAATACGCAAGTGTCGTTTCTCATAAACCTCAATGTGCTTTTGCTCAATCTCGACCAATTTTTCGGGTGCGTGTTGGCGTGTGTACTCTTTGAGTAATCCCGCTGTTACATCGTCTCTAAAAGCATCTTTAAACGTGCTCAATATAAACTCTCTACGGATAATGGTTTTCACATCTTCGGTGAGATTATTGATAATTCGCACCTTATCTTCATCAGATAAAAAAT
>CAMRBL010000134.1 GCA_947040435.1 uncultured Rikenellaceae bacterium
AATAAATTCAACATAAGTTTATTGACGATAATAGATATGCAACAGCATACATTAGAGAGAAGAGTCGATTGAATGGCTGGGGCGTCTATAAAATAAAAAATGGGCTACAACTCAAAGGGATCTCTAGTAGTATAATAAATGAACAACTACAAACTTTAGATAAAGATAGCTCCAAAGATAGGCTTGAACTAATGATAAAAAAGAGGATCGGGTCATTAAAAGAGAGCGACCCATATAAATTAAAGGCTAAATTAATAAGATATGCACTTGGTCTAGGATACGAATACGAAAGTGTAGTATCTAGCGTTGAAAAACAAATTAAAGATAATGATTTTATATAGATTAAAAAAAACGACCCTACTATTAGTAGTTGCGTCGATATTTACCACGACTAATGCACTTGCTCAGTACACATCCCCACTAGATTGCAAATTAGATCTTTCAGCCAACTACGCTGAAATAAGGACAAATCGTTACCATTTGGGTATTGATATTAGGACACAACAAAGAGAGGGACTAGTTGTTAGATCAGTTGCAGATGGCTATATCTCAAGAGTAGGCATCTCTCCATATGGATATGGGCGAGCACTATACATAACACATCCTAATGGGAAAACATCCGTCTATGGACATTTAAAGAGTTTCAATCCAAAGATAGAGGAGTTCGTAAATAATGAGAGGTATAAAAGTAAAAAGCACTCAATAAATTTATTTATTCCATCAGATAAATTTCCTGTGAAAGCAGGAGAGCAAATTGCACTAAGTGGGAATAGTGGGATGTCTTTTGGTCCTCATTTACATTTTGAAATACGAGAGAGTTCCACACAAACACCCCTTAACCCTGTTCCTATATGTAACTTTGATATTCCAGACGACGTAGCTCCCAAGTTTGTAAAAGTAATGTATGTTGCTACCGACACAATTAATGGAGTTCCCATAGACTCAAAACCTAAAAACATTCCACTTACAAAACAAAAAAACAATATCTATGTACCCACTAACAAGAGTCCGATAGAGGTTAGTAGAGCGGGGTATTTTATTGCTCAAGTTTCTGATTCAAAGAATGGTACAGGAAATAAGAACATGTCTGTGTACAAGATTATACAGCGATTTAATGACACCGTCAACTTTGAGATTACATCAGATGCAATCTCATTTTCAAACTCACGATATGCAGGTGGTGCAGTACACTACGAGACACAAAAGGGTACAAAACACGATACATATACTCTTTCAAAGAAACAGGGTAACAAATTACCAATATACAGTAACATCAAAGACAACGGCATTATCTCACTAAACAAAGGGGAGAAAGGGCGTATCGATATGGAGATTATAGATGACAACGGAACTAGCTCACACTTAGCGATGAATATCATTGGCGGGAGCGATTACGTACCAGAAAAACCAGCACAAAGTATCTTAGTTGCTCAATATAATAAATCATTCTATTACTCTGCTAATGGCGCAACAATATATATGGCTGCTGGGACACTATTCGAATCTCTCTTTTACCATCAGAAGGTGTCAGAAAAGAGTAATTCACCAATATCTGCACAACGATTGTCCCCAATATATGACATACACAAAGATAGCGCCCCAATGTATAAATATGCAGATATTTCAATAGATGCAAAAAATGTCCCCACACACCTACGAAGTAAATCCATGATAGCCCACCTATCTAATAGCGGGAGGTGGAGTTCAATAGGAGGTAAATACGATAATGGGAAGGTCTGCGCTAAGATGCGAACTTTTGGGAAGTACTGTATTGTAGCTGACACTGTACCCCCAGTGGTTACACCCTCTTTTGCTAGAGGGGCAAATTTGAGCAAATCATCAAATATAAGTTTTAGCCTAAGAGACAATTTTGCAGGTGTTCAATCATTTAATGCTACAATTGATGGCAAGTGGATACTATTCGAACATAATGCCGTAAAAAGTAGGATTACGCACTATTTTAACGACGAAATAACTCCTAAAAATGGCGTAAAACACAATCTTTGCATCGAAGTAACAGATGGTAAGGGGAATAAAAAACTCATTGAAACATGGTTTACTCGATAAGTCGTGTTCTACATACGTAAAGTTGCAGATTGATTCTCTGAGTGGGGCATATCTAAATTGCTTTAACATATTACAGTTTTAATGTAAAAATAGAGCCATAGATAGTATCTATGGCTCTATTTTTATATAGTTCTATATCCAAACATAGTTACTAAATCTCGTCAGGCCAAGGTGCAGCACTACCAGTAGCTTTAAAGCTTGGTCGCTGAGCATCTACCTTACGAAGATAGTCACCTAAATTTTTTGATAACTTCTTAACCATTTTAGGGTTACTAACCGATAAATCATCACTCTCACCCAAATCACAGCTCAAATTATACAACTGCTTCTGTCCCGTAGCATAATAGTAAATTAGTTTCCAATCACCACTACGCACACTACAAGTTGCACCGATACCAGGACCTTTCGTACCCCAATTATTTGGGAAGTTCCAATATAAAGAGCGACCTTTAGATGGATTCCTACCTTTACCCGTCAACAGTGGAGTAAAACTTCTACCATCAATAACTTGCGGAACTTCAGGCATATCAATCTGTGCCATCTCCAATATAGTAGGGTAATAATCCTCTATTAAGAGATAATCATCACACTTCGAGTTCGCTTGCGTAACAGATGGCCAATAAACTAACATTGGTTCTCTAATTCCACCCTCATGAGCAGAGCCTTTACCACTTTTTAAAGGAGAATTATGAGTATGCAAAGCTCCTCCACGAGCTCCCGAAGCACTAAATCCTCCATTATCTGACATAAAAATAATTATCGTATTATCCGACATATCATTCTCTTCAAGATAATCCATTATATCTCCCAAACTTTTATCCATACCCTCAATAAGTGTAGCATATGCAGCCTCTCGCTTATCCATACCCTTATCAAGATACTTCTGATAGAAACGATGGTCAGGCATGATCGGTATATGAATAGCATAATGAGCCATATACAAGAAGAACGGCTTAGATTCATCTCTACTCTCAAGCGCATCTAAAGCCTCCAAGGTCAAAGCCTCTGTAATAAATGTATCAGTATCATGGTACTTTTCCAATCCAGGTACTGCCCAAGAGCTCTTCTTTCCATTCATGTTGGCTCCATAACCCTGCTCTCCATAGTACGATGCAAGTCCGCCCAAAGCGTGACCTGCAATATTCACATCAAAACCCAAAGTCGACGGATCCTCCCCAGGTGTACCTACCGCACCAAAATGAGCTTTACCACAGTGAATAGTGTAGTATCCTCCATCTTTCAACACCTGAGGCAGTGCCAACGCATCAACCCCTCTTACATCTCCCTCTATCAAAGAGATCCCATTTACATTCCACTTCGGATACTCTAAAATAGGACTTCCAGAATCAGTAGTACTATTTTTAGTGTGAGTCCAATTTGTCACCCTATGTCGAGCAGCATTCATCCCCGTCATTAAGCTCACACGTGAAGGTGAACTAACACTACAAGCATAAGCATTGGTGAATTTGACACCCTTCTCTGCTAAACGCACCATATTAGGCGTTTGATATATCTCATTTAAAGGGGTTATTGTATCCGAAAAAGGGACAGATGTATCTTGCCACCCCATATCATCTACAAGGAAAACAACAATATTTGGTTGCTCTTCTGCATGCAGAAGAGTTGCCGAAAGTGTGATCGTTGATAATAGAAGAGTTTTTTTCATAAAAAATTTCTATTTAAATAAACTAAAAAAAGAAAACGAAGCTTTCAAAAAAAAACAAACAAACATTTCAAAGCCAAGCACAGCAGACAGTTTAGCTATCTACTCCTCTAAAACTCCAAGCCTATACGACTATCTGTTTATCTAATATTTTTTTAAACTTCGTTTCCTAAACTATTTTATAACACCCATAATAGTCAAAATCTCTCTCTTAGTTTTTGTATTAGAGTAGATTTGAATATTTTTTGTAAATACCCCAGCTATTACCCCTTTAGGGTTAAACGTGACCTTAATCACCCCTTTTTTACCCGGTAATATTGGTTTTTTACTATACTTAACTTTAGTACATTTACAGCTTATAGAGCTATTTAATATCACCAAAGGTACTGAACCACTATTTTTAAAAGTGAACTCATAACTTACAGCCTTGTCGCCAACACTAATAGTATCAAATTTATGTACCTTATTCTCAAATTTCATGCTCGCCTTCTTACTCTCCTCTCCAAAACAAAAGAGTACACTAAACATAAGCAACACAATTAACAGCGCAGATCTACACATACGGACTACTGTAATTTAAATGTATACGTAATAGTACCCACTTGTGGCACATCATTATCAGAATTTGTAAAACGTGCCTTACGAGCAGCCTCTATCGCAACTTTGATTAGTTGGTTATCATTAGTTGTAGAGCCTTGCGCCTTATACACTGGCGCTCTAGTTACGTAACCATTAGCATCTACATAAACCTCAATGACAACTTTCCCACTCTTATTCTTACCATAATCAGTTCGTGGCAGAGGTAAAGAACCAACAATTTTTCGATTCCCAACACTAGATCGGAAGAGCGTCGTGTAGGGAAAGAGTGTGTCAGTACGTGTAGAT
>CAMRBL010000135.1 GCA_947040435.1 uncultured Rikenellaceae bacterium
CTCATGTGCTCTTCTGCGACACCTATACCTGTGTCAGATAACTTAAAATAGTATAAATTATTATCTTCAGCATAATTATCAACAGTGATTACAACTCTATCTCCACCATAATTAATCGCATTTTCTATCAGATTCCTAAATATAGCATATATAAGAGTGGGATTTCCAATAATTATTACGTTCTCAGATACTGTTGAATTAAACTCTATGTGGTTAGATTCTATCTCTACACTAAAGTCCAAGAGTATCTCTCGGATAGTGTGGCTTATACTTACAGTCTCTTCGTTAAACAATTGAGGAGCCTCCTCCGTTTTAGTTATTAATGCTATATCCCGAATCAATTCAGTTAGTCTTTTGACTTGAATAGACATTCTATTTAGATAGTACTTGCGACGCTCATCATCTATATTATTTTGAGATAATAGAGTCTCAACATACCCACTGATTGAACTAACAGGAGTCCTCAATTCATGAGCGATATTGTTTGTCATCTCATGTTTCAAAAGTCGGTTCTTCTCCTGAGATGATATGTTATTTATTGTGACTTCAAAGCTTGAGTCTTTAAAAATTACCAATTGAATTGCAAAGTGGTTTCCCCCTTTACTGATCTTACCTTGCCATACTGGAAGCTTATTTGATTCAGTTACCAAGAGTATATTAGAGTCTAAAAATTTAATTAATGGAGCAAACTCCACTGAAGTGAGTATTACATCTGCATTGAATGTTGGTTCATCAATGATTGTATTAAGAAGATGAATAAAGTGTGCGTTTGCATAAATTGACTTTTTATCAGATGAGTAAATTGAGATACCCTCATCTAAGTAGTGGAAATGTCGTAAAAGTTTCCCCCGTTCATTATCTAACTCAAGATTTCGGGACTCCAGTAGTGCGTATGTCTTGACGATTTTTTGTCCTATCTCACCAATTTCTGTATCTGGAAATTTAATTTTATCATATTCTGGATTTTTATTCTCAACAGAGCTCAAAAACTCATTTAGCCCAGATATTGCACGCCCTAACTTGTCGGATATGTATAATAATATTAAAAGAGAGGATAAGAATAGGATAACGATAAAATAGATAAAATATTTATCAGCTTTTAAACTCTCTTTAAGGTTCAGATCATATGGAATTGCAACCCTAATAAAGAAAGGAGCATTGTATTTTGTATAGTAATAGTAATCAATTTTATTCGTTTCAGAGTACCGAATAGAAGAGCCAATGCCAGTTACTTTAGCTTTAAATATTTCAGGCCTATCCAAATGATTCTCCAATACACTCTCTTGCATACTATTAAGTGTATTATCAAAGTACACTACACCATCTTTATTAACGATAGTAACTCTTACATTACTAGGTAATAGCTTTAGTATAGATGTCGTAGAGTCAAGACCATCAACTCCCATAGAGTTCTGGATTAAATCTACATAAGTGTCTAAATTTGACCTAAGTGAGTCTGTCTTATACTCTCTTTCTCTGTTCAGTTGTAGCACTATAACAACAGACGTAAAGCCAATAAACACAAGTAAAAAATATATAAATATCTTTCTCCGATATCTCATAATTATAAATTAAAACTATATCCGTAATTTGATCTATTTACTACTCTAGCTCCGTATTCATTCAATTTTTTGCGCAATCTTGCAATATGAACATCAACAGTTCTATCCAATACATAAGTATCTTCAATCCATACTTTAGCTAAAATCTCCTCTCTTGCGAAAGTTCTGTTTGGAATACTAACCAATAGAGATAGTATCTCAAACTCCTTCCTCGTTAGTGGGATGTTCGCTGCTTTTATTGTTACAACTCTGTTTGTTATATCAATAATTAGATCGTCAATCTCAATGAGGCTCAATTTTGGCTCAATTTTTTTACTCTCTACACGTCTTAATACGGCTTTGACTCTTGCAATTACCTCTTTTACCGAGAATGGCTTTGAGATATAATCGTCTCCTCCAAGACTAAATCCTGTGAGCATATCATTCTCTGTATCTTTAGCCGTTAAAAAAATGATAGGTATATTTAGTTTAAGCTGATTATTCAATTTTTCTGCCATCTTAAATCCAGAGATACCATCCATCATAACATCTAGAAGGATCAAAGAGTATTCACGTTCAGGAATCATCTCAAATGCCTCTTCAGCAGAGAGAGCTACATCGACATCATAGCCCTCATTTATCAAGTTAAATTGTAGTATCTCACACAGATCCTCCTCATCGTCAACAACGAGTAATCTTCTATTCTCTATTTTCTGTATCATTGCTATGTTGGTGTTGAATGTTTTTGCCCTCTACTAAATACACTGCGGCTTCTGCCATATTAGTTGCATTATCTGCTATGCGCTCTAAGCTGTATGATATACTGCTTAGCGAAAGCATATCGATAGCTTGTTGTGGTAGCAACTGTTCACTACTAGAGAGAGTAATTAGCTCAGCTCTAATCTCGTCATGTATGGCGTCTGCGACATCATCTAGTTCAATGGTATCCTTCGTTAGTTGAATGTTCTCACAAGAGAAGGCATAAATTGCATTTTTAGTCATAATCTCTGCAATGGATAGCAGCTTATGTAGCTTGTCGTATAGAGCTTTAAATGCCAATCCATTTGAATCTACCTTATTTAGGTAACCATGTATATTTAGAGCGATGTCTCCCGTACGCTCTAAAGATGCTGAGATGTCGTAACAAGACATAATCTTCCTTAAATCACTAGCCCTCGGACCATACAAAATTATAGCATTAATTACACTCTTTTTAATCTTCACCTCTAAGCTATCTAGTATTATTTCATTATGATTAAAATCATCCTCTTGATCAGATAGATCTACGCCCTCTAGGTGTAATTTTATTAGTTTTAACTGCTTAAATGTAACTTTAGACATCGCTAGTAGGTCTTTAGTTATTTTATCGAATTTTTTATCTCTATGCATTGTTTTTTATTTATCAATTTTCGTGTGTATTTGTTTGCTGGCTGCGAGTACCCAGCGCAGTCAGCATAGGGTAATTTAACCAAATTGTCCATTCAAATACTGCTCTGTCCTCTTAACACTAGGGTTTGTAAACATCAAATCTGTCTTACCATACTCTACAAGTTCACCCAAATACATAAACATTGAGTAGTCTGAGATTCGTGCTGCTTGAGACATGTTGTGCGTTACAATAATTATAGTTACATGTTTTTTTATCTCTAACAAAAGCTCTTCTATTCTATTTGTTGCTATTGGATCTAAAGCTGATGTCGGTTCGTCCATCAACAGAATATCCGGTTTAAGCGCTAAAGCCCTAGCAATACATAATCTCTGCTGCTGTCCTCCCGATAAAAAAGTTCCCTTTTTATTCAATGAGTCCTTTACTTCATCCCATAGTCCAACACTTGTTAAACACTCTTCGACTATCTTATCTTTTTCAGATTTTGGTAGTTTAATGCCATTTAGGCTATACCCCGCCAAAACATTATTGTATATACTCATTGTTGGAAATGGATTCGGGCGTTGAAAAACCATACCTGCCATTCTTCGAACCTTTATAGGGTTCATCATTAGTATATTCTTCTCACGTAGAATTATCTCTCCGCTTATATGGATGTCTGGATATAGTTCATGCATTCTATTTATGGCTCTCAATAGGGTACTCTTTCCGCACCCTGATGGACCCATGATAGCTGTAATGCTATTCTCTTTAATCTCAGCAGAAACTTTGTTTACGGCATTTTTGCCTGGCGTATATGAGATTGAGACATCTTTTAACTCTAAAATATTATTGTTTTGCATTTTTATTTTTTGTTTGATAGAACTGCCCTTTGTGGGCGGCGCTGCGTGATCGCAGTGAACCGATATGATATTTTAGTACTCTATTTTACCGATTTATCTACAATGTATTTTGCAATTAAATTTAAAATTAGTAAAAATAATGAAGAACTCCAAATTAGGTCGATCAAATTCGGATCATTATAAAACTCCCAGATTAAAAGTGGAACAGCACTCGTTGGATTCTCTAAGTTCCAATTGATGGTACTACTACCTAATGCAGTCATCATTAATGGTGCCGTTTCGCCCAAAACTCTGGATGTTGCTAAGAGTATTCCAGTAAAGAGACCACTAAAAGCTGAGGGCAGAAGTATCTGTAATACTACATTTGTATAAGAGGAACCAAGAGCCAATCCAGCCTCTTTTATAGATGTTGGAAGCATTTTAAGTGTCTCCTCTGTTGAGCGTACGATTAATGGCAGCATCATAACAGAGAGAGCTATACTTCCTGCAATTGCAGAGTAACTTCCTAATGGTACAACAATCACAGAATAGGCGATTATTCCAACGATTATTGATGGAGTTCCCTGTATTAGATCTGTTAGGAATTTAACTATAATTGAGAATAGTGATTTGGGTTTTTCAGCTAGATACACTCCACCCATTATACCTACTGGAATTGCAATAATTGCAGCAACACCTACCATTATAAGAGTACCAACTATACCATTTGCAATACCTCCAGGAATTATATCCCCAGTACCTTTTGCAAGCATTGCATCTAATGTACTTGGAGCAATTTCAGTAAAAAAACGCAAGTTAATCTGCTTGTATCCCTTTTGTATAAC
>CAMRBL010000136.1 GCA_947040435.1 uncultured Rikenellaceae bacterium
TACAACTTCCAGTCTCACAGTTGATAGTACAGTCTTTGACACGGAGAAGACTCCAGTAACATTCATACCACTATTTTCACACTGTGTCAACCGTATAATTGACCACCTTGGAGGTTGTAGCTTTCGTGAAACAGCAGAGCTAGAGCTGATTAACAGATTCCTTAAAGTCGCAATGCCAGGGTATGGCAAAGAGCCAGATCTAAAGGGAGAGAAGATAGTTTTTCACAATATTCTGAGTTTTGACGACTTCTACATCGCAAGTAGAGGTCAGTATAGTCGCCACTACAACTGCCGTAATGAGCTTGGAGCTATTTGCGAAGGGTTAGCTCTTGCAGGGTGTAACGCTCTAAATGGTGATGAGGATATAATCATCAACTTTAACGGTTCAAACATAAATATTGTAGAGCCATACGATTTAAACACAGACGAGCCCAAGCAGATGAAGTTCTACAAGAATGGGAGAATAGATGTCAAATTCTCATCGAAAGCCAAAGCGGAGAGTGCCTACAATCGTCTAAAACTCAATGTTCCATATACTAAATCTGCATAACCATGTATAAGATCATACCACAGAAGATCCCTCAGGGGCGAAGAGCGGAGATTAATGAGAAAATATTGTACTGCATCGACACCAACAGCGACCAGATACCAAAGCAGACAATCTATAACTGCTACACGGGTATTGGAGGTCTACACAACTTAAAACAAGAGGATTACGCAAACTACAACCTCTATTCGGAGGCTAAGAAAGAGATCGAAAAGGGGCAGTTCTTTACTCCTCACTACATCTGTCATCAGATGGTAGATGCGATATCTCCAGAGTCAACGGATATGGTTCTAGATATGTGTTGTGGGATGGGCAACCTGCTCGGGAGGCTCCCAAATGAGTACAACGCTTATGGGTTTGACATTGATCGTAATGCGGTCAAGGTTGCTAAACACCTCTACCCTAATGCAAATATAGGGGTGGCAGATATCTGCGATTATGACCCAGAGCAGAAGTTCGATATCGTTATCGGCAACCCTCCATTTAACCTCAAATTCAACGGTACACTATCCCAGTTCTACTACTGCAACAAAGCATACTGGATGCTCAATCCAACGGGTCTGATGATGATTATTGTGCCAACATCCTTTCTGAATAGTGAATTTTGGGAGAGGTCAAAAGTCAACTCTCTCAACCAAGACTTCTCGTTTATTGGTCAGACGAAGCTAGATCCTAAGGCGTTTGAGTCTGTGGGTGTAAGTAACTTCGAGACTAAGATTATGGTATTCATGCGAAGGTCCGAGAACATAACAATGCAACCATATATTGCGGATGAGTTTGTATATATGGATGAGTTACAGAGTCGCATCACAACGGCAAAAGCACTGCGCCAAAGTTTGAAACTTAAGCTTATGCAGGAGTCGTGCGAGGAGGTGCAATCTCAGGAGAGGAGCTTCAATTATACTCTCAAAAAGTATATGTACGAGATAAAAACACACAAAAATCTCAAGAAACACTATGATAAATCTGTGGCACTAGTTGCAAAGTTTCGTAACCAGAAGCGTCCCGACAACTGCACCGAAGAGCAGCGTAAAGAGTGGGATAAGCGCAAGCTAATCTATGCAAAGGTGCTCTCAGTGCTACATCGCTACATAAAGCGACAAGATATTGTGCCCCGTAAAGAGGTTGCACTAGTACGGACTAGGTATGGTTTCAAACTAAAAGGGTATGCTCCTCGTCTACTTGATGGCGTAGAGCATCGATACGCATCATTGAACAACATATTGATCGGAGCTTGTGGTTTACCCTCACCAAAGGAGATGACCCCGAAGCTACAAAAGCAGTATAGTCAAGCACAGAAATACATAGCAAAACGGTGCTCTAGATACTCACTTCAGAGCCTGCCATTCTCAGATATGGAGCGGGATATTGTTATTGATAAGAGGATAAAAGAGCTACGATTCTTTAACAAGGAGATGCAGAGCTGCACATTTACGGAGCTCCAACAACACGACATGGGTCTTATATTTCAGAAGCGATATTCATTCCTTAACTGGCAACAAGGCTCGGGAAAAACCGCCGTTGCATACCACTACGGTAAGTACTTAATGGAACAGAAGCGGGTGAAGAGTGTCGTCGTACTCGCCCCTGCAATAGCGGTGAGTTTAACGTGGATACCATTTTTAAAGCGTCATAATAGTGAGTTAGTATGCATTACAAAGCCCTCTCAGCTCCAAAATATACCCAATGGTAAGTTTGTAATTGTGGCTATATCTAGGTTGAATAAATTAGATGTACAGCTAAAGAAGTTCCTGAAAATGAGGTCTCAGAAGGTGTGTCTACTCTTTGATGAGTCAGATGAGATAACGAACCCCACATCAAAGCGTACGAAACTATCGTTGGGTATCTTTAGGAGAGTAAAATATAAGCTCCTAGCAACAGGAACTGCTGTTCGGAATAACATAACGGAGATATACAGCCAGCTAGAGCTACTCTACAATAACTCCGTTAATATGACATCATTTTGTGATTTCGTATATGTTGAGAACAAGGAGAAGGAGATAGATCGTAAGCCGAACCCATACTTTAGAGAGCCTTTCCCTGCTAGATATGGCGCTAATTTATTCAAAGGGTGCTTCTGTCCTAGCAAGGCGAGCGTCTTTGGAATCGGGAAACAGAACCAAGATATATACAATCAAGAGCACCTAGCACAGATCGTCAACAAAACCCTCATCACTCGGAAATTCAAGGAGTTTGCAGGGGAGAAATATGAGGTTATAAACCGTAATGTCACCCCAAGTGAGGGTGAAAGAGAGGTGTACAGAACTATAATGGAGGAGTTTCAGACCATTATACACAACCACTTCTCTCGCATGGATGACTCAAAGAAGGAGTCGCAATTGAGGTTAATTCGTCAAATAACTCTCCTAATTAAAGCGTGTTCAATTCCACATATGATTGAAGGGTATTATGGTGAAAAGCACCCCCGAAAAGTGAAGTATATAGAGCATATGATAAGGCACGAGATCGCTGGAAAGGTCGCTATCGGGTGCACATCCCTTGTCGCTGTTGCTATGTACACGGAGTATATGTCAGCGGTATTTCCTGATAGAGAGCTCTTTACAATACAGGGTGATGTTAATTTTGATGCTCGACAACGGATTCTTGATAAGTTTGAAGCTACGACTAATGGGATTTTAGTATGTACACAGCAGAGTTTGAAGAGCTCCGCAAACGTTCCTTCTTGTGAGGATATTATACTTGAATCCCTACAGTGGAACATCGCTAAGATGGAGCAGTTCTACTTCCGATTCATCAGGCTAGACTCCCAAGGGATGCGACGAGTTCACTTCGTATCGTACGAGGAGTCCATCGAGCAGAACCTTATGGCGCTGATACTCACCAAGTAGCGGCTAAATGAGTTCATCAAGGATGGCACAGTGAAAACAGAGTCTGAAATATTCGAGGAGTTCGATGTTTCACCGAATGTAATCGAAAGTCTGTTCCGTAGAGAAGCGGACGACAACGGGAACTTTCAGGTTCGCTGGGGTAAACAACAAATAGGTTAATCATATAAAAATTGAAATTATGGAGCTACATATTGGACTTCCAAAATTCAGCTATTGACATATTATCTAGAGCCGAATATCGTCTATTTTTATTATAGCTAGCTATTGTTTATATTAAACAGTGCATATTCGTTTATTTTTATTATATTGCATTTCATGTTAAATCATTATATTTTTCACTAAAACTAAACAGAATATGAGAAAATTATTATTAACTGTATTTGGAATTGCATCTATCCTTGTGCTATCATCATTAAAAAATGAGAATATTCAAAATGACATTTCTGCGAAAAAGGATAAATACTTAAAACGCACGGACACACTTAATATTATAGAAAAGGAGTGCGCATTGTTTCTTAGGTATAATTCGCAAGATATTTCAGATATGAGAAAAAGGCATAAGTCTGAGGATGATTTTTATGCAGCAGCAGATGATATGAATTATTATTATTCTGCTGCTGGCGAATATTTGAAAGATACTAATATGAAAATTATTAGTGTTGATACAATTTATTCTGTGATAAATTTTCAAAATAAACATTTTATAAATATCACAGATACAACTATTGTAAAGGATATTACGTCATCTTTAATTCTTTACAAAGAAGGTAAGAAGCCTACTGTGATTGCTCCTATTGAGATAAGTAATGAATATAATAAATATTTCATGAAGTAAATAATTGGTAGTATAATACTTTACTTAGCATTAGCTTTGAGGCAGAACTAAAAGTTCTCACACTACATGGCTAGAAAAGATGATCTCTGATTACGATCAATCATTTTGCAAACCAACTCTGCACAAATCACTTAAGGAGCTTCAGTTAAATGGATACTACAATGTGGTGAAAGGTAAAATAC
>CAMRBL010000137.1 GCA_947040435.1 uncultured Rikenellaceae bacterium
ACACAACTGGAAAAAACATAAGTGACTGAGTAAAATACGCTAGAAGTAAAAATAGATGTATATGGCTGAGGGAATACAATGTAATGGAATTTTGTTTAGTTCTTTTTAAGATTTTTTTTGTTACCTTGCATTTTGTTTAGTTGTGGTCTGAAAGTATAACGGGGTCTTTTTTTAGATAGCAACATAAAAATAATTCTTAGAGCCCGACTTTAAATTTATTGTAATATGAGAAAACAACTATTATTATGTATCTTATTATGTGTAAGTACATTTGTAAGTGCACAGAAGACAAGGGTTATAGATAATCCAGAGTCTGATTACACGTCAATTCACATGCAAATTAAAAGAATCGAGATTACACCAGAGTATACTATTGTCGATATACGAGTGCGTCATAGTCCAAATTATTGGGTTCAGATCGATTCGTTAACTACAGTATTTAAGGAGAGTAATGGAGATAGAACTTTTAAATTACTTAAAAGTGATGGTTATGAGCTTAACAAGCAAGTGTTTATGCCAGAATCGGGCTATAAAGATGCAAAATTCTATTTCGAACCTATATCAACAGATGTTAATGAGGTTGATCTTATTGAAGAGGGGGGTAGTGCAGAATCTTCTTGTTTTAATATTAAATTATCAACATCAGAGAGATCCAAAATTAAAAACTTCTTAGGAAATTGGATTACAAATGATGGTAGTAATCAGTGGAAAATAGGGATAACAAAGAGTAAAGTGTTATATAAAAATAACATCTGGACATACTCTGTAATTAAAATTAAAGCCAATAGCTGTACTCTTGAGATCGCAAGGGATACAATTCAAGAGACAATATATCTAAAGAGAGATAAAAATGGTAACATCATATTGAAAGAGTCCAAAAATGGAGTTGAAATAGAGTGTTCAAAAGAGTTTACATTTATACCAAAAGAGACAGATTGGAAGTTTAATCAAAATAGTTATGACAATGAGATATTTAAAAGTGGTAAGGCTGTGATTCGAGGTTATATTGACAATTACTCCCCTAAACTTAAAGAAACACTCTCAAAATTTATTGTTTATAATCATGAGATTAGGCATGAAGAGGTGTCTCTTGCAGAGATAAATGATGATGGAACATTTGAATTAGAGATAGAGAGAAACTACCCAATAACAATGTTTGTTAGTTTTCCTCTATCAAATATTTATATACAACCCAGTGATACACTATTAGTTTATTTTGACTTAGGAGCGTATAACCTTAATCGCATGATGTATGGAGAGATCGGTGACGCATCGCTATTTATGGGAAGTAAAAAAAGTGCAGATGTAAATAATTTTAGGTATAAAGCTAAGAGGGGAATATTTAAACTTCCTAATTACATGGTCAAACGCGCAAGAAATAGTAAGATTAAGAGCTCTAAAGATCCCGTAAAAGAGGTACTTGCTTATCGTGATGACATTGTAGCACAGATTGATAAAATAATTAGTGATTCGCCGCAACTATTACAAGAGCTGCAAGTTGATGATTATGTAAAGGATCAATTGGTTTTAGATAACGTATCTAGTCTATTCATTGACCTGCTGGAACTTTACTCCGATTACAAAAGTACACACAGCATACAGACGCAGGATAATGATGGTAAGTGGACAACTACAGAGAACAAATCATATAAGGATATAACTTTTGAAGAGTATCATAACTTTATCTCAAAATATAACGATAACATCCTAAATAATATTTTGAATCTTTGCTCTAGTAATACATGGGTTCTATTCAATAGATATGAATTTACCAAATTATTTCCTCGATATTATAATGTAGAGTCAACTATAAATGCAGCAATTAACAAAGAGATTACTCTAAATTTATTGGGAACAGAAAAGTATAAACAATTTCCTAGCTCTCTGAAAAAAGTGCTTATGGCTGCGGCTAGCAACGGATATTTTCTATCAGATAGTGTTGCTCAGCAATGTAGTTTATATAGAGAGGCAGAAAAAGAATTGTATTCTCTTTTTAAAGCGAATAAAGTTGATTTAACTTCTAAAGAGTTTTATCACTACGCTGATAGTGTTTCAATAGCTTTAGGCGCTGGCAACAATTTCATGTACCAAACATCTGTTTTAAGAGGCATTGCCAGTGATATTAAAAACATAAATCAATATACAGAAGAGGGTTTTATAGATCAACTAACAGAAAACATAACTTCCGCACTTCCGTTAATAACAAATGCCTTTTTAAGAAAACAACTGTTAGCGATCTATAGAGGTGCAGTTGTAAAGTGTGACTTAAAGGTCGAGGTTAAACCAGTTGTCAATGATAAAGCAGAAGCAATATTAAAAAAAATAATAGAACCGTATAGAGGTAATGTTATATTTATGGACTTTTGGGGTACTTCATGTGGCCCATGTAGAGCAGGAATGATTGAAGCAAAGTCTTTAGTGGAGGAGTTAAAGTCGCATAAAATTAAGTTTTTATACGTTTCAAGTATTTCTGATTCACCTGAAGCAGTAACAAATAAGTTCTTAAAGGATAAGAATATTAAGGGTGAAAATATTCGACTAACTAATGATGAGTGGAACTACTTATCTCAAAAATTTGGAATTATTGCAATTCCTCATTGTGTTCTTATTGATAAAGAGGGTAGTGTTGTGGAGGGAAAAACATACTTAAATAAAGAGAAGTTACTTGAGTTAGAGCAGAAGTAGTTTATTTTCTAGTTTGTAAGACGCAGAGCACTGCCCTACATGTGCAGTGCTTCGTACTCGCAGAGAGCCATATATAAAGATATCATCTAATTCTTGAATGTAATAGACTTATAGTTACGTCTACCTCTAAAAGAGGGTGATCTTTTGGCTTGGCGCGTGAAAAAAGCGTTTGCAACCATCTTCGATCTATTCAGCTATTTGCTGAATAGATTGTAAATTGAGTTTTGAGGACATTTTATTTTTTTTAGTTTGGTTCAATATACTTTCAATCTGTGTGCGGAGAAATATCCCCCATACAGACGACAATGTCGTTTGTGAAGAGCAATACAATGATTATAGACCCAATATGCTAAAAAAAGCTCATAGGCTTTTTGGTTCCATTAAGATTTATAATTTACTCTCATTATATCATTGATTATCAATCCAAAGAGACTAAAAATAGTGCAAAATAATAAATATATTTACAGTAAAGAACTACGGTTATAGAAAAACAATGTCATTATGTTTATGAAAGATATTTTGGATCAAACCTTGCTTTTGAAAAATATATTATCTATCTTTGTTTTTGAAAAAAGGGAGTGAATTTATTCATTTCTAACACCAAAAGAGTATAGCTGAAATTTCAGCTATACTCTTTTTTTCATGCATCTTCCTTTTTTTTACTTTTCAACAAAGCAGCCATTGTAAATGGCTTTAAAAACTCCATTCTGCTGTAAGGTTCAAATAGTTTCTATGCTGTCCCAATATGGGATTCACACTTGCTATATGAGTTCTACCAGACCAACCGTTGTATAGATTATCAAGCATATATACGATGAGATAGGCAGTAATAAATTGTTTGTGACCTTATTTTTATAGGTTTTTCAATAATATATTTTTCTAGTAACGACTTATTGTATCTGACATTGGAATACCTCCGCTAAAGCCAACTCTTGTTTTATCGGCTCAAAAGGAAATAAACGTACTTACGCCAAATGGCACGCCGATCTTCCCCCCGACATACCATGGGTTAAGGCTATCAGTTTTGTGGGTCTTTGCATTTAACCTAAGACTACAAAGTAGCAACAGTAGCACTGAAATGATATTAATTTTAAATCTCATGCAATTATTTTATATTCGTTAATAAAAGTTTATTGTCTAAATTATATCGCCGCGACGCAAAAGCAACAAAGAGCTGAAACTAGATTTACTCGATTGTAATGCCTTAGTTAATCCGTCCTCTTTTTGGGGGCACTTCATTTCGGGAACCTTTTTTTATTCCTAGCATATTGTACTCTATCACTCATCTTATCCCCAATTGCTAGGAAGTAACGTTTGGTATTTCGATGGTTTTGTCTCCTCGACTAATGGTAGTATGTAGCGTGTTGGTAATGCGAGCCCTGATCAGAGAGAATGATTATCCTTATGAATATTTGACTTGACAACATTAAGACTTGCTGTCAAAACTAATTATTGACAATAGACCTGCACCAAATATGACAAAGAACCCAATTTAAGGTTCTTCGTCATATTTGGTGCAATTTTAGAGAGTCTAAATCATCATAACTAGATTATACTTAATGAGTTATAAGCATCATTGTTGGCTTTTAAATTTTCATATTTTAAATCATAAAATATTTGTCAATTATTCTTATGAATAGTTGACTTGAGGATATTGAGAGCCACTATTAAAGCTAATTATTGATAAAAATGTGCACCAAAT
>CAMRBL010000138.1 GCA_947040435.1 uncultured Rikenellaceae bacterium
AACATTGTTACTGTGAGAAGTGTTCCCGCTCCACTAAACCATATAGATTTTTCACTCTGCCTTGCCAACCCCAACCATACAGCGTACAGAACCACTACAACACCAATAACTAGAAGTGCCGAAACAGCTGGAAGCTCCTTCAGATTTATAAGATACTGAAACTCTACTCGTGCAAAACTCTCCGAAATAGGATCGTACGCAACGCCACTACTAAACAGTATAGAGATTAGGAACGTCAAAAATGCAACAACAAATCCTACGGATGAGATTAATAGAGGCTTTTTTGACTTAGCGATAATCGCAGGGGTATTTACCGAGTTAAAGAAGTAGTGTATCGCCAGAACCCTTGACAAAAAGAACAACGCTAATCCAAGGGCAACGTTACGATAATCAAAGAGTGCCTCTAGACCCAACAGAGGGTTTTGCCATACGGAGATTACATTTTGACCAGCTATACTGACAATGTTGTGGCGGTTAACAATAAACTCACCCCCAGTAAATAGCGTCCCAACGGCACAGCCCAAAAGAAGTGTTCCCAAAAAACCATTTAGAAAAAGGAAAAAATCGTATGTCCTCTCACCTAATAGATTTGAAGGCTTTTTGCGGAACTCATACCCAACGGCCTGTATAACAAATAGAAACAATATTGACATCCAAACGTAGAATGCACCCCCAAAACTCGTGGAGTAGAAGAGCGGAAAGGAGGCAAAAAATGCCCCTCCAAAGGTTACAAGAGTTGTAAACGTTATCTCCCATTTGTGCCCCAAAGCACCAAGCATACGATCCCTCTCTGGCTGATCCTTGCCGATGCTATATATCAAAGTCTGTCCACCCTGAACAAACAACATAAAGACTAAAACTCCAGTAAGTAGAGATATGATAAACCACCAGTAGTGTTGTAGTAGCGAGTAAATTTCCATAATTTTGAATTTTAGACGTGAGTTAATCCTCTTGTGGTCCTATCTTAATCTGCTTTAGCATAATTCTAATCTCTGCAATCAAAAGTAACGTAAATAAAATCGCAAATATGAAAAATGTCGTCGCAACATTAGCGGAGTTTATACTCGACAGAGACGCTGAGACGGGCAACAAATCTTGGACTGCCCACGGTTGTCGACCAACTTCAGAGACGATCCACCCTGCTTGAGACGAAATGTAGACCAACGGGATAGAGAGTATTAATATATATTGTACGATTTTATACTTTTCAAGCATATTCTTGCGCTGAAGAAACAATACTCCAATAAACATAAATATAAAATATACTCCAAGAGCAACCATGATTCTAAAGCTATAAAACACCAACCCAATTGGCGGAATTATCTCATCTGGCGAGCTCAAATACCCATAACCAAAATATTTGAAGTAGTCGTTATGGAATGCCCTACCCTCCTCTGTTGAGCTATCAAAAAGGCGTATTATCTCCTCCTTAGTCTCTAAATCGCCACTCTTCACAGCCTCGTTGTATCGCCTAACTTGCTCTATCGCAAACCGCCCTCTCTCCATCTTCTCATCTGCGCCCATAACTCCATACTCTTCATTTCCATAGACGAGATCCTTAAACCCCGGCACAAAAGATCCCATATCATGGAATGCCAAGAGAGAGAGTAGCGAATTTATCTTCCACTCACCATTAAAAACCTCTTCATCGTTATCAACGCTCTTTTCTGAGTTCAAAAAACCAAATACCGTAAGATCAGCCCCCTCACGACCCTCATATATAGCCTCGAATGCAGCAAATTTTACTGGCTGATGCGTCGCAACCTGTACCCCCGATTGGTCGCCAGTATAGGCAACAACAACACTCGCAACGAGACCGACAAGGGAGGCTACACGAATACTTTTATGCGCAAAATCTACACTCCTCCTCTTCAATAAAAACCACGCTGATATACCCGTAACGAAAACCGCCGCAGTGAGTGCACCAGACATAATAGAGTGCCAAAACTTCACTATCGCAACTTCAGAGAAGACGAGTGCGAAGAAATCGACCATCTCACTACGTGCCATCTCAAGATTGAACTCCATCCCAACGGGGTGTTGCATCCATGCATTTGCAATGAGAATCCAAATGGCCGAGAGAACTGTTCCAAATGCAGTGAGCCACGTAGCGGTCAAGTGGAAACGAGCCGAAACCCTATCCCATCCAAAATACATAACAGCAAAAAATGTAGACTCCATAAAAAATGCAAAAATACCCTCTATTGCTAGGGGTGCACCAAAAATATCACCTACAAAATAGGAGTAGTTTGACCAATTTGTCCCAAATTGAAACTCCAGAATGATCCCCGTTGCAACACCAACTGCAAAGTTAATAGCAAAGAGCTTCATCCAAAATTTTGTTGCTCTTTTCCACTTCGGATCTTTTCCCCTCAGAAGGTATATAGTCTCCATTATTGCACAGATAAAACCCAACCCAAGGGTCAAGGAGACGAAAATCCAGTGATACATAGCCGTTAGAGCAAACTGTGCCCTTGACCACTCAATTAATTCAAACATATCTATATCGTAATTTAATCTGTTAGTTGCTCTCTATAATACATAGCCTTATCTACGTCACTATCAAAACTAGGCGTTTTGCTACGGAAAAAAAATAATTTCAGAATGACGAACATTATGAATAACTTTAATAGAATCAATAGCCACAAATCTTTGCCGACTTTCATATCCCGAAAACCATCAACATAAAAATTAAATACTCTCTTCAGTATAGACATAATTTAGACGCAGTTATAATATTTGACAATTTACTACAAATATTGTGACAAAGTGATATTGGTACCGAAAAAAAGTGTAAAGTGTAAAAAAAAGTGATAAAAATATATACTCTTTAAAGACCAGTCTATACTTTTATCACTCTCAATTTTTACTATAATATACGTGAGGTTACATATTGGAGCGCAAATTCAAACTCTCACGCAACCGAAATACTAAACAAACTTCTCCCTTTTCTGCAAATTCAGTAGCCCAATCATAAACAAAACGATAGAGCCTACAAAAAGAAATACTCTATTTTTCAATATTGTTGTAGCCCAAATAGTAGGATGGAAATTATTTGGCATATCATATGGATTTACAAATACGTCAAACGTCCCATTTCCCAATAACTCAGAACCTTGTAGCATCGAGAGGGTAAAGCCTATCATTATGGTTGTAACAGCTGTTCCGTTTCCGCTACGTGTAATCGTAGACAACATAAATGCAAGATTCCCAACAAATACAACTGGAAACATCAATTGTATCGCCATGATAATCTCATCTACGGGATACATCAACCATGTAGATATATACGCAAATAATATTAGTATAAATAAGATAGCAACGTAAATAATTAATAATCTGATACCCCATACTTTGTAGCGGTAGTTAGGGATACCAAATAAAATCTCTAAGATCCGATTCTCCTCGTCATTCTGTATCCCAAAAACCGCGGGATAGAAGACCAATAGTAGACTTGGAAAGAACATTAAGCTATATATCTCAGCATCGTTCATATCCGTCCTATCCCACGCACTCTGGAACATAAAGAAACCAAAAAAAGCTAGTGCCGCAAGAAAAAACCAAATGAACTTACCTGCAAAGATAATCCGAAGATTATATCTGACTAGGCTAGGTATTAATTTTACAATTTGTGTGATTGTCATAATTCAATTTTCAATTCATATTTTTTAGCAAGCAAAGATAAGCGTCTTCAAGGTTAGCATCCGCAACAACAGCACTGTCCCACGGCTTCTCAACAGATAAATATCGAACCTGAATAGACCCATCTTGTTGGATATGGTGTATAACTTTTGTTGCATCTAACTTCTCTTCAAAATCTTCGCGAGGAAGGGTAAAGACCCAAATCTTATCTTTTGCCATCTCGATCATGTCGATAGGATCACCAAAGTACTTCAACTCTCCTCTATTGATAACGGCAACTTGGTTACATGAGCTCGAAATATCTTCAATAATATGCGTCGAAAATATGACAATACGATTCTTACTAAGCTCAACTAACAAGTTACGGAAGCGGATACGTTCACGGGGATCAAGTCCTGCGGTTGGCTCATCGACAACTAAAATTCTAGGCAGATGAAGTAGTATAAGTGCAATTCCGATACGTTGTTTCATACCTCCAGAGAATGAACCTATTTTTGCATCCTTACGGTCATACATATGAACCGCCTTGAGAACATACTCTAACCTCTCCTTTCGTACAACACTATCGGTCAAGCCTTTCAAGATAGCCTGATAGTCAAGAAACTCCCATGATGACATATTTTCGTACGTCCCAAACTCCTGAGGCAAAAAGCCTATTAAGCCTTGAAGCTCCTCTCTATGCTCTCGGGTGTCAAGTCCGTTTATCCAAATTGTACCGTAACTCTGCTCTAAGAT
>CAMRBL010000139.1 GCA_947040435.1 uncultured Rikenellaceae bacterium
AACGTCCAATATTTTGCACCTCGTCTGAAGCACTCTACTTCAAAATCAAGTTCGCTTTTAAACTTACGTTCTTTTGCTGCAGCCTTTGACTCCTCTTTTAAAATTTCATTCAAGATGAGTGTCTCTTTAAATTCATCTGTTAATGTAATTTCAATATCATCAACAAACTTCTTCCAAGTCGCTAATTTCTTTGAATACTCACGTACGATAACACCATCTGAATTAAGTAAAAATTTATGTGCTAACTCTGCAATAATCTCAATTTGGTGAACTAATTCAGGATATAACATCTGCTTTTGCCAAAGTCTCATCCAATCAATATCACATCCTTTTGGTAATAACTGTATGATTTTTGAGATCGTGTATGGTACAATCTGAGCCTTGTTACCTCCTTTAGGATACCATGGAGCCTTATTTACGATCCTATCAACACTATCAAACAGAATTATTGAGGCTATTGATTTTCTAAAGAAGAACTCATTTATATCATCTTTAGATTTTTCATATATATCATTTATAATTTTAGCAAAAGCCCTCATATTGTTTGAAGAACCTGCACATACAATATGAGGATTTAAATACAAAAGATTTAGGCACTTTGCTAATTTCTCTTTTCTAACAACCTGATTTTTAGGGCTTTTTAGTTTGAATTTATTGCGCTCAGATTCAGTCATCTTCATTTGTTCCTGCTCCCAACGGCCCTTAGATCGCTCATAATACCAAACTGTTTGGTGTGGGCTAGAGTCTACTGGAGGTGCAAAATATTTCAATGACAACTGTTCCATTATAACATGAAAAGGATCATTTGAGAAGAAATCAGCATCACTAACTGGATTTTGGCAATTTGCACTACGTGATATTTGTTGAGTTATTTGGTTATACTTCGCATCCTCCTCTTCTGTCATATCACTTTCGAGATTAAGAACAGTCAGTTTCATTGGTACGAATATCTTTGAAAGATTATCTACTCCAACCTCCTTTTTTACTATGGCACTTGCCAATGATGCTGTTGTTTGTCCTCCATTAATAATTTGAAAATCATTAAAAGAAATGATTTTTGTTTTATCCGTAGACAGTGTTATAGAGTGTGCAACTACTGCAATACCATTGTTATAGGTGAAAAAATTCTCTGGATTTTTACCTGTAATTGTCTCTCTTATTTTCCTGTTTACCTTTCCTCTAACACTCAAAAAGGCTCGAACATTACCCTCTAACAATCTGCTACCATGTTTAAGGTACATATCTGCAAGAAATTGACCTGGAACAATAGCCATATATGAGTCATAAGAACTAGACTCACCTAAATTTGCTTTAAGGCATTGTATGCCATCACAGCCAAAATCACTACATACAATTTTGATTGACTCATAGCTATTTGATAGCTTCGATTGGTAAAAACGTTCAAGCGTCCATAAATTTAATTCTACGGGACGTTCAAGTAATTCATCTTGATTAATACTTTTTACTTGAACACTAAGTATTGAGTTTGTTAGTATATACAACTTAAACTTTAACACAGACGTATTAAGCATTCCACTACCTATACGCAGTTTAAACTCTCTCGCAATATCAAGTACTGGAGATGAATCATCACAATATTTTTTTAAACTTCCTAAATGAAGTTCTTCAATAAAGTACCTCATTTTATTGGTCAACTCTGTAATTCTAGAGTTTGTTAATGTCGTTTTTTCTTTTGTATTTTGAAAATCACTAATCAATAGAATTATCGATCCATCTGCATCATCGTAACCATAAGCATCAAAACCCAGCGAGCGATTCTTTGAACCTTTCATTTCACACGAGAATGGATATGGATCTACTACATGCCCCATCTCTTCTAGCATTAACAGAGTGGTGCTTATGAATTGATCATCTACATCTGTACTATCTACACTTGCATCGTTTCTAATTGTATTTAGAAAGTCTATTCTATACTCTTCTATATTCATAACTATTGCTCTATTTTATAGGTTTGTATTTCAGAAATAAGTATCTCATATTGTACTTTTGAGATTGCATCAGACACGTCCTCTTTTGTTAGTTTTGGGAATGTACTATCTACTATGTATCTATCTAGCGAAATGACTTCGTAAACGAACTCATCATAGACCGAATCAAAGCTAAATCCACTCTCAATCAATGTTCTAATGAAAGAATCTTTATTCTCATCACTCTTTAATGTATTTATAATCGATGTTGCTAACTTATTGAGGCTTACACCATCATAAGCAGGGCTCATCTGTTCCATACTATAAACTGCCAATTCACCATCATTGCAGCTATTCAATTGCTCCAGTGATGATATCTTAACAGATGGTTTACCTACGCTCATAGCCTTAACCTCATACCAATAGTTGTCAAGAGAGAAATCTTTGTGCGTTAAGTCTCTTCCAGACCACGCTTGTAGTGATAAGTCAATACTATGCGTTGTAAACATAAAGTTCTTTAAGAAAAGCAACTCTCCAATCAATCCCATAATTTCATATGGAGTCAAAATAGATCTCTGTGTCTGGAACATCTTCTTCCAAGAGTAAAATCTATTAATCAACACATTATACCCAGACTTGCAATCGGAAACAGATTTAGTAGAATTTATTATATCCTCACAAAAAACACAGAAGTTGTCAAGCATTTCTGGATCTGCTAAGTAAAATATTATAGTAGAAAAATCTTCCCTTTTCTGTTGTTTTACTCCTATTGAGTGAGATGACTTTATTCTAGTAGGGGTAAATTCTCCTCTGAACTCTAATGCATAATGGCTCTGCTCATCAAGTCCGATATAGATACTTAATGGGTGCTCGATATCAATCAACGAGTAATACCCTGGGCTAAATTGCTCTTTAAATCTTGCTGCTATATTCATAAATCTTCATCCTCCTCATTTTCTGTTTCTGAACCTATTAGTTGTTGCATATACACGGTATTTACCTTGTATGTCTTGCTTCTTACTGAACTATCAGAGTTTGCTGGAATTCCTATAGCAAAACCAACTATTGGGTTCTTCCCTAGTTGATCTCTGTAATCCGACAACTTTCCTATATACTCTTTATCTATTCCATAATCCGTTATAGAATAGATTATTAAAAGAGGCTTTCTATTTTCAACCATGGAGAACCAAGTATGCCCAGGAAAATTAGTTTTATTGCTCCCTTCAGATCGGTTATATTTGTCTTTTGCCTCTTTTATTTGTTCTTGTACCAGCCCAAATTGCCCATCTGTATTACCTCCTAATGTACCTCGGCCAGTAAAACATATATGATTTCCTTGGCTATTGATATAATAGTCACGTTTAGAACATCTTATTGAAACATCTTCTCCATAATCATATACAAGCTTCCCTTCACCACTCTGTATGGAAATGTCCCATAGAGCCAATTTGCTAGCATTTGCCTCCTCAATAAAAGATAGAATAGTTTTAGTATCAAACTTCATGTTGGCAATAGATACAGTTATCTGTGACAGTAACTGTTTGATATATTCACACGGTATATCACTCGCAACTTTTGTTTGAAGCTCATTATCGTTATCTCTTTTACACTTAAAATGAATACCATACTCACCTACATTTTTTATCAAGGCTTTAACTGCATTGAGATTCTTAAAGTTGTTCTGAATATTTACACTTGCATATGGAGTTTCAAAGATACCACCCCAAAAATTTATATACTCTTCTCTGTTAAATGCATTACGCATTTTATTCATTGCAGTGATCTGTAGCTCCGCACTTTCATCTCTTACCTTTAAGCCAAAATCCTTTGGGCTCATCTTGTCATCAAACATCCTACTAATGTCCTCTTTAAGTTCTTCAGTAGAATTCGATATCTCCTCATACCACCTTGCACTTGTCTCGCTAGTCCATATCTGACATAGATCATCGTAGTTATATCTATATCCAAACCAACGCCCCATCTGCATTAAGACATCAAATGTTGCCGTATTGCGATAGAAATAACTAGTCATTAAGCCTTTCAATGTAAGACCTCGCGATAAGGCCAAACCACCAACAACAATTAAGCGTAGTGAAGGGTTAGATTTGTAATCTAATTTAGAGCTATTTTTACCACTATTAACGACAATGACCTGTATCTTTTCAATAGCCTTTAGCAGTGTTTCTTTATTTAGAACCTTATCTTTAGATATGCCTAGTTTTGAATAGTCCCTATTCCAGATTCTATTAAAATTATTATACACATCCAACTCCTTATTCTGATTTATATCATCACTAAAGTCAATATTAACACAGTCATAAACAGCTTTATAAAACCCCTCAATATACTTTTTGATATGCTTTTGAACTTTTACAAAACGAGACATATTAACCATCATCGTTCTTGGCTGAGATATATCACCTCTTATATCACGTATTGCA
>CAMRBL010000140.1 GCA_947040435.1 uncultured Rikenellaceae bacterium
TAATAGTCTCTTGCTTACAAAACTTTGTTATACTTAATCCACTCTTTTTATGTCGAGAAACTAGCTCTTCATACATTACTTCATTTATTATATCCATATCTCCTTTTTGAATACAAAGATCCGAAGTTAATTTAAGGAATGAAAGATGTACTTCATCGGGTGGTTACATATAGTCTTTTCTACGAGAATAAAATTAACAAATGTGTTGATACGTATTGTAATTGTCAATTTTCTTGGATGCATAAATAAACTTATTATATAAATATGCACTCTTAAAACACCATTGCATATATGAATATTATAAAGTTGTAAATATTACCTTGTCACCATTGTGTTGAAGTTGCTACTTTGCAATCGGATAACAAAATTATATCTTCAGTACTTAATCTATGGCGTTTTCTTTTGGTTGTATTAAATATATCTTCTGCTTTTACAAGAGTTATCAGGCTCTTATATAATTACTTTTAGTTATATTATAATATCCACAGAGTCATACTCTTTAGATGCACAAACAACTTTTGACTTTAGCTCATCAGAAATAGGTATATTTAAGAAGTCTGACGAATTTTCACTATGGATAGGAATTATTGCTAAACGAGGATTAACCGTTTCACAAACCATCGCTAAGCACTCCTTTGAAGCGTGACCACTAGTGTGTAGAGGTATTATATTCTTAAATCTATCAACCATCTTCAAATAGTTTTTTATTGCGTGCTTGCCATTTTTGTTGATATATTCGCCCCACATAGAAAAAATAACACAAGTTTCCTCTTGCTTTAATTTTGGAAGTAGTTTGTCTAGCCATATATGATATTTATCCGTGCAGCGTATTAACATTGTCATACCATGCCCCCAAATATCTGCTGTGTTACTCTCGAACGTGATTGCATCGCTAAAATTGAATAGCCCTGTTTTCTCCTTGTGCGCAGCATGGGAACTGAATATGTCAAGTAGTTGTTTTTGGAAGTTGTCGCAGATAAATGGTGCATTGGGCTTTGCTACACGATGTGCCGAATGGATTGTCGCCAAGCGTTCAAGGTCTGTTGATGATGATATTACAAATACATTTTTGTATTTATCCATTGCCTTTTTAAACTCCTCTTGCAATTTTTGTTCTGTACGCACTTCCTCGCCAAAGCGTGAGAGCATAGTTCCTTCAGTGATTAATACATCTACCTGACCGATATATTTCCGTAATGTTTTTTCAAGACCTTTACCTAGATATCCGTGATCTCTAAAATCGCCAGTGTGAAAAATCTTCTTGCCCTCTGCCTCAATCAAGAACATCAGGCTCTCATAAGCTGAGTGGCTTGCCCAATATGGGGTAATCTTAATATCTTTGATGGTGAACGACTCGGCAGGTCGCATAGGTATCATCGCCTTGAAGGTTGCCACCTCTTCAGCTGAGAGATGCTCTCTACCATCTACAAAACCTAATCGCTCGTGCTTGCATATACACACCTTTTGTGCTACATCTCCAATACGTTGCTCAATACCCTTTGGCACGAGAGTCGCAAGCCCCACGTGGTCGCCGTGATAGTGAGTGTATAAAATTACATCGACACCTTCGGTTAGCTTTGCGACAGCCTCTTTAGTTGCAAGCGGATCACTTGAGTTGCCCTCATTATCGGGTAGATTTTGCCCTAAATCTATAAGTATACGAGTAGAAGAGGTTGCAATCTCTGTGATGCAGCCTCCTATTTGATTAATTCCTCTGTGAATTTTTATTTGCATATTGGATAGTCCTCGACAACTTCTAGAGTAATACCTATGTTTTCAAGTTTGATGATGTAATTTTCAGATAAATCTTCCATTTCTTTACTATAAGTTTCCCAATAATCTTTTGGTGCACGCAGTTGAATAATTAGTTTTTTTGCTATTTCACACCACGATAACTGTTTCTCTAATTTGTTATTTGGATGAAACACAGTTGACATTTTAGTGCAATTTTCAATAATCATTACATAATATGTTAAAACCTGTTGCATCGCATCGTATGGATTGTCTGAATTCTCATTATACTTTAATTCACATAGTATATACTCGTTACCTCTTTTTCCTATTAAATCAATAAATGCCTTATTTTGAACCTTCTTATCCCCCTTGTTTTGACCAACAGGCAATTCTAAGTCTAACCATTCAATGCCGTCATTAATCCATTTCAAGTCATGTTTATAAACCTCTCTCTGGTATGCAACCTCAGAGTTAGCATTTGTTGCTTTATCTTTAAATTTAACAGGTACTGAACCATAAAAACTATATATCTCACTTAACTTATGTGGTGCTATAACTTTGTTTATTTGGTCAATTAATTTTTCATTATTCATAATAATTTCAGTTTTAGTTTGTCAATTTATAAAGTTAATAAAAATTCCACACTAAGTCATTCCAAGCCAGATGTTTTTATTTCCAAGCGTTTGCACCCGTTCATATACAAATTAACCCAATTCTCATCGCCAAAGTGATTTTTGAGGGTCACTACCATAAACGGTTCGGTGTAGTAGGCTTTAAAAAAGGCTGTTTGATAGGCAATATAGACATATTCAAGAGTGAGTAAGTTTGCACGAACCCCTATTAGTTTTACACTCTCAATATACTCGGGCACCAACGCTCTTTCGTTGGAGTAATATAGCGAACAGAGTGCCACAAGTTCATCAAAACAAGAGGGGTTGAGTAGTCGTAGGTAGTGACGAATCTTTGCCATCTCAAAGAGAAATACACCTGTTGTATTGCATTCTTTGAACATCTCCATTGTCTTCTTATCTTTAAATGGTAGCGATGGTATCTTTACTACCTTGCCACTCTCTTGTTTAATAGTCTCGATAGTGTCGCTAATTATTTTGATAGCTCTATGTTTATTGTTTACCTCAATATTGTAGTTCATCGCTTAATGTTTTTGTGATACATTTACATAGGTTGTCTTACCACATCTCTTCATGCAAGGCTCATCATAGTGTACGTGCCCAAAGAGGTGGTAGGTAGGCTGATGTTTCCCAACTAAATCAAGCAATCTACGAGAGCCATACCCCTCGTCGAAAACCGTAAACGGAGGGCAATGCGTAAGTAGAATGTCAACATTTTCCAAGTCTACCCACTCGCTTCCAATATCCCCCAAACGCACAGGAAGAGCGGCAATGCATATTTTCTTGTCATCATCGCCAGTTAAAATCGCTTTGCAGTTATCCATAAAACAGACACTATCAGGTATCATCGCTATAAGTGCACCAAATTCAGCCTCAAAACAAGTGTCATGGTTCCCTGCAATAAATATCCGATTTATTGCTGGTTGCTCCACAAACCACTCCATAAAATCCTTAATCTCTGCTATATTCCCGAAATTGCAAACATCGCCTAAATGAATAAGCAAGTCACAAGGAGGGATCTCTAATTTTCGATGCTCTCCGTGAGTGTCGGATATTGCTATAATATCCAATCCGTTAAATTTAAATCTATACATTTCATTTATATAATCGATAAATACTAGCAACCCTATTTCTTAACTCATCCCTTACCTTCTTCGGAGATATAACCTCTAGCCTCGCTCCTTGTCTTAATATTTCATGATAAAACTCTGGTGTAGGTGTGGCGTATAATTCATAGGTGGCATATTCGTCACATTTATCTACAATCCTCTGCGAATGATGCAGTGGTAATGAGTCAAGATATTTGTACTGGTCTTTATAAGCTCGTAGTGTTATTGTTGTTGGCGGAATATGGTCATAAATTGTTACTCCAAAGGCGTTGTGTAGAGTTTCTGAAGGCGAGAAATCTATAGGTACATCAAAACACTGTTCTTTAATTTCTAACGACTTTATTCTGTCCAAAGCATATAGTTTTAGTTTATCAGCCTTTGCAACACCGTATAGATACCACCTATTATTATGCATTTTAACAAAATATGGGGCAAGTTCAATAAAAATAGACTCTGCATGTTTGAATGAATGATACTCCAACACAACAATTCTATTCTCTTTCATTGCCTCAAGTAGCGCAAATAAATGGTGGCGAGATGATGACGGCTGATTCTCAACTATTAACCGCTCACGTAGAGAGGATGATGCCCCTAGAAGAGTATTCCCAACTGAAAAAGTGTTCAATATCCAATTACGTACTCCATCTCCTTGAAGTTGGTCTGGGTCCTCGATAGAGTAGTGATTTGTCGCTCTGTCACAAGCTATTGTTACATTAAAAAGCTCCTCAATGCGACTCTTCTGGTGCTGGAATGTTCTCTTCAACAACTCCTCGCCGTATTCATCTTGCCAACATTGAGCAATATCTGTAAAAAGAATACCACGCTCCCCATATCGCTTAATTAAGCTAAGCATCTTAATGTATTTATTCAGTAATTTC
>CAMRBL010000141.1 GCA_947040435.1 uncultured Rikenellaceae bacterium
CTCCTTTAGTAAGGATTTTAAGTGCGTCGTGGAGTGCAATTGTATATGTTTTATTAAATATATCTCCTTCGCTCATATCTTTTATGATATCGTAGCTGAAAATAATTCGTTGACCAACCTCAGCATTAAAATTATCTCCATTAGAGTATAGAATAATTAATTTAGCACCATCGTCTCTTCTAATAACAGAGTAACCATCTTTAGTTGGAGATTCAGCTGTACCATAGCTTTCCCATGATTGGTAGTTTACAACGTAGTTAACGTCGTCTTTTGTGCTACATGATGTAGTTGCGAATACTCCTGCCAATAGTACTGCGCAGTAAAAAAAGATTTTTTTCATAATATTAATTTTATATGTTTTTTAATTTTAATAGGGGGTCTTTTGTCTACTCCCTTTTTTGTTTTGATAAGATGCCGGCAATCTCCAAAACGTTGCATTGACACTTTTTATTTTATTAACTTAATTGACGTTTTCTATTCATTAAGCCCTTTTGTTACGATAAGATGCCAGTGGTCTAGGAAACGTTGCATGAGTTTGAAGATTTTTTGTGTGTGATCTCGTAATTGGACTATTTATGCATCCAGAGATGGTGCATTTAATTTATAAGGAATCTTAATCCTGCCGATAGGTTGAATGCAAATTGCTTATTCGTACGGTAGTTGTCAGGCTGGTTATTGTCAAAATAGTAGCTAATTCCAGGCTCTAAGAATAGTCCAAGTTTCGAGATGATCTTTATCTCCCCGCCCACTGCAAAATTAATAGATGTCTGAACTCCTTTTACAGCGAATTTTTCATATAAATTTTCTCCCGAAATATTACTGCTCCTGTTTGCGGAGATAGCTCGCTCAACCATTATGCCACCCTTCGTATATACATTACCAACGTTATTACCTGCAATTTTGTATCTTAAAGATATAGGAATACCTAAATAATCAAGGTTTTGTTCGAATTTGAAGTTTGTGCCATTATCTATTGTTGTCTCGTATGATGAGTTTAATTTACTGTAAACCAAGCCACTCTCAATAGATAATTTATCTGTGAGGTTAAATCCTACATGCGCCCCGATACTGATCGGAGTTTTGTGATTTAAGTTTTTTGGCGAGGCTACATCTGTTTTCTGTCCTTCAGCGTCGCCTTTGCTTGTGCTTAGTGTATATGGTATGTGAGGTGCTTCATTTGGTTTTGATACACCTGTTGCTAGGCTGTTAGATGATACATGAGCATAGAGTTTTTTTTGTTGTGGGCGTCGAGCCATTGTAGCTCTTGGGCTAGACATATATGGTTGCTCTGGCTTCTTATAGCTCTTAACTCTCTCTCTCGTTATCGTTTTTTTCTCCTTAATCTCCTTCATCTCCTTGATCTCGGCTTTTGGGGTGTTTTTTTGTTTGTTGAGACTCTTTGTAGCTGTACTTGTTTGTGGGGTGGGTACGCTGCTCTTTTGCTCAACAAGTAGAGTAGAGGTTTTGATCCCTACGCTTTTATTGGTGTTTTTATCATCTCTAATTACAGAGGGCTTTTCGTCGTTGTACGTGATTAGCTCGCTCTGTTTTATAGGTTGTATTGCATTGTTGGCATCTATTATCTGCTCTATTTGCGTGTCGGCGTTCGCTAAAGATGTAGTGTCAATATCGTCTCCAAGATTTAAAAGTAACACTCCGATTAGTATAGAGGCAGCGGCAGCAACAGAACTCCAAAGAAGAGTTGTTTTTCTCTTTGGTTGAATTGCTAGAGGTGTAGCCTCCATCGCTTCTAGCTGCTTCTCGATATTTAGCATGATAGAGGGTGGCGGAGTGATTGAATGACTCTCAAATTTACCCTTTAATATATCTTCAAAATTATCTGTTTTCATAGTTGTATCGTGTAATGTAGATGTTCACTTTGGATTTTTGTTTGTGTTGCCATTTAGTCGTAACCGTTAGATTGACTAATTCCCTTCTCTTTCAAAATCTCTATAAGCCGAGCTCGAGCTCTAGAGTATTGAGATCGTGAGGTGACTTCACTAATTTGTAGTAGTTCTCCAATCTCCTTGTGTGAATACCCCTCTATTGCGTATAGGTTTAAAATTGTTCTGTAACCCTCTGAAAGAGTTTGAATCGACTCCAAAAGTTCATTGTTACTTATTTGAGATATAATACTTGCATCGCTATCTCTTAATGTAACAGCGCTATCAATATCCAGAGCTTTTTCTAGCGGATTATTTTTTCGGATATGACCTAATGCTGTGTTTACAGTAATTCTTTTACACCATCCTTCAAATGAGCCATCACCTCTATAATCTTTTATTTTTGAAAATATTGTGATTATGCTATCGTGTAGTATATCCTCTGCAACGACTCTGTCTTTCATGTATCTGCAAGATATAGAATACAATACACCACCGTATCGCTCATAAAGGGCACGGCGAGCATCTGAATCTCCTGTGCGGCATCCAGCTATAATTTCATTTTCAGTAAGTTCTTTCACGTCTCTTATTTAGTAGATGATAAATAGATCTTTTTCGTTGCATCAAGATTTATTTTTCCTTTAAAAAAGTTTTTCATACCTTTATCCTCTTAATAGAGTATAAAAGTACATAATAATAAAATAGTATTCAATATGAAAAGTAAAAAAATAGGTATTGCATGTGATCACGCTGGTTACCAAATGAAAGAGTTTATAGTTGGATATTTGGACTCGAAGGGGTATGATGTACACGATTTCGGAAGTTACAGTGAGGAGAGTTGTGACTATCCTGATTTTGCTCACGAGTTGGCTAATTCAATAGAGAGTGGAGAGTTAGAGAGAGGGATTGCACTTTGTGGTAGCGCAAATGGGATCTCTATTGCGTTGAATAAGCACAGTAAAATCAGAGCTGCTATCTGTTGGGAGCCTGAGCTTGCGGAGCTTGCGAGACAACATAATAATGCAAATGTTTGCTCTCTACCTGCTAGATTTATCGAGAATGACGTTGCAAAAGAGATTATAGATATATTTTTGAACACTGAAACTTCTTCTGAAGAGAGACACATGAAGAGAGTTGAAAAAATATCTATTTAAACGTTAGTTTACTGCTATTGAGCAGTAGCGTAATATCGTTCAACTAACTAGTCGCTAGTTAATTTAAGGAAGCATCTAACGGTAAATGTTAGGTGCTCTCTTTGAATAGTAATATATCATATGACTTTTTTCTAAATTTTAGGCTTAAATTATTTTACGTATGAAAAAGTTTACATCTTCAATTCTAATAGTATTGGCTCTGTCTAGCTGTACTTTCTATAAGAAGCAAACCTCTACGACGCTAGATGTCGCTGAAGCTCAAACGGAGCAGATGCTCCTAAAGCTCGACAAACAAAAAAGCGCAGTTATGCCAAGGACGACGCATAATGAAGAGACACGTTTCTCCTCTCTGCACGACTGGACAAGTGGATTCTTTCCTGGAACTCTTTGGTATCTATCGGAGTTGACTGGTAAGGATAAATGGAGGGTTGCCGCAGTGAAGTATACCGAGAAAATGGAGCAGATTCAATACTTAAAGTGGCACCATGATATTGGGTTTATGATGGGTTGTAGTTATGGTAATGGTTTTACTTTCTCTGCGAATGAGGCGTATAAGCCAATAATAGTTGAGAGTGCAAAATCTTTAGCGACACGATTTCGTCCGAATGCTGGAATCATACAGTCTTGGAACTCCGATAGAGGTTGGCAAGGGAAGCGTGGTTGGAAGTGCCCTGTAATTATTGATAATATGATGAATCTTGAGTTGATGTTTATGGCAACAGAGATCTCAGGTGATTCAACATACTATAATATTGCACTCTCTCATGCGGATCAAACATTAAAAAATCATTATAGAGATGATATGAGTTGTTATCATGTTGTGGACTACGACCCCGAGAGTGGAGTTGTTCGTTCCAAGGAGACGGCTCAGGGGTATGCTAATGAGTCCGATTGGGCTAGAGGTCAAGCTTGGGGTATCTATGGTTTTACTTTGTGTTATGGTTTTACGAAGGACGAGCGCTATTTAGAGCGAGCGATTGCAATCGCAGAGTACTTAATGAATCACCCTCAGATGCCTGAAGATCAGATACCTCTATGGGATTTTGATGCACCTTCAGATAAGATGTATAGAGACGCTTCGGCGGCAGCGGTTACCGCTTCGGCACTGTTTGAGCTCTCGGAGTATGCGGGGAAAAAGTACAAAAAATATGCAAATGTTATATTGGAATCGCTTATGAGTGATGATTATATGGCAAAAGTTGGTGAAAACGGAAGTTTTATACTCAAAC
>CAMRBL010000142.1 GCA_947040435.1 uncultured Rikenellaceae bacterium
CTTTCTCAAGCCCGTGTAGGATTACAGTAAGATTGCCATTAGGCATATCTAGCACCTTCAGGATACGAGCTACAGTTCCGACTTTGTATATGTCGTCAACACCAGGGTCCTCTGTATTAGCATCTTTTTGCAAGAATGCTCCTATTAAATCTCCAGTCTCCTCTTTATCCTTAATTAACTTCATAGATTTCTCTCGTCCAACAGTAATTGGAGTGATAGATCCAGGAAACAACACAGAACTCCTAAGAGTCAGTATTGGTAATAGCTCAGGTATAACAACATCTGGGGTGATGTCATCATCGCCTGTTAGAATGGGGATTACACTTGTTCGTCCATCAAGTATATCTGAAATACCTGAAAAGTCATCTATTTTTATATTATTTTTCTTAGTCATATCTGTTTTATAAATTTATTTGTATATAAGCGTTCAAGGTAAATGCATACCTAATACAACTTACAAAGATAGTTTTTTTACATTGATTATACCAATTAGAGAGCCAAAATAAACATTAATATCTCTACTATATCACATATAACGGTTAAAAAATATTAAAAATTGCGATTAGATATATGAAATTCCCGTTGTAAGTGTTATCTTTGTAAATTGCGATTAGGTATGTGTATGTTGATTCTTTGTTGTTAGTTATTCACTGTAATCATGCAGGAGAGCCTACAAGGAGGAGTTGTACTAATCGTGGCGAAAATTAAAAGAAAAATTTAAACTATATAACAATGCAGATTAACGATAAATATTCACCCCAAGAGATTGAAAGTAAGTGGTATGAGTATTGGTTAGAGCAAGATTACTTCCACTCAACACCAGACCATAGAGAGGCGTATACAATAGTAATCCCGCCACCAAACGTTACAGGTATGCTCCATATGGGACATATGCTTAACAACACCATCCAAGATGTATTGGTTCGTAGAGCTAGAATGCTTGGTAAGAATGCTTGTTGGGTGCCGGGAACAGACCACGCTTCTATTGCAACTGAGGCAAAAGTAGTGGCGAAGTTGAAGGCTGAAGGTATTGACAAAGCTACGCTTACGAGAGATGAGTTCTTGAAGCATGCGTGGGATTGGAAGGATAAACATGGTGGTATAATACTTAACCAACTTAGAAAACTTGGTGCTTCTTGTGACTGGGAACGTACTGCATTCACGATGGATGAGGATCTTAGTAGTAGTGTAATCAAGGTATTTATTGACCTTCACAAAAAAGGTAAAATTTATCGTGGGGTAAGAATGGTAAATTGGGACCCTTCTGCTAAGACGGCTCTTTCGGATGAAGAGGTTATATACAAAGAGTCACAAGGTAAATTATACTACCTAAAATATATGATTGAGGGTAGCGATAAATATATAGTGGTTGCTACAACTCGCCCTGAGACAATTCTTGGTGATACTGCGCTATGCGTCAATCCTAACGACGAACGATATACCGAAATGGATGGCAAAAAAGTTATTGTCCCATTAGTGAATCGTGCAATTCCTATAATAAAGGATGATTATGTTGATATAGAGTTTGGTACGGGTGCTCTAAAGGTTACCCCTGCTCACGATATTAATGACTATATGTTAGGCGAGAAGTACAACTTAGAAGTTATTGATATATTCAACGATAATGGTACTATCAACGATAAAGTTGGTATGTATGAGGGGTTGGATCGTTTTGTGCTAAGAGACCAAATAGAAAAAGACCTAGCAGATGCAGGGCTACTTGAAAAAGTTGAGCAATATACAAATAAAGTTGGATGCTCTGAGCGTACTGGTGCACCTATCGAGCCTAAGTTGTCTATGCAGTGGTTCTTACAGATGGAAGAGCTTGCCAAACCTGCTCTTACAGCCGTAATGGATGATGTAGTTAAACTAGTTCCTGCAAAGTTCAAAAATACATACAAACATTGGATGGAGAATGTGAAGGATTGGTGTATATCTCGTCAGTTGTGGTGGGGACAGCAAATACCTGCATACTATCTCCCTAAAGGCGGATATGTGGTTGCTGAAACGGAAGAAGAGGCACTTGAATTGGCAAAGCAAAAGAGTGGGGATAATAGCTTAACAATTGCTGATCTACGTCGTGATGAGGATGTATTGGATACTTGGTTCAGCTCTTGGTTGTGGCCTATATCTGTATTCAATGGTATCAACGAACCTGAAAATAAAGATATTCAATATTACTACCCAACAAATGATCTTGTTACTGCTCCTGATATTCTGTTTTTCTGGGTTGCAAGAATGATTGTTGCGGGTTATGAGTATAGAGGCGAAAAACCATTCAGTAATGTATACTTTACTGGTATTGTTCGAGATAAACAACGCCGTAAAATGAGTAAGCAATTAGGAAACTCGCCAGACCCAATAGATCTTATTGCTGAATATGGTGCTGACGGTGTGCGTATTGCAATGATGTTGTGCTCTTCTGCGGGTAGTGACTTGATGTTTGAAGACACTCTTTGCGAGCAAGGGCGTAACTTTAGTAACAAGGTGTGGAATGCATATCGATTAGTCAATGGTTGGAGCGTGGATGCGACAATTGAACAACCTGAAAGTAGTAAAATTGCAATCGAATGGTTCAATGCTCTACTTGACAAAACAATTGCTGAGGTAGATGATAACTTTAAAGATTATCGTATCTCTGAGGCGTTAATGACACTTTACAAACTATTCTGGGATGAGTTCTCGGGTTGGTACTTAGAGATGATTAAGCCTGCTTACCAAGCTCCTATTGATAGTAAAACACTAGCGCAAACGAAAGAGATTTTTGAGAAATTAATGAGCTTACTTCACCCATTTATGCCATTCATTACAGAGGAGTTATGGCAGGATATTTCTCCAAGAGAGAAGGGTGAAAGTATCATGATTTCACTTCAACCTGTTGCTAATGAGTTCAATCAAGAGCTACTGCAAGAGTTTGATATAGTTAAGGATGTTGTTACCTCAATTAGAAATATACGTAAAGAGAAGAACCTTCCAAACAAAGAGACCCTAGAGTTAAAGGTTATTCCTGATAGTAATTACAATGGTAATTACAACGCTGTTATTGCTAAGATGGCAAATATTACATCTATTGAGAGTGTGACAGATAAGGATATTACGGCTGCGGCTTTTATCGTTAAGACTACGGAGTATTTTATCCCTCTTGGAGATAAAATCGATGTTGAGGCTGAAATTAAAAAACTAAATGAGGAACTTGTTTATCTTGAGGGATTCTTACGTTCTGTTATGGGTAAGTTGAATAATGAGCGTTTTGTGCAAAATGCACCTGCTAAAGTGCTTGAGACTGAGAATGCGAAGAAAGATGATGCTGAGGCTAAAATTAAAGCTATAAAAGAGAGAGTTGCGCAATTGAGCTAAGATAGATTAAATTTATTATATACGTTTTGTATTGCAGATGCGATTCGTAGAGACAAAAAAAAAAGAGGTTACTTCAATCCTGAAGTAGCCTCTTTTTTTCTATTCATTACTCTATATACAATTAGAACAATAAATTTACATTACAATATTTTCATCTTTAACTAGCTTGCCATCAAATAGATTCAACACTCTATCTGCATATTGAGCATCATGTTGAGAGTGGGTAACCATAATGACAGTCGCCCCTTCGCGATTCAACTCCGTAAGTAACTCCATTACCTCTTTACCATTTGTAGAGTCAAGGTTTCCTGTCGGCTCATCAGCAAGAATCAACTTCGGATTGCATACAACTGCACGAGCGATGGCAACACGTTGTTGTTGTCCACCCGATAGCTGTTGAGGGAAATGTCCTGCACGATGTGTGATGTTCATGCGTTTTAGTAGCGCTTCAACACGCTCCTTGCGCTCCTTAGCCTTTACTTTTAAGTATATCAGGGGTAACTCAATATTCTCAAAGACGCTAAGGTCATCAATAAGATTGAAACTCTGAAATATAAAGCCAATATTTCCTTTGCGAAACAGTGTTCTATCTCTCTCTTTAAGTTTGCCAACCTCTTTGTCTAGTAGTGTGTAATCACCATTAGTTGGGTTGTCAAGAAGTCCTAATATATTCAGTAGCGTTGACTTGCCACAGCCAGAAGGTCCCATAACGGCAACAAATTCACCCTCTTTAATATTAAATGTAACTCCGTTTAGCGCAATTGTCTCAATCTCTTCTGTACAAAAGTGCTTCTTAATGTTCTCAATTTTTAACATTGTCATAATTTTAGTTTTTTAGTTTGCTGAAACTGCCCTGCGCGGGCGGCGGTGCGTGGTCGCACTCAACTATTTTTTAGTTTAC
>CAMRBL010000143.1 GCA_947040435.1 uncultured Rikenellaceae bacterium
GTAAGTTTAGATTAGCTGATAAAGCTTCTAGTATTTTGCTCTCTATACTCATTATCGTTATGTTTTTTTAACTAGGCTTTGAACTGCCCTGCGCGGGCGGCGCTGCGTGATCGCAGTTAACTTATTATTGTTGTGATTTTTTAGCTAGGCTTTGAACTGCCCTACGCGGGCGGCGCTGCGTGATCGCAGTCAACGGATAGTAGTGCTTTTATTGCTTTGTGTCCCTCTTCGCCCAGAGATATGGAGTAGTCATTGACAAAAAGAGATATATGGCTATCTATTACAGACTCCTCCATCTCTTGTGCATGTTGTTTTATGAAAGAACGACTAACAGTAGGATTTGCCATTGCATACTCTACACTCTCTCTTAAAAGAGTCTCAAAGGATTGTTGAACATCTTTAGTGAGAGTATTGTCTATGACAATTGCACCTAGCGGAAGTGCGACTCTCTCTCTACTCTCCCACTCAATACCCAAATCAGAAACTAATTTTAACCCCTTCGTTTCGTATGTAAACCTACCCTCATGTATTAGTACCCCTGCGTCATACTCTCCGTTGATAACTGCATCCGCAATCTCACTAAAAAGAATCGGCGTTTTGTCTACAATATGTGGGTATAATCTCTTTAGTAGTAGATTTGCTGTTGTGTGTTCTCCAGGGATTGCAACCTTTGGATAGTCGGGTAGTGTGTCGTGTTTCGATACAAAGATAGGACCATTACCTCGACCCATTGCACTGCCACTATCAAGTAGATTGTATCTACCTGAAATTTGAGGTAGAATGGCATAACTAATTTTACTAATATCTACACATCTACCATCCTTACTGTTGCAAACCATGTTGTTAAGCTCTTCGATGTCTGCAAATGTTACATCAAACTCAAATCCACGACAATCTATACGATGGTTTATTATTGCATCGAACATAAATGTGTCGTTAGGGCATGGTGATATATTAAGCTTTAATTTCATCTATCAATATATATAATGTCTCTGCTAATCTCTCCGTTGCTATATCTAATCTCCATTCAGCTCGTGTTGAGGTTGTGTAGTTGGATACAGCTCTAACCTCTAAAAAGGGGGTGTTAAGTGCTATGCATGTAGCGAAAAATGCTGCGCCTTCCATGCTCTCTACCTTCTCATTGTTGAGGCATAGCATTGTAGATGCTGCGCCGTTTACACTACTGCCGTTAACTGCTGTAAGTGATTTTTGCATTCCAATATAGGGGCAAAGGTACTCCTTTGCATATAACGATGTAAAAGCTCTATCTCTAAAAGCCCCTTGATCGGTCGCTTTCTCTTTGTCGACGATTACACAATCTCCAATCACCAATCCCGAATCAGGGTAAGCTCCCGCTATTCCAGCTAGTATAATGAGTTTTGGGCTCTTTTCTGTAATTAATTTAGCTGTAAATGCTCCGATTTCACATAGTCCAACTCCTCCAATATTAACTTCAAACTTACTCTCATCGGGATTGTTAAACTTCTCCGCTTCAATTTCGCATGGGAAGATAATATGTATTTTACTGCTCATTTTCTTGTTTTGATTTTGCATATATGTATTGTTGTAGCTGTGGCGATAATAAGTAAAAGAGCTTTTAGCCAAATTTCGTCCGTAGAGTATAGTGCACTCGTAATTATTGTTGCCCAAAGTAGTGTTATTATATACGCTTTAGTTTTTAAGGGTATTCCATTTCCACTCTGATAGTTGTTGAGGTACTCACCACACAACTTATTTGATAATAACCACTCTCTCCATCTTTCCGAACTCTTTGAGAAAAACCATAGAGCCAATAATAAAAAAGGAGTTGTGGGTAGAATTGGCACAACGATACCAATTACACCTATTCCAATAAATATAAAACCTAATATAATATAAATATGTTTCAAATTTATTTGTTTTAATTATTTGCTCTAAACACTTTTTGTACACCTTTAATCTTCATTATACTATATATAATGGTGTCAACAATTTGTACACTAGGTACTTCTACACTAATTAGTCCTGTCACAGTTCCGTTAGATGAGTTGAGGCTCATGGAGCGAATGTTAAGTTTTAGGTCTCTATTTATTGTATCTGTTATTTTGTTTACCATGCCCGATGAGTCATCCGCAACTATTTTAATTGTCGCTCGGAATGCTCCAAGCGCAGATGTCTCTCTCCATCGAGCAGGAAGTATTCTGTATGGGTATCGCTCTTGTAGCCTTAGTGCATTTGGGCAATCTTCTCTATGTATTGTAATTCCTGTGCTAATTGTTACAAAACCAAAGACATTATCCCCACATATCGGATTACAGCACTTTGCTAGTTTGTACTCTAGATCTTTAATTGTATCGTCAATAACTAGGGCATCTCCTTTGTAGGGAGCTAAAGATTTAATAGCTATTTTGTTTGTTTTAATCTTTAGATCATTAACTTCACCACTTAAATTTTTAACTATTATCTCCTTAACATCTGACATTGCAACCTTTTCAGATGCTATTTGACCATATACTTCTGTTCCCGTGCGAAGTTTATAGTGTTTGCATAGAATGTTTACAGCATCATCAATTGTGATGTTTATTTTCCAGTTTTTTATTTTACGTTCCAACTCTTCTCGTCCAAGGCTCGCTGCTTTTGCTTGCTCTTCACGAAGGAATGATTTGATTTTATTCCTTGCCTTACTTGTCGTTGCGAAACTTAGCCAATCTGTTTTTGGCTTCTGCGTCTTGGACGTAAGTATCTCAACAATATCACCATTCTTTAGAGCCTCTTTGATCGGGACATTTCTTTGATTTATTTTTGCCCCAGTACACGTTGACCCTAGATTTGTGTGTATGTCGAATGCAAAGTCTAAAACCGTTGCTCCATCATTCATTTTTCGAAGATCACCATTGGGAGTAAATATAAATATCTCCTTAGATGATAATTCGGTGTCAAATTTAGATGCAAGATTCTGAGTATCACTATCACTCTCCATCATATCTCGTAGCCTTGCAAGCCACTCTTCACTGCCAACGCCACCTTGGTTAACACCCTTATATCTCCAGTGTGCAGCAATTCCTTTCTCGGCAATTACGTCCATTCTCTCGGAACGAATTTGAATCTCTACCCAGTGTCCATCCTTCGTTACTACGGTTGTGTGTAGAGATTCGTAACCATTAGATTTGGGGATAGAGATCCAATCCCTCATCCTATCGGGATTGGGAGTGTAGAAGTCTGTAACTATTGAGTATGCATTCCAACATTGTGCCTTTTCTAACTCGTGGGGGGCGTCAATTATAATCCTAAGTGCAAATATGTCGTAGATCTCCTCAAATGTGATCTTCATTTTTTGCATCTTAGCCCATATTGAATATATGGATTTTGTTCTGCTTTTTATATAGTACTTTATGCCGATTTTTGTTAGCTTCTCCTCGATAGGAGTTAGGAACTGCCCAATAAATATTTGACGTTCCTGCGCTGTATCTTCAAGTTTTACTCTTATTAGATTGTAATCCTCCTCCTCTAAGTGGCTTAATGCTATATCCTCTAGCTCACTCTTTATGCTATATAGTCCAAGTTTGTGGGCTAGTTGAGCGTATAGATTTAGACTTTCCCAACTTTTTTTGACTCTTTTTTTTGTGGGGAAGGATGCTATGTTTCGCATAACCTCCAGTCTATCAGCGAGCTTTATTAGAATAACTCTCGGGTCAGTTGAGTATGATACTATAAGATCTCTAAAGTTATCTGCTTGCTCTTTGGATTGATTTGTGTTTACATCCGATATATTAGATAGTCCTTTAAGTATTTTGACACATGGCTCTTCGTATAGTTTCCCTGCCTCTTCTGCGCTCATTAATCCTAGTCTTATGACGTCGTGGAGTAGAGTTGAGATTGTGGAATTACGTCCAAGTCCAATCTCGGATATTACTATATTTGCGCAGTTTATAGAGTGCATAATGAATGGCTCACCATTGTAGCGGGTCATTCCATCGAGCTTTTCATGTGCGAGGTTTAGTGCAGAGATTATCATTTCGGCACTAATGTCACTAAAAATCTTTTGTATGTTTTCGCAAAAATCTTTGTATATTATTTTGACATCTAACTTATCCATAATTTAGGTTTGTTTAACGATACGAAGGTACAAATTTTATTGTAAAGTTTAGTAAAACTGTAAATTTAAAAAATGATTGAACACATACATAAAGAAACGTTATCTACTATGCTTTTAGTCTCTAATAAAACAAAATCATGAAAAATTTGATGAAACTTTATAAAGTTTCACGCCGTAGGCAG
>CAMRBL010000144.1 GCA_947040435.1 uncultured Rikenellaceae bacterium
TCCGATCTATTCGACACATTATTGCAGTTGTACCATCTGATTTTATCTTGTTCTTATCTATGTAAAATAGAATTTTAAATGTACTTCTCATATCTTTATAGTATTAATTTCATATCTTTTGTCATCTCTATATACTTATCCATATCATCGAATAGCTTCTTCGGCGTCACACGAGCATAAATTTGAGTTGTGCGAATGTCGCTATGCCCTAACATTTTACTCACCGTTTCTATGGAAACTCCTTGTTCTAAAGTGATTAGAGTGCTGAATGTGTGTCTTGCTTGATGATATGAGAGGAAATCTTGTTTGCCAATCAATGCTTTAAAACTACGCATAATATAGCCCACCTGCTCATATTTGATAGGCGGAAATATAGAATCTCTGTTGCGGTTCTTATATTTATTGATTATAACAATCGCTTCGGGTAGTAGTTTAACTCTACTGAGTGATCCATTTTTGCCACGATTGTAGATTAGCCATAAATCTCCATTATCATCTTTAGATAGATTCTTCTTGGTGATGGCGACCGTATCTACGAATGCTGTACCTACATAGCACGAGAAGATGAACATATCTCGCACTCTACAATGTCGCTCCCTCTCGATGGGAATATCCAAATCTCTTATCGCCTCAAACTCCTTGCGACTTAGCGAGCGTGGCGGGGTAAACTTCTGTTTTGGTAAAGGATAGTTGGCAAAATACAACCTCTCGGAGTGTCCCTCTCGAAAAGCAATTTTACACACCTTCTTTAGTAGAGCCAAATAGTGACGCACTGTGTCGATGGCATAGCCTCTTTCGGTTGCCACATAATCCAAGAACTCACGGATAAATTGCTCATTGAGTTGCCCGAAGGCAATATCATTACTTTTAAATTTTAGCTTGATGAACTCCGCCAAATTCCTCCTTGCTCCGTGATATGATAGAGGTGTAGTCTTAGCTCGATCAATTCCAACACGAGCTTCTACCTCTTTGACAATTCTATCAAATAGTTGAATGACCATCATTTGAGATGACACTCCTCCTTGAAATAGATTTTTTACATCTTCTGCTCTGAGTGGTTGATTACGTTTTTGCAGTGCTGTGTATGCCTCATTGATTGAGAGTATTAATTTGTTAATCTTAGCATTTGCCTCAACAGCTATCTTACTTTTACCATTGAGTCTACTCTCTCGTGAGTTCCAAAGTTTTTCGGCACACGATAATTTACAGCTAAACTGTGCCATCGAGTTACCATACTTTTGACTCTGAATGGTTATGCGACCCATTATCGGAGTTTTACCCGATTTGTCTAACGTGCCCTTCTTGAGGTAGAGCAACACCTTAAATTTTACGTCTTTCATATGCTTATAATTTAATTTATATTCATTTTGCGATTTTGGGATCACAAAATTATAAAATCATAAGCCGTTCATCGAATATAACACTCAGCAAATCAGCGCAAAAGAACCAATATGACAATAATTCGCCATTCTGCGGTTACCTATATATTACTGGGTAACTGAGCAGGTAACCTTTTGGTAACGGAAATTATGCTACAAACTTCCTATTATTGCATTTTCCTAATTCCGTATTTTAATGCAAATCGCCTAATTCTAAACAAGTTGCCTAATCAACTTCACCAATCTGCTCTATGCTACTTTGGTGTAAAATATACACACAGCTCGACATTCTTTTGCAACCTATATGCTTTCGAGAGGAGTGTCGATTAATAATGTAGCAGATATGCTCGGTCACACTGACACTAAGATGACACGCCACTATGCCCGTATATTAGATGAAAATATAATGAGCGATATGCTTAAAGCTGGAAAGCATAGTTTTGGAAAAATTCAGTAAACAAAATTAAAGAGAGACAGCTAGATAGTGCTATCTCTCTTTAATTTTAAATAGTTGTTGCAAATGATTTCATATATGAGGTATCCAGAAGCCCCTGCACATCCGACTCTTTATAGAGCACTTTCCCTCCCAACATAATAAATGATATAACACCATCTGTTCGCCATTGCTGAAGAGTCCTTCTGCTTATCTTTAAAATGGCTGACAGCTCCGCATCGCTGATGTAGTGCTCCCCTCCTAGTAGTGGACGGTTGTTTTGAGCTATATCAATAATCAATTTACTCATCGCTTCAACTGTCGTTGACAATTCCATTAGGTTCTGTCCTTGCTCTTTGTGTTTGTCTGCCATAGTTTATTTTCGATTTTTAAGGACTAGAAACTCAACATCCTCTGGTTTATAAAAAAACTTAGTCCCTACCTGCGAGTATGGCAACATACCTTTGTCTCTATACGATTGAATTGTTCGCACGCTGACATTCAGTGTTAGGCACACCTCTTGGATATCCAGCCATGCTTTTAGCCTCTTCTCCTCTGTACTTGTTTTAAGCGATTTTACTTGGTTGTTAAGCACTCCGATCTTAGATGCTAGATCAGTTAATTGACGCGTGTCTACATTAATTACTCCCATTCTTAATATTATTGGTTCACTAAGGACTAGGTGTATTGGTTGCAAAGGGTTTATTTTTCTGCGTTTTTCTGCATTTTTTATTATCTGCACCTATTTACTCTGGAGTACCTGCGTATCATAACATCAAAGATTAGTCAATACCCTACCCTTAAGGATGGTTTTCAATGGAGTTAAGTAATTGTGTCAAGTTGTTATTAGGCTTGAGCTATGAGGCTACAAATAGACATTACCTGCATTCTTTACGCACTTTAGAACAAGTATCAATCGAATTTAGGTTTAAAGTATTTGCAACGCAATTATAGCACACGCCTCAGCATCGGCAAGTGCGTAATGATGACTAGTTAAGTTGAATCCGCAGTAAGTGGAAACTGTACTTAATTTATGGTTTGGCAGTATATAACCATAAACCGTCCTCGTCAAAATTAAATGGCGAGAACGGTTTGTATTGTAACATCTAATTGCAAATAATTAATATTTTTGATATATTTGTACGATTAGAAACCCCGACGTTGGAAATTACACATCAAATATAATCCATATAAAATTTACTGTTTTAACCACAAGTAAACATAATGAAGAAAAGAAATGTATTAATTGGAGCCGTATTAGGAATTGCTGCAATCTCTTTAGCTGCAATGCAATGCTCAAAGGAGGTGGAGGTAGATGACTTCCCTAATGACCCACAGAACAATCAAACGTATACATGTCCAGATGGCTCAACAGGTATATATAATGGTCTAATGAATTACTGGATTATCTCATCTATTATAAATGGAAGAAGCACAACTAACAGATTCTACCCATCAACTGGAAGCTACACAGATAATAACGGAAAAAAGATTGCGAAGCCAAACTATTTCACTTCAACTAAAAAAGTTGGTGGATTTGGACGTTCAGGACGTTCGGCTACTAGTTAATAAAAAAAAGGATGATAAGAGTTAAAATTCAACCAAGGGTAGACTACGCAAAAAAGATTGAGTCTTTAGGATTTCAATTCAATAGAGATTATTGGCTTGAGAATGCTTACTACTCCTTTTCGGCAGTCGAAATAGCACAAATCGAAGATGCAACTAAGGAGTGCTACTCTATGTATTGCAGTGCTGTTGAACATGTTATTCAACACAATCTTTGGGGTAAATTGGCTATTCCAGAGTACATCGTACCATCATTAATTGAGAGCTGGGAGAGAGATGACCTATCTATTTATGGTAGATTTGACTTCGCATTAGAGGGAGGAGCACCCAAACTGTTAGAGTTTAATGCAGATACTCCGACTTCATTATTCGAGGCATCGATTGTTCAGTGGGAGTGGAAGGAGGAGTTATTTCCAGACAACGATCAATTTAACTCCATACACGAGGCATTGGTTCAAAGTTGGAGAGATATAAATAGAGAGTATTCAATAGATCGTATGCATTTTACAGGAGTTCTGGATAGTGTAGAGGATCTTTCAACAATTGCGTACATAGCAGATACAGCGACTGAGGCTGGGATAGATACATCTATATTTGGTATAGATCAATTGAAATTAGACTCAGATAGAGGCGTTTTTTTAACTCCATGTGAACAAGATGAACTTAGATTTTTATTTAAATTATATCCTTTTGAGTGGATGTTTAGAGAGGAGTTTGGAATAGAGATCCCTAGGTGTAATACTCGTTTTATCGAACCCCTTTGGAAGGCAATAATGAGCAATAAGTATATGCTAGTGATTATAGCCGAACT
>CAMRBL010000145.1 GCA_947040435.1 uncultured Rikenellaceae bacterium
TCTAAATGAGGAACTGCACGTTCAAGTATTACATATGAGGCGTAGTCCAAAAACCACTCCTTATACATACCAGTCATTTTAAGATTACCCCCCGTTTCATTCATTAGAGCTGTAAACTTACTTTTTTTCACTGGACTATCTTCAACTTGAGTCTCTTCAACCTCCTCAATCTCTTCTATGTTGACATCTTGAAATTCACTACTCATTGTTTCATCCAAGTCGTTTATATCGTCTTTACTCATAACTATATAATTAGCAGTGTTTTAACTTAAAATTACTCATCAATTTTATCTGTATCAACTTTCAGATTATTAACAATAAAACTTTGACGTTCCATTGTATTTTTACCCATATAAAACTCTAACATATCTTGTATCGGGTCATTTTTGGATAGTCGAACCTTATCTAATCTCATATTCTCTCCAATAAACTCCTTAAACTCATAATCCGAAATCTCTCCAAGACCTTTAAATCGAGTAATTTCAGGATTTACTCCAAGTTTAGACACCGCCTTAACCTTCTCCTCCTCAGAGTAACAATACATTGTAGTCTTTTTATTTCTTACCCTAAATAGAGGGGTTTGCAAAACATATAAATGCTCTTGCCTAACTACATCAGGGAAAAACTGCAAAAAGAATGTCATCAATAGCAACCTAATGTGCATCCCATCGACATCGGCATCAGTTGCAATGATTATCTTATTATATCGCAGGTTTTCGATATCTTCTTCTATGTTTAACGCTGCTTGTAGAAGATTAAACTCTTCATTTTCATATACAACCTTTTTGGTCATCCCATAACAGTTCAAAGGCTTACCCCTCAAAGAGAATACAGCTTGAGTTTGAACATCCCTACTAGATGTTATCGATCCACTTGCTGAGTTTCCCTCTGTAATGAAAATCATAGACTCTTCTTGTCGCTTATTTTTAGTCTTATCATTCAGATGAACCTTACAATCTCTCAACTTCTTATTATTAAGACTCACCTTCTTAGCTAAGTCTCTAGCTTTTTTTCTTACTCCAGATATTGCTTTTCGATCTTTTTCATTTTCAACAATCTTTTTGTTCAGCAACTCAGCAATATCTAAATTTTTATGCAAGAAGTTGTCCAAATTCTCCTTAACAAAATCCACAATAAAATTTCTAACCGTTGGTCCATCTTTACCCATCTCTTTTGATCCGAGTTTGATTTTCGTTTGGCTCTCGAATATTGGATTTGAGACACGCACGCTTATCGCTGCAATAATAGAAGTTCTAATATCTGAAGGGTCATAATCCTTACGATAAAACTCCTTTAATGTCTTTGCAACAGCCTCTCTAAATGCAGATTGATGTGTTCCTCCTTGTGACGTATATTGTCCATTTGCAAAAGAGTAATAACTTTCGCCATAACCCGTACCATGAGTTATAACGATTTCAATATCCTCCCCAATCAAATGAATCGGCTTATAAGAGGGCTCAACAGACATATTTTCTGTGAGAAGGTCTAAAAGACCATTTTTTGATTTATAAGATACTCCATTTAGCTCTATAGTTAAGCCTTTGTTGAGATATGTATAATTTCTCACCATTGCCTCTACATACTCTAAATTATATCCTATGAAGTCTGTGAATACCTCTGTATCAATTACATAAGATATAGCAGTTCCATTCTTCTCATTAACCCCTTTCTCCCATGTATCGTTAATTTCAACTCCTGATTCAAAATGAACTGTGTGAGCTTCATTATCACGAATAGACCTAGCCATAAACTCTTTTGAAAGAAAGTTTACAGCCTTGATACCTACACCATTAAGTCCGACAGACTTTTCGAATGCACCTTCATTATATTTACCTCCTGTATTCATTTTAGAAACAGCAGCGGATAAACTATTCAAGGGTATTCCGCGCCCATAATCTCTAATAGATACAGTATTCTGATTAATTTTAATCTCAATTTTATTACCTACACCCATTCGAAACTCATCAATAGAGTTATCAACTACCTCTTTGATAAGCATATAAATACCATCATCATTCTGAGTTCCATCACCCAACTTACCAATATACATACCTGGACGTAGCCTGATATGCTCTCTTGGTGTTAATGATTTTATATCGTCATCAGTATAACCTACTCTAGTACTCATATTGTTTTACTTCTATTTTTTACCATTATATTGAGTTCATCAATCATTTGTTTCTCAACCAACTTAGCTAATTCTTTCGCCGAACATTGACTAACTATATCTTTTGACACTGGAGGCAATACTTTTATTGTAAAGGTATGTTTTCTACGTAATTTACAATAATTTATAATTGCGTCCCCACTCCCATCTACTACACAAGGAAGTATTGCGACCTCGGAACTCTTAGCGAGTGTAAATGCACCCTCTTTAAATCTCCGTATGTTTCCATTTTTGGATCTAGTACCTTCAGGAAAAATTACAATTGAAGTTCCACCCTTTATCCACTCACTTCCTTCAGTTATAAATTTTTTTGCTGCATTAGATGACCCTCTTTTAATTGTAATATCTCCATGCATCTTCATCATCCATCCAAATATTGGAATCCTACACACTTCCTCCTTAGCTACCCATTTAAAATTCAGAGGGATTGCATACATTAGCGGAATATCAATCATAGATTGGTGATTTACCGTAACAACATATGTTTGATTTTCATCTATATTTTCTAACCCTTCAACCTTAATTTTCCATCCGAACTGCAATCCAAGAAACAATTTTACCCACAGTTTAGAAAACCCATGAATGTAAACACCCTGAGGATCAGTACGTTTAGTCACCAAATAGACGACTGCCGTAAAGAACGTTAAGCAAATTGTTATTGCGGTAATAATTATATAATATACTATCGTCATTGTGCATCAAAAAATTATATGAGAAATACACTGCAAAAGTACATCTTTTTTCGCAGATTATAAAAAAAAATCGACCCAAGTTATCAACATATCTACATCACCTCTTTACACCGATTATATTATGCGAAAATTTGCCTCAAGGAGTACACAATAAAACATCCAGATAGTAGTTTAATCAGGCTAACGACGCAAACAAGATGCAAAATAGCATTTAAATTTTGGCATCTTTAAAAAGTATTCGTAATTTTGTGCCATATTATCATAAATGTAGCAACTAGACAACTTCACCATTGTCATGCTTGCCAAACAAATTTACACCGAACCAATTAAATTATATTAATATGAAAACATTTATTTTCCCAGGTCAGGGCGCCCAATTTATTGGAATGGGACAAGATTTATACGACAACGTTCCAATGGCAAAAGAGCTATTTGAAAAAGCGAACGAGATCTTAGGTTTCAGAATCACAGACATCATGTTCTCTGGAACAGATGAGCAACTAAAGCAAACTAATGTAACACAACCTGCAATATTCCTTCACTCTGTCATCCTTGCAAAGTCTCTAGGTGACGATTTCAAACCAGAAATGACTGCTGGACACTCTCTTGGTGAGTTTAGCGCATTGGTTTCAGCTGGAGCTCTTAGTTTTGAAGATGGTTTAAAACTTGTTGCAAAGCGTGCAGATGCTATGCAAAAAGCTTGCGAGCAGACTCCTTCAACAATGGCTGCAGTTTTAGCACTTCCAGACAATGTAGTTGAAGAGGTTTGCGCCTCAATTGATGACATTGTTGTTGCTGCAAACTACAACTGCCCAGGACAATTAGTTATATCAGGAACAAATGAAGGTATCGATAAAGCGTGCGTTAAGTTGCTTGAAGCAGGAGCAAAACGTGCATTAAAATTAAATGTTGGTGGAGCATTCCACTCACCTTTAATGGAGCCTGCAAGAGTTGAATTAGAGGCAGCGATAAATAATGCTCCTTTTACAACTCCAGTGTGCCCTGTGTACCAAAATGTTGATGCTAAACCACATACTGACCCAGAAGAGATAAAAAACAACCTAATTTCACAATTAACAGCACCAGTTCGTTGGACTCAAATTGTTGAGAACATGATTGCCGATGGAGCTAGTGAATTTATTGAACTAGGACCAGGTAGCGTTCTTCAAGGTCTTATTAAGAAAGTGAAACGTGATGCTGTATGTCAATCTAAGAGCACTTTATAATCGCTAGAAAATTATATATTTTCAAAAAATTAGCGTCGCAGATAGTAAAATTTAAACTATCTGCGACGCTATTATTTTTATTCACTACAATC
>CAMRBL010000146.1 GCA_947040435.1 uncultured Rikenellaceae bacterium
ATATCAGCAAGAAGTGCTAGACAAACTAGAGGCGGAGAGAACCATTAGGGGCAATTACAAAAATTTAATTGTAGCTGCCACAGGAACAGGAAAGACTGTGATTTCGGCTTTTGATTACAAACGATTCAAAACTCAGTTAAAACCAAAAACACCGCGACTTCTATTTGTAGCTCACCGTGAGGAGATTTTAAAGCAGAGTCTTTATACTTTCCGTCATGTGTTGAGGGATAACAACTTTGGCGAACTTTTTGTTGGCGATCACATACCAGATAGTCTTGACAATCTGTTTGTCTCCATTCAAACATACAATTCTCAGCGCCTATACGATAAGATAAGCGACGATTACTACGACTATATAGTTGTCGATGAGTTTCATCACGCGGCAGCAACAACATATCAGAAGTTATTATCGCACCATAAACCAAGAATACTACTTGGCTTGACAGCGACACCCGAGCGTATGGATGAGAAGAGTATCTTGAGCTACTTTAATGACCAAATCGCAGCCGAGATTAGACTCCCTGAGGCTATCGACAGAAAGTTGCTTAGTCCATTCCAATACTTTGGCGTTAGCGATTGTACGGATCTATCGCAATTAAAGTGGTCGAGGGGTGGATATGATAAGAGTGAGTTATCAAATCTATTCACATTCAGCGAAAGGATTGCCAATAAAAGAGCATTACATATTATAGAGTCTGTACTAAGGTACACAACAGATATTGATGAAGTAAAAGGTCTTGGCTTCTGTGTCTCGATAGATCATGCAAACTATATGTCTGATGTTTTTAATGAGAACGGGATTAGCAGTATTGCTCTGATTGGTAACAGTGCGCGTGATGTTAGGAATAATGCAAAGCAAAGGTTAGTCAATGGAGAGATAAAATTCATCTTTGTAGTAGATATATACAATGAAGGGGTTGATATTCCAGAAGTAAACACAATCTTATTCTTACGTCCTACCGAGTCGTTAACGATCTTTCTGCAACAGTTGGGACGTGGACTTCGACTATCTGAAGGGAAGGAGTGTCTTACAGTGCTTGACTTTATCGGACAGGCAAATAATAGATACCGTTTCGAGAATAAATTCTCAGCACTTCTTACCGATAGTAGCAAGAGCATACAAAAGGAGATAAAGAGCGGTTTTATATCACTTCCAAAGGGGTGTTATATACAATTGGAGAAGAAATCAAAAGAGTATATTCTGGAAAATATAAAGGCATCGTTCAGCGGAATCAAAGGCCTTGTATCACGTATTGCCTCTTTTGAGGAGGATAGCGGTTTAACGCTTTCTCTTAGTAGCTTTTTGGATTATTACAATCTGGATGTGCGTACCATATATGCTAAAAACAGTTTCTCTCACTTGTTGGTTTTGGCAGGTGTAAAAGAATCCATCTCAGATGTAGACGAAGTTGTGCTTCAAAAGGCTTTGCCGCGATTTTGCCTAATCAATTCGAGGCGATTTATAACATTGATTCTAAGAGCCCTAAAGGGTGAAGTTTGGGATTACTCTCCCGCAGAGAACAGAATGTTACAGATGCTCCAATTTACTGTTTGGCAAAAAGGACTTGATGCATGTCCGTTCGATGATACGATTCAATCTATCCGAGCAAACCCAACGATGTGTAACGAGATGATAGAATTGTTAGCGTATAAATACAATAAGATTGATTTTGTAGATGAAAAGGTAAGTGTCGGATTTGATTGTCCGTTAGATCTGCATTGTACGTATAGTCGAGATCAAATTATTGTTGCAATGGATATGATGAATCCATCGACAGTACGTGAAGGTTCTAAGTATATTAAAGATAAAGGAATTGATATCCTTTTTGTAACGCTTAATAAGTCCGAGAAAGATTACTCACCAACCACAATGTATAACGACTACTCAATCAACGAGGAGTTATTTCATTGGCAGAGTCAAAGTACCATTTCGGTAACATCTCCAACAGGATTAAGGTATATCAAGCAACGAACAGAAGGCAATAAAATACTGCTATTTGTTAGAGAAAACAAGAAGGATCAGGTATTAGGCACAACGGAATCATATACGTTTCTTGGTGCTGTGGAGTATGTTGAACACAGCAGTTCTAAGCCAATAAATATCACTTGGAAACTCAGTAGACCTATACCTGCTAAGTTTTATAAGAAGAGTAATAAATTGATGGTGGTGTAAAGAGTTAAGAGAGCTATTAAAACAAATGAAAGATCTTTGAAAAAAAGAGGGTGGGATGTAGCGGATAAGAAAACTGGTTTAACTCATGGTTTAACTTTTGCTGCAATCCTTATAACCCCACCACCACATATAGGCATAAAAAAGAGAGTTACTATAGAAGTAACTCTCTTTTTTGTGGTGCCACCATTAATCGAGCCATCCTCGCAAATAGCATAAATAACCTCTACTAAATCAATAATCTTACCTGTCCACTTAATTGTTTTTGTTGCTTCAACAAAACTCCTATTACACGACTGATTACGCATAATATGCAAGAGCTTGATTTCTGTATCAATTAAGGCTATAGCCAGTAAGATGTATTTTAGATAAAGGTCTATATTTTTTTTTCGCTTTGCCAGATGTTTTTATGCCACGTGACAAAACTTCAAGACGAATCTTAGTATAGTTTAAGATGCGAAATTTACGAATAAAATCGTCTTCACTATTATTGACCTCGAAAATCAGGTCTATGAAGTAGTCAAACTCTTTTTCAATTTTACCCAACGAATCTTCATTACTCTGTAATATCGATTCAAAAAATTCCACTAATGTTAATCGGTTCATTATTTCATTATTTGATAGTTGTATAAAAAAGAGCGGCAGAGTTATTATAATTTCTCTAAATTGTAATAACTCTGCCGTAAAACAAAACTGGTAAGCGTTATATCGACAATGGACAATTAGAATCGACAATTGTCGTCTTTTTTAGATTCTGAATAATCCTAGACAGTCCATTACTAATTACCTTATAAAGAAGACAATTATCACAATCCTTAATCTCACATTTAACATTCTCGATAAGATAACGACAAGTGCATATCTGAAACTCTCCCTCAAGAGCCACAATTACTTCGTATAATGATATTTCCGCAGGATCTCTAGCAAATATAAATCCTGGTTCATGACCACCAACTTGACTTTTCAAAATACTAACTTGGGTAAGTCTTCTTAGAGCAGGCATCAATGCACGTGAATTTACATTACATTTTTCGGCAATGTCTGGTGCTGTAATTTTAACTTTTTTAGAATAACCTTCGACCAAATGGGTAGAGGCTATTAGAAACAGACGTGTAGATAACAGTAACATATGTATAATGTATTAATTTTGTAAGTAATAGTAGTAGTTTAAAAGACAGATAGCCAGATCTGAGCCTATTTGGTATAGATCACTGAAACCTTACAAAACTCCTTCAAAAGTTTCTCTCGTTCTATGGTGCTTTTACGTGCTCGCACACCTGCTGATTTATTTACACTATCCACTTATTGTGAGTTATTTATGGTAAATTTCTCAATCGTTGATTGGATTTTTTCTACTAATAGCTTCATAATATTATATTAAGATTAATTTACTGTATGCCGAATATGGCTCATAATGTTAATTCAACTTGAAATCTCGTGCACTACCACGAGATTTCAAGTTGATAGGTGTATTAACTTTAATATTGAACAATAAATAGACGGTTAACAACCGACATATCAGCTTTTATTCCTTTTACTACAAGATAAACATGGTCGTCGTACGAATTGCGTTGAGGGGCATCAAAAAATATTGATAATTCGTCGTTAGATCCTCCATTATAGTAATTTTTATAAAAAGTTTCTCCATTCACCTTAATAGATATAGGATCTCCATAATTAAACGCGACACTCCATGAAGTTAAATTATCTGAGCGTAACACGATGGGTACAATATCTAGTGATTTAAGAGATTTTTGTGGATTTATGAGTAATGGTATCTGTCTATTTAACCCCGATTTAATATCTTGTATATCGACAATATCATCAATGATAGATTCAACTAGAGATAGCGGTGTGACACCAACCCTTAACTCTGTTTTAGATTGTGACGTGATTACTTGCTTAGTGAATTTGAGCTTGTTTGTAGCTGAATTAATAGTGATATGCTCATTACGATTATTAGTTAAGATATCTACCAAAGGGAGCATGTTTAAACTCT
>CAMRBL010000147.1 GCA_947040435.1 uncultured Rikenellaceae bacterium
AGATTCTCCGGAGTGACTGGAGTTCAGACGTGTGCTCTTCCGATCTCTGTGTGCTATCATTGGCAAATGTGTGAATAATAGTCTGTGCAGCTCTTGCAATAGGTTCATCAAGAAGGGTATAGTGTAGAGCCATTGAGCCAATTACATTAGCTTTAATGTTAGCTTTGACTCCGCTCCCGTTGCCATTGCTCAGTATCACAAATACACGCCCCTTATTGCGATGTTGGATTATAACATCACCCGAAACTATTTGCCCTTTTTCACTTAGCTCATAGCTCTCAACTTCTACGAAAAACCTCTTGTTAATAGACATTATCTACTCTTTTGTTATGACTTTTATATCAAATTGTGTGACATCTTGTGTGCAAAAGGGATCACTTTGACCCTTGGGAATCTAGTATTGAGTTTAGAATTGCCTCTGTACGAGAGGCGTTCTCACCCAATAAAGATGCTATCTTTTGTACGGTCTCTAAATTCTCTTTTACTACTTTTTTTGTTCTTGTCACAATCTCCTCGTTTCTAACCTGCGAGAAGAGCATGTTACGACAAATTGCAAGAATCGTTTTGTTACGCTCTATCTTGTAGAGTGATACGGTGATTATGCGCTCTTTTATCTGAATGTCTTTTACTAAATTGTCCTCTCCGCCCTCAAGCATAGAGCGTACATATCTTGAGAAGGGTAGAATTGTATCAGCATCCAATCCACTTAGACCCCTCTTTGAGTCGTAGTTCTGTTCCATGTTTAATCCAAACATTGTAGATAGGGTAGTGTTGGAGTTCAGTATGGTCATATCCTTATCTATGATGGCAATACCTATGGAGATATTCTCTATGAGTGTTGTGAGCTTGGTTTGTAAATTATTTCTCATGTAGTTGGAGCACATATCTTTTGTTGTTAGCCCTTTACTTAGTGCCTTTGCAAACCTTCGACACGTATTGTAACCACAAGCGTTACAATCTATCTGCTCGGCTTCGGTCATTATTCCAATGCTACTTAGGGCTTTAAGTGTATGGTTTTCGGAGACCAATCTCGATATAGGTGTAGTGGTTATGTTTTCATCTTCAAATACAGAGATCGGTGGTAGTATATAGTTGTCTGCTATGTGCTTGCGTGACTCCTCAATCCGCCTCATATGCATATAGGCATTAACTAAGGAGTGTTTCTTGATGCTAGAGCCGCAACTGCCAACACATCCTCCATCACAAGCCATTAAATCCAAAAAGACACCATCACTCTCAATCTCAGGTACTACGGCAAGTAGTGACTTAATCTGCGCCATAGACGACTTGGATATAGAGGGGGCTGTACAACCAATATTTTTTATCATGTAGGCTGTTCCTCCCTCTAGTGCATACATAAGACCATTCTTGGCGACGTGGGGCTCAAACATATAACTTTCATGTCCCGATACCTTTTCAAAATCTACACCCTCATCGTGAAACCAACTCTTCAACTCCTTAAAAGTCAATGATATATTTATTAGATCAGAACTAGACTCAGCCTCTCTCTTGGCAGCTTGGCAAGAGGAGATGTGTATAATTGCCGATTTTGCTCCCCACCAACTCTTTATCATGCGAGCATGCGCAACCATTGGTGAGACATAGGGTAGTATATTATACGCTATTTTACTCTTATATTTTCGTATGTAGTCGCTAACAACTGGACAGCGTGATGATATAAATATCTCATTCTTAGCCATCAGTGTTTTTGCTTCAGACTCAATGATGGCTTGAGCTCCAAGAGCACTCTCTGAAACATTCGTAAAACCCAATAGATGAAGTGCCTCAATAAACCTACTCTCATCTATGCCCGGAAACTCAACACTCCATTGGGGTGATACTGAAGCAACCTTAACAAGATGTGATTTTATTAACTTCCTTGCAATATAGACGTCATTACGTACGTTTATATATCCATACTTACATTTGGATACGCAATCGCCACATCTTATACATTTATCATAATCAATAGTAACAGAATCTCCATGACATTTTATTGCCTTGACTGGACACTCACGCAGACATCGGTAGCACGAGGTACAATCATTTTGTTCTATGTATAAGCTACGAGGTTCATTCATATAACGATTTTTATTATTACCTTTGCAAAGGTATAAAATTTATTCCATTATTTTGATATGCGATTTATTATAGTAATTATTATTATTTTATCTTCTAATGCTCTATTTGCTCAGAAATCGGGTAGAGGCTATTTTGAGCAGAGAGTCGAATACAATCAACAAGGTGATAGTATTATTACTATCGATCTTTGGCCTATATACATATTTGATAAACCTGTAGACATGAGAAGGCATGCAAAATTGATACGTAACGTAAAAGTTGCATATCCTATCGCTATTGTCGCTGGAAGGAAACTAAAAGAACTTGAAAAAGAGTTGGTGCTTATCGAAGGTAAAAGAGATCAAAGTAAACACATAAAACAACTCGAAAAAGATCTTAAAGAGGAGTATATGCCAATACTAAAGAAGATGAACTTCTCTCAAGGTAAAATATTAATCAAATTGATCGATCGTGAGACAAACCAATCCTCATACTCACTAATCAAAGAGTTTCGTGGTGGGTTTAGTGCATTCTGTTGGCAGGGAATAGCAACCGTATTTGGCGCTGACCTAAAAGATAATTATGATAAAAAGGAAGAAGATAAGGTCATTGAACAGATAATTTTGATGTATGAAGCGGGACTTTTGTAACTTGTATGTTGGATAATTACTTTTTTTTTATTATATTTGTACTAAGAGTCTGTGGAATTCGTTGCATAAATTTCGTAGTGGAGTTATAAAGACCTAAATAGACTCTAATCTAGTTTAATATATTATCTAATATTATAACGTTATGATGGAAACATATGACTCTCGTAGAGAGACGGAGACGGATGGAGGAGAAGAGGTATACTCAAAATCTGTAAGAGCGGGTCGTAGAACCTATTTCTTTGATGTGAAGGCAACACGTAATGATGACTATTATCTAACTATTACGGAGAGTCGTAAAAAACAAGCTAGGGATGGATCATTCTCTTTTGATAAACACAAAATATACCTATACAAAGAGGATTTTGCAAAGTTTTCTGGTGGACTGGAAGATGTAATTGAATTTGTGAAGAGAACTAAACCTGAGTTTTTTAATCAGCACATCTCTGAAGCATCAATCGATGAAGAGTTCGAAAAGTTATAACGGTTGTAACGTTCGTAAACCTATAAGTTAAAAGGGAGTGTATCTATTGTACACTCTCTTTTATTAAAATATAATAGCTCGTAATTAATGGCAAATAATCGTGTACTACTAGGTTTTAGTGGGGGGATTGATAGCGTAAAAGCTGTCGAAGTGTTGGAAAATCAGGGGTATGAAGTGATTGCTTTAACTATCGACACGATGGGTGATGAGGTGCTTGTTGCTTCGGCTAGACGAAAAGCTGAAGAGCTTCTTATACCAATTGTAGTTGAGGATGCGAAATCTATGTTTAGCGAGAAAATTATACAATACTTCACGCAGGAGTACAACATGGGTAGAACACCGGCTCCTTGTACAATATGTAATGTGGAAGTTAAGTGGAAACTACTACTTGAACTGGCAATTAGAGAGCGGTGTAGCTTTATCGCTACCGGGCACTACTTCAATATTAAAGAGTGTGGTGGCATATACTATGTCGCAAAGGCAAATGATCCTGTGAAGGATCAGTCATACTACTTGTGGGGTTTGTCGCAAGAGATACTGTGTAGGGCGATAACTCCAATGGCTACTCTTATTAAGAGTGAGTTTATGGGTGACCTGCCTAAACAGAAACGTACAAAAGAGAGTATGGGGGTCTGCTTTTTGAGAGGTGAGAGTTGTGGCGATTATCTGAAAAAAAATTGCGAAGCGGAAATATCTGAAGGTGTCGTTGTAAATCGTGACGGTGTGGTGATTGGTCGACACAGTGGGTTTCAGTTATATACTATTGGGCAGAAAAAAGGGGTCGAGACTGAGGTCAAAGGGTGCGTTATTGGTATAGAGAGTGGGGCGAATAGACTTATATGGGGAGAGAACAGTGAACTAAATTACTTCAACCTTGAGGTCGGTAGCTACAATATACCAAATGTTATTGATCTGAATAAAGAGATTACAATTAAGATTAGAGGGTACGGTAACAA
>CAMRBL010000148.1 GCA_947040435.1 uncultured Rikenellaceae bacterium
ATAAGAAGATAATCAAGAAATGTCAAGATATCGTCCAAAAAGAATCCTTGCCCATACGTCAGACTTATACAAGAACTTTAAAGAAATTATTTTTAGATCAACGATTTAGGAATCATCCAAAAAATAGGAAGAAGGCAATAAAAGCAGACAGGAAGTTAAAAACAATAGCAGGTCGTTTGTTGCGGGAATTAGAGCGTAATTTGGGTTTAGGTAGTGCTTATAGTAGTTTTATTAGCTTAAGCTATAGAGTGTTATCTCAAACAAGAAATAGTAAAAATAAGATTTATTCATTAAATGAACCGGAAGTAGAATGTATTAGCAAAGGTAAAGAACACAAGAAATATGAGTTTGGTAATAAGGTTTCTGTTATACGCTCTGCAAGTGGTTTAATAATAGGAGCTTTATCATTTAGAAAAGAGTATGATGGTCATACTATAAATAAGGCATTAGATCAAGTTCTGCGATTAACAGGTAAGTGCCCCAAAATACTAGCAGGAGATAGAGGTTATCGAGGACAAAAAAACTATAATGAAACAAAGATAGTTATTCCCTCTGTTCCATTAAAGAGTGACAGTAGATATCAGAAAGAGAAGAAAAGGAGACTATTTCGGCAACGTGCATCAATAGAACCAATAATAGGACATTTAAAGACAGATCATCGTCTGGGACGCAATTTATACAAAGGATTGCTTGGCGATGCTATTAATATTATGTTAGCTGCTGCCGCATTTAACTTCAAAAGAGCCATGAAAGCTCTTTGGCTTAATATTATTTTGGGTAAGCGTCTCCACGATGACGTCTTGCAGTAATTATTTATAAACCATAATTTTGCATCATAAATATTAGATGTATAATTATGGTTTTAAATTTTTCAGAAACAACCCGTTTTTACTGTTACTGCGACTCGGTCGATATGCGTAAAGGTATTCATTCACTTTACTCACTCGTAAAAACAAAAAGTGAACTAAATGCACTCAGTGGTGATGCTTATATCTTCATTAGTGCATCTCGTAAATCTGTTAAGGTTATCCGATGGCACAATGAAGGCTTTATTCTCTATCACAAGAAGCTAGAATTAGGATTATTCACTCTCCCTCGACAAAATAACAATGACTCGTTTTTTGAGCTAGAAACGAACTCCTTTAACAGTCTACTTTGCTCTATAAAACATAAAAGTATAGGTAGTGAATTAAAAAGAAATATCTTATTAACTCTTTGATTACTAATAAACCTAATAAAAAAAACATCACTTTTTATTAGGTTTATTCAATCTTTTTTTGTATCTTTACTCTATGAATAACAAGGAGTTAGTAGAAAAATTACAGGCGCAAAATGAGGATTTAATGGCAATCATTAAGTCTTTGACTTCAACGGTTGAATCTTTATCTGTTGAAGTATCTGATTTGAAAAATATTATTCTTGAAAAGGATAAAAATAAAAAAGAGATAGATGATAAGCTTAATGGATTATTAAAGATACATCTCCCAAAGAAAACAGAGAAGCGCAATACAGTTGATAATACTTTAAAAACTAACAAGCCTGCTCCAACTCCAAAAGAGCGAGGTAATAACGGATCAAAGCGTAAAGAGTATTACGACTTAGAGGAAATTGAGGATGAGGTTGAACCTACCCATCCTGAGTTTATCAAAGCTAATGCTACTTATTTATTTGCTCGTGATGTTATTCGATATGAATATATTCCACAAAAACTTATAAAGCATATATACAAGTGTAAAAATTACAGTATTGGAGATGATATGTTTGCTGCAAAAGCTCCAATTACACCTTTTTTAAATTCCAATTTTGACAGCTCGGTTCTAGCGGATTTAATTCAAAAACGTTTTGTGTATGGCTTGCCAGTAGAGCGTATAGTTAGGTATTATAGTGAAATGGGTTTTGATCTGCCAAAAGCTACAGCACATGGATTACTCACTAAGGCATCTGAATTATTAGATAGACTTAGTCCTGTATTAAGAGAGGCTATACTATCTGATTCATATGTCCATTTTGATGAGACATATCACACTGTTTTAGATAAGAGCTATGATAAAGGTTCATTTAAAGGGTATTTTTGGGCTGCTCTATCCTCACGTTATAAATTAATAAACTATATTTATAATAACGGCTCACGTGCAACCAGAGTATTCACATCATATCTGCCAAGTACATATAGTGGAGCAATACAGGCTGATGGGTATATCTCTTACAAGAAGCTAGATGGTTGGGATTACCCGAAAGCAATAAGACTGGGATGTGTGCAACATTGCAAACGATATTTTATAGAGATAGACAACCAAAAAGAAGCTAAGGACATAATAGATACTTACAATAAATTTTATCTAATACGACGAAAGTATCCTAAAGAAAAGTGGGTGAAAAGATCAATATTAGTTTATGATGAGCTAGAAGTTAAGTTGAGGAAACTAGAAAAAAGCAGGCAGTGTCTACCTGATAGTAAATTGTCAAAAGCGGTAGCTTATTGCCTTAACGAGTTGGAATCAATAGGTAATATTATAAACTCTACTGAATATGATTTGGATAATAATCGTATCGAACGACCTATGCGTTATATCAGCATTAGTCGTAAGAACTCTATGTTCTGTGGCAGTCAGAAGGGAGCTGGTAGGACCGCTTTAATATACTCTCTAGCGATATCATGTAGACTGAATAATGTAAATTCATTTTCATATTTTTGCGATATAATAAACAAGCTTGCTACATTATCACATAAAGCAACAGACGAACAACTCAGAGAATTACTGCCAGACAAGTGGGTGGAGAAAGAATCAAAAGTAGTATAAAAGTGTAATATTACACTTTTATGCTACTTTTGATTTGATGTATAATGAGATATACGTCATCGTGGAGACGCTTACCTTACAATGTCATTTTTATTATTTCGTTTATTCCATAAGTACTCATCGTAAACGAGTCTCATTAATTTTCCGTCTCTTGCCTTATTCATTAATTCACGATATCCTTCGGCAATTTTGTAAGCATCCTCCACTTCAGGGAAGTGATTAAATAGTACCCCCATTCTCTCTTTAGCATTGTCTCCCCATTTACTTTGAGATTGCATAAGAGCATATCTACTTCGAATAAACAATTGAGGAATAGTCTCATCATTAGGGAATTTCACACGTTTAAATTCCGTGTTATTCTTCTTTGCTTTTACTTTGTCTGCATCCTCTATCGCCTGAGCTTCCCAGCGATATTTAACACGTATATCTTGAACTATATCATTTATTAATTTCTGTACATGAAATCTATCTATCACCTGTTTAGCATAAGGAAATGCCGTTTTAGCGATTAGTGCCATTGTGCTAGATAGATCTAAGGTTATCTCTTCTACCTCACAACGTAGTTTCTTTCTTATTTTATTAAGAACAGCAACGACAGTTTTACTTTTAGTACCTTTAACAACAGCAACAATAGACCCTTTGCGACAACAAGCGGAACGATTACTTACAATAGTATATAATTCGCCATCAGATAGAGCTGTTTCATCAATACATAATGATTTACCGATATTCTCTTTTATTAAAATATAATCATCACTATGAGAGAGTTGTTCCCATTCATTAAAACCACTAAGATGATTACGATAATTTCTATTAAGTGTCTTTTCGTTAATACTATAACGACGAGCTACTTCACTGATACTATCTATGTGATTATCTATATATACCTTTTAAAAAAGTTGCAAAATCACAAGAGATATGTGTCCCCGAAGCTGCAAGAGTTAAATCACGTGAGATAACTTGTTCTGTCTTTTTAACCAGCCAGCGGCGGCGTTTAACATGGAGATACATTGATTTGTCTCGAAATGGAAAATCCTGTACAATGCTTTCTTTATGGTAACCATGACTAATAACGTCATCTGAACTATAACCATATGGAATAATCTGTTTTTCTACAAGATAAATATCTACTTTATTATCTGAAATGGTGGAATCTAATATGTCGAAATAGTCTAAAACACCAATGGGTAAAACTAAACTAAAAAGGTTGCGATAATTCATAAGTAAGTGGGTTTATACGTTAAAGATAGGCATTAATTACTAATATCTGAAAAAAATGTCCAATTTTTAACAACAACTTTTGAGATTGACCCCGAAAATGCTTATTATCAGTACTTTTGTG
>CAMRBL010000149.1 GCA_947040435.1 uncultured Rikenellaceae bacterium
CGAAAAACAGAGATTGGTGTTATTATCACTAATCACGAAAAAGGTAAAAAACGCATCAAACAATTCGAGAAAGAGATTGAAGAAAAGGGAGTAGTTACAGAGAATTGGCGTAAACTCAATGACCTGTTTGGTTCTGCCGATGGAGCAAAGTTCAAGGTTTTGGCACAAGGCTATACGCTTGATGTGTTGTTGGGTTATGCTAATAAACATTTGAAAGATATTTCTAAACGTTACGTGCTTGAGCGTGTGTCAACGGAATCTCTAGCTTTGCAGGTTGTGGATTTGGATATGTTATCAGAGGTGCGTTCAGTGCACTCACTATCTGGAGGAGAGTCATTCCTTATTTCACTAGCATTGGCACTAGGGTTATCGTCACTATCATCAAATAGGATGAGGGTAGAATCTCTGTTTATAGATGAGGGCTTTGGAACACTTGATGCCGACACTCTGCGTGTCGCTATGGATGCCTTAGAGAGTTTACAGACACAAGGACGTAAGATTGGGGTTATATCGCACGTCACCGAGATGTCAGAGCGTATTTCAACTAAAATTCAAGTCGTTAAAACTACTAATGGTCGGAGTAATATAGAAGTAATATAATATGTGCAATTTAAACTAATAGTATCCTAGTTTGGATATTTTCAAGTCTAATTTATTACTATCTACTGGTGATTCGTAATTAGTAAAAAGATATAAAGTAGACTTCCAACTTTAGCAGTACATTTGTAGGTAATAGTTATTCTCCTATTTTAACTAATTTTGAAAATAATAGCTGTACACTTTTTAATTCAGATATACACAAAATCATCAAATGCAAAAGAATCTATAAAACTAAATTGATTAATGGTAAAGATTGTATCTATTGTTGAAAATACAACTAAGTGCGGTTGTAAAACTGCACATGGGCTATCGTTATATATCGAGACACCCAAACATCGACTACTTTTCGATGTGGGAGGTGACAAAACATTTATAACCAATGCAGAGATATTAGGTGTTGATTTGTTGAGCGTAGATACTGTGATAATATCGCACGGACATAGGGATCATGGAGGTGCACTCTCGCTCTTTCTTGCTCTTAATACAACAGCAAAGGTTTATATCCAACATGACGCTTTTGCACCTCACTTTAGCCATAGACCAACAGGTATTGGAGAGATTGGGCTAGACATTGCATTGATGACAAATGAGCGTGTAATACTGCTTGATGGTGAGTACGAGATAGATGACGAGCTCACACTTTTCAAAGTTATGGATAGTTCGGAGTGTTGCTCTGGGGCAAATAGATCGCTATATGAGGGAGATGTTCCAGATAGATTTGACCATGAGCAGAATCTAATCATTAAAGGCGCGAAGCCTATCCTCATTATGGGGTGTGGTCACAATGGAGTTGTCAATATAATGAACAGAGCCAAAGAGTTTTTACCTAAATTTTGCATCGGAGGTTTTCACCTCACGAATCCATCAGCACACATAGATGAACCTCAGGAGCTAATCAATCAAATCATTGAGAGACTAATAGAGTTTGCCGATGTTGATTTTTACACCTGTCATTGCACAGGTATTATGGTATATAAGTATATGAGCTCATGTATGAAAAATATGCACTATCTTTCGTGTGGTGAGAGCATTTATACACAATAGAGGTTATAGTCTATTTTGTAGTTGCCATCTCTTAAAAGGGTATCTACAAGCTATCGACCTGTCACTCTTGTTGCACCTATAATTACCGCTTTCATAACTCTAAATTAATTGTTTATTATTTCCAAGATTAGGTAAAAGCAGTGCTACAACTCCTAATAAAGGCATAAATGAGCAGAACTGGTAAATAGCATTCAATCCATAAATATCAATATAATGACCTAACACTGCCGATGCGATCCCTGAGATGCCGAAGGCTATGCCAAAGAATAGCCCAGATACTAATCCTAATCTATTTGGAAGTAAGTCTTGTGCATATACTACGATAGCAGAAAATGCAGATGATAGCATTAGTCCTGAACAAAAACTTAAAACTAAAGTGAAAGTCAAATCTGCATATGGCATCAATAGCGCAAAAGGTGCAGTTCCTAAAATCGAGACCCAAATAATTGTTTTACGTCCAACTCTGTCTCCAATAATACCTCCTACTAAGATTCCAATGCCAGTAGATAGTAAGAATAGGAAAAGTGCTATTTGAGAGGAAGATATACTCAGTCCGAAATTATCTATCAAGTAAAATGTATAGTAACTACGGAGACTCTCCATATATACATATTTTGAGAATATGAGAACCAACAGAACTGCTATTGTACTTATTGTTTTGGCACGAGAAAGAGGGTTGCTACACTTTTTCGCCGAACCAGAAGTGCGAATAGACTCTGGAATTGAGACTAACCATTTACGGAGGTGTGAGATAATAACGAATGCAATGGCAACTAGAGACAAGGAATATAGGATATTCATTCGCCCATTAGTTGAGATGATAAGAGCAATAAGTAGTGGACCCATTGATCCTCCTAAATTTCCTCCTACTTGAAAAAATGATTGAGCTAAACTTCGCTGACCATTTGATGCTAAATGTGTAAATCTTGAGGCTTCGGGGTGGAATACTGAAGAGCCAATGCCAAACATAGAGACAGCGAGTAATATGCCATGCAAAGTGTTTAGTGTCGCAAGGAGAATGACTCCAATGCAAGTTACTGCCATTCCAAACATTAACGATCGTGATGATGCCCTCTTGTCAAAAATCAATCCAAATATAGGTTGTAAGATAGATGCAAACAACATATAAAATAGTGTAATCATTCCTATCTCTCCAAAATCTAACCCTAGCTCCTCTTTCAATAAGGGGTATGATGCAGAGATTAGAGACTGCAATGTATCATTAATAAAGTGCATTGACCCTAACATAAATAGGATCTTTATATTCGCTTTATTGGTCATATTGTTTTCTATCATTTTATCTCCTCTTTATATATCACTTCAAAATGGCTATACAACTGCTCTTTATTTGCAATGATTGCCCTTAACTTAATTAAATTCTCTGTATTGGATGATTCTGGAAGTAGTAATTTCAAGTAGCCACCCTCTACATACTTCTCAGACATATGGTCGCAAAATCGGTCGTAATGCTCATTCATTGACATTTCTGGGTAGTTCTTCAAGCCATACTGAATAGTACGACGAAGTATTCGTAACGGATTAATATCCCTATCAGCCTCAGCTACAATAGAGCCATAAATAGAGCGTGGTTTATAATCGAGTGATGCTCTGTGATCTTCAACAGCCTCTTTTATCGTTTTAATTTGCTCTTTAGAGAACCATTCATGTAGCATTTTATCAGACTCAACGATCTTTCCAGATTCAATATGATGACTCTTACGTCCAGCTTTTAAACCTAAGTCATGGTACACAGCAATAGTATAGACCATTGCCTTGTCTACATCATAATGTTCAGCCAACTTTAAACTCTCTTCAATCACAACACTAGCATGTTCTTGGTTGTGCGCTACATCAAAAGTGTCATATAGCGGTCTAATATTCTTTTGGATATATGATATTAGTTGTGCGGGTATCTCTGTTTTCATAAATGATTTAATTTCACCCATTCATAATATACTTAATGGACTCATTGGGTTATTATATTGGTTACAAATGTCTTAGTTAAATATATGTGCAAAAATGGAGTCGTATAACAACATTTGAGACAAAAGTAGATAAAATCCAATGGCTTTGAGAAATAAAACTATATAATTATACATGCTTCTATCTTAATTATATAATAACTTGTATTTTATGTTAAGTTTTATCCAACAAGTCGGCAAGAGCCCAATTATGGAGCGCTCGTGGAAGTCGACTTAAGAGTACCGTTGAGATTAATGTCAAGATTGGGAAATTGCTACTTTGACTTCCAAACTTTGCGCGTACAATAAGTTAAGCAACAGACTTTATATTATTGATATCCGAATCTCAAATAATTACAATATCTACCTATTAAACTACCAATTAAGCATAAAAACTAGTTATTTATTGGCTCTTTTACTGCCGTTATCGGCAGTAATTACTATATTTGCAGACAATATCTGACATAAACTCGATTGGCATTAGCGATAGGGTCGTGAACGTTTGTATTAACTACTGCTTGGA
>CAMRBL010000150.1 GCA_947040435.1 uncultured Rikenellaceae bacterium
CACCAAAAGTAGAGGCTAATCTCAGCGATGGCAATAAAATATCACGAAAAGTTGAGATTACGAATGTAGTGCCAACGTCTCTTGCTAGTCTAATCTCCGAGAATGCCACATACTCAAGACGCAACGACACATTAACTATCCATAGTGTTGGAGGTAGCTACCCTATCTCGATAACACCTACGTTTACCATTCCAGAGAGTGCTAGTTTTGTGGACTTCAAGAATGGCGAAGTTAACATGAAGTTTGAGAGTGCGAAACAAACCTTCCCTATCACAGTAAAAAGTGCAAGTGGAAAAGATAGAGTTTGGAAAGTAGCTCTAAATACGACCCCAATAATCACGGGAGATAACATAGAGAGCTTCACTGCGAACCAACTACACTCAACAGACATTGATGTCTCTAAGTGTAGCATAAGTTCGAGCCAAGTTGAGAACCCCACTCTACGGGTTAATAATAGCAGCAATACCATTACAATTAAACTTCCGATACCGACAGTAAAGGGAGCTACATATCCACTAGATTTTAATTTTAAATTTGAATCATACCCTAGTGTTGAGCTGTTTGGCATTACGAATGAGTCAAAAGTTAGCTTCTCATCGCTATCAGCAATCAAGAAATTCTACCTACTAGATCCTACCGAAGGAGTTAGTCGAGAGTGGAACATAGTTCTATCACAAGCAACGAAAGAGGATATTAAGATCAGCGGCGTAACTTTCGACTACACGGCAGGAACAATTGTCACAGAGGCGAAATACATCGGAGGAGAGGTCGTAGAGACAACTAATCCATGTATCGTTTTGGACAATCAGAATATTCAGATTCGCCCTGCGAGTTACGAGATCATTATCCCGACATCAAACTTCAGAACTTCGGCTATATTGCAAAATCCATATCACAACTACAAGAGTGATAGAGATTGGAGTATTAACATAACAAATCTTAAACTTCAACTCACAAATGGTGAGACAACAGACCTACCATCTACATGGAGCATGACCTCTAACTATGAGGCAGATGCAGAGGGTAAGGATGGTAATGGAGCGAAACAAAACAACTGCTGGCAAGATGTCCAAACGTTCAAGGTTGTATCAGCAGATGGGTCTGAGGAGCTATGGACAATAAGGTTGAACGTTGACCGAGCGGAAGTTGAATCAATTAATATATTAGACCCAACACCGGGATTTGACATTAGTGATGAGTTATTGATTAATAACAATAAAGGGCAAATACTACTACAACTAAATAACAATCCAAACAACACTTCATACCCACTAAGGGTAAATATTGGGATGGTAGTTTCGCAGGGAGCAACATCGTCAATTCCGCTCAGAGGCTATGTTGAGTTTAAGGATATAACATCCAAGGTTAATTTTACCGTCACCTCTGAAAGAGGAGTTGTTAAACCATGGAGTATGGTTCTCGATTATAGACCACAAATACCATTTTCAAACTTTGATATATGGAGCAAGCGACAATATAACAAACCACAACCTTCAGCTCCATGGCAGACGGCAAATACTCCCGTTGCAAGTGCTGGAACATATAGCGAAGATCGTGCAGGTAATGGCAAGGTCGCAGTTATGAAAGCAGAGAGTATTTTAGGGAAATTTGCGGCAGGGTCAATATTTTTGGGTAACTTTGAGTTCAATGCAGGTATAGGAATAAATGATCCTATAAGTTTAACCTACTTTGGCACACCGTTCCAAGCAACCTCTAAAATCAAAGGTATAGAGGTCGAGATCAACTACTCTGGTGGAACGGGAAAGAAGAATAACCACGGAATGAGGACAGCATTTGACTACGGCTCGTGCGTTATAGAGCTTGTTAACTACAATAACAAGTTGATTGACCCTGAGTATAAAAACTACCAATATCATGGTCTATATAGCGATGGTACTCCGCCAAGAACAGCGGGTAGAGAGAACAATGCGACAAGTGTAGTTAAGGGGCTAATGTTTTTTGCTAACAGTTCTGGAGCACAACACGAAGGGACAACCATAGAGCAGGTTGATAAAGGCGTATGGGAGAAGATATTTATTCCGTTTAAATATATCGGAGAGACTATCCCTGCATATACACATATACACATTGTATTTAGTGGAAGCGCAAGAGGAGACTTCTTCTGCGGATATAAAGGGTCAATTTTAAAAGTTGACAATGTAAAACTAGTTTATGAATAGAAAAAGAGTCATTATGAAGTTATATACAACACTATTTTTTTTACTGCTTATTGGTTCAGCAAGTGCGTTTAACCCTCTAAAGATTAAATTCAAACCGATAAAAGAGCCTGTTCAATTTGCAATGGGCGTTCACACGGGGATAGATATTGGTGGAGCTGTACCCTACCCTTTAAGTAAGGTTGTAGGAGTTGGCAACAAGATGGAGGTCGTTCCAAGACTAGCGCCATCGCTTGGAGTATCGTACAGTTTAGTTGTAAATAAAAACTGGAATGTATCTATCGAGAGCACGTACAAAAAAGTTGAAATGGCAGCTAAAACCCGACTTAGTCAAGAGTCGATACGTGACGGCGAGAATACTCTATATTTTGAAGGTAGAGCCGACGCACACATGTCGTTTTCAATGATTGAAGTGCCTCTGTACGTCAGGTACTCTTTTGGCAATGGAATGAATAAGATACTACTTGGAGGCTACTACTCGTACATTTTAGATGCTGAATTTGTCACTACACCTGTGCAAGGCATGGCAGGAGACAATGAGGATAAGAGCACATGGGAGCCATTTGGACCGGGGGAGATGGAGCAACAGAACTTTACTGACAAACTAGATAACTGGGATGCTGGTTTTGTACTGGGTTACGAGAGAGTTTTGATCGACAGAGTGACGATTGGTGGCAGATTTGCGATGGGATTTAAAGATATATTCCGTAGCGGAGAGGATAATAAATACCTTAGCTACTCTATGCTCAACATGAGAGGTACAATTATGTTAAGCTATACATTTTTACGAAAATAATTTTCGAGCCCGCTATCTGCATCTAGTAAACTACACTAAGAGCTAACTGATAGCAGGGGACGAGGACAATAAAAAAGTAATGAGATATTGAAATATAATGAGAGATAAGGAGTTTGCCACACTAGGCGAAAAATACAACGCAAAATTCGTTTTACTAGAGCAAACGACATCAACAAATTCTATCGCCAATGAGAAGATATACTCTCATGGCGATATTATTTTTGCACTATCACAGAGCGATGGCAAAGGTCAACGAGGAAATCATTGGAGTAGTGCGAAGGGTCTGAATCTAACTTTTTCACTTGTAGTTGAGCCTACGTTCCTACCTGCGTCATATCAATTTATGTTATCTGAGTGCGTAGCACTCGGCATCTCGGATATGTTGTGCGACATGGGGATCTCTGCGCAGATAAAGTGGACAAATGATATATATGTTGATAGTTGCAAGGTTGCGGGAGTACTCATTGAGAATGACATTTGCGGAGCAAACATATCTCGAAGTATCATCGGAATAGGATTAAATGTGAATCAGACAGAGTTTGATCCAGAACTACCAAATCCAGCATCCCTAAAGGGATTAACTGGAGTTGATTATGATATAGCCTCACTATTAGAGAGGTTATATTGCTCAATCATGGCTCGCTACAATCAATTGAAATCGGGTGAACTAGAGGAAATTTCTACCAATTACAATAGCCGATTATACAGAAAAGACGAACAACACACATACTTCCTATCTGACGGTACTCCAATCGAAGGGGTAATATTAGGTGTGAAAGGTAGTGGTGAGCTGATTGTAAAGCACTCCGAAAATCTAACTTCAAACTACCTATTTAAGGAGATAGAGTTTAAGATACGATAATTGACGTTCGGCGATGACGTTTGACGATGAACTTTGAACTGCCTTTGGCGATAAACTTTGAAAAGTTTAATCTAACTTTTTTGAAAACTTCGTTTTCTGTGGTTACTTTGAACTGCCTTCGGCGATAAACTTTGAAAAGTTTAATCTAACTTTTCTGAAAACTTCGTTTTCTGTGATTACTTTGAACTGCCTTCGGCGATAAACTTTGAAAAGTTTAATCTAACTTTTTTGAAAACTTCGTTTTCTGTG
>CAMRBL010000151.1 GCA_947040435.1 uncultured Rikenellaceae bacterium
ATCTACACGTACTGACACACTCTTTCCCTACACGACGCTCTTCCGATCTGTCGCCGTAGGACCTCCTTATTACTCTGAGAAATGAGTCTTAAATTTATGCAGCAACCAATCTCTAAAAAGTTAAATTCAGAGTATGGCTTATCTGCAAGAACATCTAGGAGTTCATCAATATGGTCATCATTGATACGAAAGAGACCCAAATCAAACTCTCTCGTGTCAAGTACGGGATTTGATAGATCTGGATCAATGCCATCATCTTCAGACCATGTGTTAAACGTTACCTTTTTGAGAGGTGGATATTGCACAACACCTTTGTACCCATAGTGCTCTACAATGACACCATAACGCTCGTAAGCATCAATACCGTTGATTAATAACCGCCCTTTCATTTCTTTATAGTTATACCTTTCAAATTAATATTATCAATGCCATCTTTTAATGCTGACATATCTCGTTGCATTTGTACTAAGTGAGTAGTATCTCCTTTTATATCATACAGACAATCAAGAATATTCTCATTAGATTTTACAAGTATAGACACATAGTCTGGATCTGTTTTATCACCTTCTACAGTTTGATTGGAAACAGAACTAGACATATTGCCAAATCCTGCCATATAACCAGCAATTTCAGTTATTTTTTCAGAAATGTTATAGGTATGACCTTGAATAGCTGTTAAGTGACCATTGTTTTCATCTACACTATCCTGCGATGCAGTAGCAATACCTTTTGAAGATGACTCTCTACCCTCATCACCCCACAAATCAAGTCCGTGCTCTTTTGCAGCCTCTTGCCATCCTTCCATGAAATCTTGAGCATTATCCATATCAGCACCAATACCATTATAGAAATCCCCAACGACATTCATTGCATCTTTAGCAATCTCTTCTTCACTTTTCCCACTTCCATATACCTTTTCAAGGTCTTTTTCCAACTGTTCAAATTTCTTAGAGAAAAATAGAGTATAAGCGATCTGTTTACCCAAATTTTCCAATACATCTGCCCCTGCCTCTCCGAACTTCTCCCAAGCATCAACACCCTCATTCTCAATGGCATAAATAATTGAATCCATAATGCCATCACCAAGTGAGCCAAAAGTATCACTAATATAACCTCTAAGATCTTCTGCCGCCTGCTCCATCAATCCATGGTTCTCAACAAGGGACTCAAGCCTCTTCCTATCTTCATCACTCATTTGTTGAGTTGCAAGAATAGCTTCAGCTTTAGCGACAACTAACTCCCCCTCCGCATCTATTAATTCGGGATAAACAGCTAAAATACCAGTATATACATCATGTTGTTTCTTCCAAAACCATGCACCAGTAGTATAGCTATCTGTTTTAACTGTAATGTTTGAAAGTCCACCTATACCTTTTTTGTAATCATCTAGCCTTTTTTGATAAGTTCCAAAAACATCGTCAGTCATATTTTCCCAGAAATTCATCTCTGGGGGATCTCCTTTCATTTCATCTTTAAAAGATTTGTTAGCCATACGATAGGCTTCAATAGATCCTATTGCTTTTGTGATATGATCTGTCCCAAATGCAGACTCCGCATCTTTCATTAGAAGCTTTTGCTCAATCAGCAGTTGATTATACTGCCGTTGAAAGTCAACCTTTGACTGTGTAATTTCTGCTAAAGTTTCCTGATGTTTCTTTTCCGCTGCGTTATTAAATAGAGATGTTATTATTGTTGCAGCAGCACCAATAACAGCAAGGATAATAGATGCTTTTTCGACCATTTTTATAGTTCCTGCCGCTGCCGTAGCGAGGGTTTGAATGCCTATAATCATAGCAATAGTTCCACCTGCAATATTTGTAGCTGCTGATAATGTTGCCTTTGTTGCATCGTCCATTCCATCAAAGCTGCTAATTATATTCTCAACGGAAGAGTTAACATCATTCATTACGCTTAATGTATCAGTCCATTTCTTCTTAGACTTATCAGCGGAGGTATCTTGAGTATTATTATCTTCCTGGACCTTAATTTTATCTTCAAGAGCTGCAATCTGTGCTCTTAACTTTGCTTTATCCGCATCGGATAGTTTACCCCCATCTGCATCAAGAGTATCTCTTGCAGTTTCAAGAGCCTCTTTTAATTTTACAAGTCCAGCATTGAGCATTGAGTCAGCCCACGCATCAAAGTCAGTTTCTCTACTTGCAATCTCGGTATCAAGATCCGTCAATATTTCATTTCGCAATCTCTCAGCTTCAACAATTTTACCATCATTACTACCGTCAACATTTGTAGCCTTTAATTTAGTAATATCTGCATTGAATTTATCTTCAATGGATTTACGCTTATCGGTGTAGGTTTGATACTTTTTTAGAAGAGAGTCTAGCTCTACTTTCTTTGCACTCTCATTACTTATATTTCGTTGTGTTTCGATGCCAATTTTTACAGTATTAAATTGACTCGCAATATCTGTAGGTAGAACTTTGGTATCTGGCTCGAACTTCAACCCATGATCTTTCCAATCAGGATTTTTAGCCTCCCATTTTGTACGCTCCAACTCTTGAATCATAGCGAGCAGTTCTGCTTCTTGTTGCTCTATTTGATCTTTTTTCTTTTGATAATTAAGGTTATTTTGCTTGATGATTCTTGCAGAACCTTCTTTCATAACATCAATTTCAGCCTGAGTAATCGCATATCCTAACTCTTTTGTCCTACGTTCAACACCATTCTCTTCTTGATCTATTTTAGCAGTATGATCCTTATGTTTATTTGGGGTCTTTGCTTTTGTCTTACCTCCAAGATTATGGAATGCTTTCTCCGTATTCTCAAGTTTAGACTTAGCATCGTTAAACGCTTCGACTGTTGCGGTCTTATCTTTTATAATTTTATCGTATGCTATTTTTGCATCTTTCCATTCTTTTTCTGCAAGTTTGTACGTGGTAGAATAGTTTGGTAACTCACTCTCTGGAGGATTACTACCGCTATCTTTACTGAGAGTATCTGTAAAACCTTTACTAAATGCGTCAAATTCTTCATTTCTTTTTTTTAGAATTTCGGCATACATTTTAATTTGCTCCAATTCTAATTCGGCACCTGACACATCCCAACCTCCAACTATATCAATAATTTCAAGACTACCTTTGCCAAACTCTTCTTCTCCTGCTCTAAATGCCTCCAACCATTTTTCGACAGAGGGGTATGCTTTTTCTGCTTGTGCTGCCCTAAAAGCTTCGTATAGGCTTTCGGCACTTGCAGAATCTCCATTTTTAACGCCCTCTACAATTTGATTAACGTATGCTTGGAAACGCCCTCTTTGTTCATCATTATCAAGCTCTTTACTCCAGTCTGAAATTTCATCTATAAAGCTACTTTCTCTCTCTTGTAGTTTTGTTTGAGTGTCACCTAGATAGTCAACACGAGCCTTTTCTATTGAGTATTCTACTATTTTATCTTTTGCATTTTCATATGCAGTGGCAATATCTTCTACGCTTGATTTTTCAGAAAGAAGATTTCCTAAATATTTACCATAGCTGTTATTGAAGTCATTTATTGCAGTTGTGCGCTCAGTAGTGCCATCTTTGGCATCTTTTAATTTTGTGTAAAGAGAATCTAATTCTTTTTTCTCTTCCGTAATTTTTTCATTTATTGATTTTACAGCCTTTGCTGCTTCGTTTGTATCTCTAGCAAACGCCCAAATGAGACCACCTACAGTCATAAGGATAGATGCAAGTTTTATATAAGGGTTTGCGCCAACTGCTTGGTTAAGTAATATCTGTGCTTGTGTTGTTTTGCGAAGAGCAGATGTCATTTGGTTAAATTGCTGAATAGTTTGAACTAATACCATTGCTTTTTGGTATGCAGCAACAGCTATTAACGCAGCTTTATATACTCCATAAGTTCCAATTAATACACCAAGTACTCGCCCTATTTGTTCATAGTTTTCCACAAGCAATGCAGTACCAGAGATAGCTCCGGACAGAACACCCGAAGACGATTGTCCTAGTCCATTCATTTTCTGTGTGATCAGATCTTGCAGGTTAGACATTTGACCTGTGAGAGTTGCAGAAATTGCAGCATTGGAGCCCTGTAC
>CAMRBL010000152.1 GCA_947040435.1 uncultured Rikenellaceae bacterium
GGGTTCACCTGCGGATAAGGCGGGGTTGACGATCGGAGATAAATTTGTTGGTATTGGTGGTGAGGATGCAAAGGGATTTACCACAGAGCAGGTGAGTAGTAGGCTGAAGGGTACACCAAATACAGAGATTAAAGTAAGGATTGCTCGACTAATGGAGGGTGATACGGTAGATATGGTCATAACAAGGGAGCGTATAGCTATTCCAGGTATTCCATATGCTCAATTTATAAATGATAGCATCGGATATATTAAACATAGTGACTTTACGGATGGATGTTATGACGATATGAGAGCCGAGATTGTGAAGATGGAGCAGACGGGGCGATTGAAGGGGTTGATTTTAGACTATCGTTCTAATGGTGGTGGTATCTTGCAGGAGGCTATAAAGATTGTATCGTTGTTTGTTCCGAAGGGTTCGGAGGTAGTGACAACGAGAGGTCGAAATGATTCGACGGTATATCGTACGACACTCTCTCCTATTGCGCCAACAATACCGTTGGCGGTGCTTGTGAATGGTCATTCGGCATCGGCGGCAGAGATCGTGTCGGGTGCTCTTCAAGATATGGATAGAGCGGTGCTTCTTGGGCAGAAGAGTTTTGGTAAGGGACTCGTTCAGTCGACGCGTCCTTTGGGATATAACTCCTACATAAAGCTAACGACGGCTAAGTATTACATGCCATCGGGAAGGTGTATTCAGGCTATTGACTACTCTGAGAAGGGTGATTATAGGGCGTTGGAGGAGTTGCCAGATTCGTTGAAGAGGGCATTTAAGACCATAGGTGGACGTGTGGTGTATGATGGTGGTGGAATTATGCCAGATATCAAACTAGAGCCTGAGTATGTTAGTCGCTTTGCAATGACGTTGTATGCTATGGGCTTTGTGGAGGATTTTGTGGATGGTTATGTTCGAAAAAATAGAGGTCAAAATATTGATATTAAAAACTTTACAATTTCGGATAAAGACTATGCTGATTTTGCTGAGTTTATGAAGGGGAAGGATGTTCCCTATCAATCGGATACTCGTATTGCACTGAAGGCTCTTCAGAATGCGACGAAATCGGACCTATTTAAGGACTTGGAGCAGGAGTTTGAGCGTGTAGAGAAGGAGTTGAAGGATGATACTCAAACAAACCTTATTACCTATAAAGATGGGGTTGTGGAGGCTATAAATAATAATGTAATTCTACGCGAGGGATATCAAAGAGGTCTGATAGAGAATAATATTGTACACGATAGTGAGGTGAAGAGGGCTGTTGAGCTGTTGGGCAATAGGGTAGAGTATGATAGAATCCTCGAAACAAGAGAGATGATTAATGAAGAAGCTAAGTAGTAGGTTCTCTTTTAAGGGAAAGGTCGTTTTAATTGTTATTGGTGTATTGTTGGGATCGTTATCTCTGCTGTATACCAACAACATGGCGTCGATACTACGTGAAAAGGAGAAGCACGATGTATCGCTGTGGTCGCATGCGATGGAGCGTGTGAATAGAGACGCCCTAGGAAATACGACGGACGATCCTCTTATTGCTGAGATTATGAGTAATGGTAATAATATACCATTTATCATCACTAACGAAAATTTGGAGGTCGTAAGCTTTCACCTTATTCCAGAGCAGACTATAGATCATCCAGATCTATTGAGAGAACGAATAAATCAACTAACAGAGGAGAACAACCCGATACCTATCAAATATTGGTGGTCGAAGGACCATTATCATATAATTTTTTATGGTAAATCGGCACTTCTTAATTCGTTATACTACTTTCCGTATATCCAGCTTATTGTTATAATTGCTTTTATCTTATTGGGGTTCATCGCATTTCGATCTTCGAAGATGGATGAGCAGAATAGGATTTGGATTGGTCTAGCAAAGGAGACTGCGCATCAATTGGGTACTCCCACGTCGTCTCTACTAGGGTGGATTGAGTATCTAAAGACCCAAAGTGAGGATGGAAGTGTTGTGGATGGAAGTATTGTTGACGAGATGTCGAAGGACCTTGCTCATCTGATGAAGATTGTGGACCGATTCTCTAAAATTGGATCTGAAACGCCTCTGACACCTGCAAATATAAATGAAGTAGTTGGTGGTTCGGTTATGTATTTTCGGAAGAGAATGCCTAAAAATGTGAAACTATCATACAATGGATTGGCAACAGCACCTGTGGAGGCTTCGATAAATACAGCTCTATTTGAGTGGGTTATCGAAAACTTGATGAAAAATTCGCTTGATGCCCTGCAAGGACATGGCGAGTTGGATGTGAAGATATCATCGTGTGATCAATATGTGATGATTGATGTTCGAGATACTGGAAAAGGTATAGCAAAGAGTAATTGGAAAAATATATTTGCCCCCGGATTTACAACTAAAACTCGTGGTTGGGGCTTGGGATTATCTCTCTCAAGACGTATCATTGAGGATTACCACAAGGGTAAAATTGCTGTTACCGACTCAGAAATAGGAAAGGGTACAAATATTAGAGTTACAATAAAGAGATCTGTCGAATAGATGAATAGTCTTGATTCTATGCAACAGAATATAATCCCAGACGCATTTAACTTGGTGCCGTATGTGACTGTGCATGATAGCGTTTCTGTCGTTGATACGCTATCTACGGGGGTGATGGAGGTAGGGGCTGAGGCTGTGTTTGGGCTTCAATCCACGCTGTCTGGAGGTGGATTTGTTGACAATTTTGTGGTGACACCTTTGGTCAGCAATGTTATATTCCAATCTACGGTATTGATCTTTTTTGTTTTGTATTCTATATTTATTCATCAAAATATTAATGATATATCGCTGCTGTTTAGGAATCTAGCCCTTGACAAAAAAGATAAAAAGGGACGATTTTCAAATAATATCAACAGTAAGTATAATAGCTTTGTGTTGATTATGCAGTGCATTGGTATAATGTTGGTAGGAATAAGTGGTGTGAAATTAATCGATTTTGTGATGCCAGGGGAGACTGTGAGTCTATTTTCGCAGAATATAACCATATTTATTGCTCCAATAATTATGGGATTGTATGTTTTGGTTACGTTATTTCAGTATTTAGTATTGACAATAATTGGAGCTATCACGGTGTCAAACAACTTTATAAGTGCCCTTATTTCATTAAAAATAATGGCATCCGCAATAATTACGATAATAGCAGCTCCTGTAACAATTTTGTATGCGCTCTCTCCACCTAAGGAGGGAGGTATCTTGGGGATTATCCTTATACTTATCATCATATTATCACTCATTTGGTTTTTAATAAAGACCATTGCGCTCTTTATTTCAAAAAAAATTTCAATATTGCAATGGTTTTTGTACCTTTGTTGCGTCGAAATATTCCCTATCTCTTTAATTGTGGCATATATCGTAAAATATTAAGGTACAACAGAATAAAAAATTATTAGATTTTGAAAGTTAGTAGAGTATTGATATCGCAGCCGCAACCAGCTGTAATTGAAAAATCACCATTCTATGAATTATCTCAGAAACATGAGGTAAATGTCGATTATAAACCATTTATTAGTGTCGTTGGCGTCTCTCTTAAGGAGTTCCGAAGCCAACGTGTCGAGATAGCATCTCACACGGCTATTATATTTACATCTCGTACGACGGTAGATAGCTTCTTTCACATATGTGAGGAGGCTCGTATAACTGTGAATGAGAATATGAAGTATATCTGTCAGACGGAGGCTGTGGCTTTGTATCTGCAGAAATATATAGTATACAGAAAGCGTAAAATATCGTTTGCTGATGGTACATTTAAATCGTTTATAGAACTTATAGTTAAGAATAAAGATGAGAAGTTTATGCTGACTCTAAGCGAGCCGCATAAACCTGAATTACCAGATACGCTAACTAAGTTGAAGTTGACTTTTAGCCCTGTGATCTTTGCTAAGACGGTAGCTGCTGATATGAGTAGTATCAAGTCTGAAACGTATGATTTGTTGGGAATATATTCACCTTCGGATGTTACTGCTATAACGACTAATTTTGAACTTGATACGCTGCCAAATATTGCTGTATTTGGACAGGCAACT
>CAMRBL010000153.1 GCA_947040435.1 uncultured Rikenellaceae bacterium
ACATCTCTGTTTAATTCACTTACTACACCTTCGGAAAGGGCTCTTCTTGATAAGAGAGATGATGAGGAAAAGGTGAAAGGTAAGATGATGAAAAATATGATGAAGCAAATGGAGGCAAAGAGTGATGATAAAATGCTTAAGTTTTTAGATGATAAGGGAGGTATTGTTTTAGGAGAGAAAGAGATCCGTAAGAAAAAAACTTCGGGACATCCGTCATGGATACCTAAAGATGGTTCAGTAAAACCAGAGGGTCATCCCAAAGAGAAGAAAGCTACCTCTATGATGGGTAAAATGGCACAAGCAAAGCCAGTTGGTGTTAAGGAGCAGGATAAGAGTTCTAAAGATGAGGAACTTATCAATGCTTTGAAGACTTTGAAAGAGGCATTGGCAAGTGTCGCTACAATACATGAAAACCTGTATAATAGTACTCAAGCAGAGTCCGCAGCACTTTTAGATGCACTAAGTGGAGGGTATATTGAACCTAGTTCTGCTGGAGATCCTATTGTCAACCCAAAGGCAGTCCCTACGGGTAGAAATTTTTATGCTATAAATCCAGAGACCACACCAACTGTTGAGGCGTGGAAAGAGGGGCGAAGGCTGGCAGAAAATTTATTAGATCAAGAGTTTGAGTCTAAGGGTAGATACCCCGAAAAAGTAAGTTTTACACTTTGGTCATCTGACTTTATATCGACTGAAGGGGCAACAATTGGTCAAATATTATATCTATTGGGGGTTGAACCACTGCGTGATGGATTTGGATATATACGCTCACTACGTCTTATCCCTTCAGAGCAACTTGGTAGACCACGTGTAGATGTTGTAGTGCAGACTTCAGGGCAACTTAGAGATATTGCGGCTTCACGTCTAGAGCTTATTAACAGAGCAATTACAATGGCGGCAGAGTCTGAGGATAAAGGAGATAATTTTGTACGTAAAGGCTTTGATGATGCTGAGCGAAGATTACTTGAAAAGGGATTTTCTCCAGTAGATGCTCGCAAGTACTCTCGTGAAAGGGTATTTGGAGGTGCAAACGGCAATTATGGTACAGGGATTATGTCGATGGTAGAAAAAGGAGATAGCTGGGATAAACAGTCTCAAATTGCAGAGCAATACATCAGTAATATGAGTGGTATGTACTCATCAAATGGGTCGGAAAATTGGGGTGAAATGCGAGATGGAGTATTCGAAGCAGCACTACTTAATACCTCTGTTGTTGTTCAACCCCGTTCAAGTAACACTTGGGGACCTCTAAGTCTTGACCATGTATATGAGTTTATGGGTGGACTTTCGGCGGCAGTTCAACACGTTACGGGAGATGATCCGACTGCATATTTCAATGATTTTAGAAATAGCACTAGATCTAAGGTTCAAGAGCTTAAAGAGTCTATTGGAGTTGAAACAAATTCAACAGTATTCAATCCAAAGTATATCAAAGAGATGATGAATGAGGAGGCGAGTGCAATGGGACACTTTGCTGAGGTATTTCGCAATACTTACGGTTGGAATAGCATGAAGCCATCAGCGATTGACCAACACATTTGGAATAGTTACTATGAGATATATATTCAGGATGAGTATAAATTGGGCTTAGAACAAGAGTTTAAAGATAAAAATCCTTATGCACTTCAAGAGATGACAGCAGTTATGATGGAGTCCGCACGTAAGGGGATGTGGAAGGCGACTCAATCGCAGCTTAAAGAGGTTGCAAAACTTCATACAGAGTTAGTTGTCGATCATGAGGCTGGATGTAGTGGTTTTGTATGTGATAATGCGAAGTTACGTGATTTCATCTCTAAAAATGTCGATAAACAATCAGCTCAAGATTATAATAAAAAGGTTGATGCAGCTCGTCAAGTTCAGTTAAATGAAGAGCAGAGCAAGGATAATGTGGTTCTTAAAAAAGAGGAGCAAATAGATGAAAAGAAACAATCTATGGTAAACCCTCTGAAAGAGGACAACAATAGATCTATCCTCTATATTATGGGAATAGTATCTCTATTGATTGGGGTTTGGTTCTTTATCCGTAATAGACGAAAGTAATGGAGGTCTTTGTTCAGATTGTTTTTATACTAGCGTTACTAAAGTACTCTCTAAAAGCGGCTTTGTCTGGTCGCTTTTGGACGATTACTCTATATAGTCTAGTTGGTGCACTGTTTGCACTAGCAATATATCCTTTTGTGATAACTCAACCCGTAAATATTATCTCTGAAATTTTAGCTAATCAGAAAGTTGTTACAGATGGAGCCGTTCTTATAGCAATAGAGGCGGTATCTGGCATATTTATCTCTATTTTACTTTTGGATAACTATTTTGTGCCACGTACACAGCGTAAGAGATCACTAAAATATCTAAAGATACTTCCTGGTATTCTTGTTTTCCCTGCAATAGCCTACTTTGAGTTGCTGTTTTTTAAGATGAGTATAGGAGTAGATTTCATGCTATCTGCAACTATATATGCTTCAATTATATTTGTCATGATTATGCTTGTTTCACTCTTCATAAAGAGTCAAATGAGTCATGAAAGTGTTAAGTTAGAGCTAGTTATTATGCTTAACTTAGCTGTTTTAGTAATTGGACTACTCATTAACTCTACGGTAGCAGACCATAATCTATCTAATACACAAACTGTAATAGAATGGCAACCTCTATTGGCAATAGCAGGGATTGTTGTGACTCTATTTGGCATAGGAGTATTTGTTCCCAAACTTAAAATTAAATCATTACTTAAATTAAAATAAAAAAATGGACTTAATCACGAATTTACTATATTGGTTATCAACAGGATTACTTGTTCCTGTTATTATATTTCTTCTCTTCTTTTTTGCCAAATCATTGTTTATGATCGGTGGTTTTTACGGTGTATATATGGGGCGTACTAAGATCAATGTAAAATTAAATAAAGAGCTTGAATTGATGTCTATTGATGAATTTATAGCTATAATTCCTCAAAATGACAAAAAAAGTGGACAACTAGTTCTTTTTTTAAATAGAATCAAAGAGGCACCACAACGACCAGTTGTTCTAGATAAGATTTTAGGTGACTACGAAATAGTCGCAGATAAAGAGCTTGGGCAGTCTAAAATATTAGTAAAAATAGGCCCTATGCTTGGATTAATGGGTACACTTATACCTATGGGACCTGCATTGGTAGGACTTGCAACGGGTGACATTTCATCAATGGCTAGTAATATGCAAGTTGCTTTTGCAACAACAGTTGTGGGTATTATCATTGGTGCTATTGGATTCATTACACTTCAAGTGAAGCAGCGTTGGGTGGCTAGTGATATGAACCTTTTAGAGTATGTTGTTGAATCGATAAAAACTAAGTAGGCAATGGCACGAAAAAGAAAATTATTATTAGATACTGACGATCATGATCCGTTAGCTGTATTGACCAATTTGTTTGATGTTGCTATGGTTTTTGCAGTTGCACTTATGGTTGCATTGGTCACTAGATTTGACATGCCTGAGATGTTCTCGAAAGAGGACTTTACGATGGTTAAAAACCCTGGAACAGAGCAGATGGAGATTATCACAAAAAAAGGGGAGAAAATTGAAAAATATACTCCCTCTAAAGATCAAGAGAGTAGTAGTAATTCAAAAGGTAAGAGGGTAGGGACGGCCTATCAATTAGATAATGGCGAAATTATTTATGTGCCAGAGTAAAATACGTAAAAAGACAAAAAGAGGTTACAGCATTTGTTGCGGTAGCCTCTTTTTGATTTTAAGGTATATAGTAACTGTCTATTTTCCACCCTCCATCTTGCACACTATTTTTTGTGGAGTTCCCGATCAAACAGGAGAGTAGGTTAAGACAAAAAAAACTTAACTTAGCCCTATGGGAACAATAAAGGTCGTTACAGCGTCGAGATGATTGCAAAAGCATTAAAGATTAGTCCAAGTTCATATTATACCTATCGCAATACCATTGTGATAGGTAAAGTGAGCCCCAATGAGAAATGGCATAAACTAATTCAGTAACACTATTTTATGTCTGAGGGACGCAATG
>CAMRBL010000154.1 GCA_947040435.1 uncultured Rikenellaceae bacterium
TTTAACTCCTTACATAAAAGATAAACCTTACCCCTCTTTTATAATTACGGAGTTAACCGCTACAATATCTGAGAATGATACTAAAATGGTTGTAGCATTTAAATGCATGGGTCACTCTGTAATATATACAGGTGATATCAAAAAGTAATAATCGACCCTATATCGATAAAAATAGATACAAAAAAATGGTGCAACTTTAACAGTTGCACCATTTTTTTGTATTATTTTTATCAACTTTTACATTAAGCTATTACTTAACAGCAGCAGCAGCTTCTTTATTCAAAAGAACAATTTGCTCCTTAGCCTTAGCAGCATTAGGACCAGCAGCAACCTTACCGTAATATGAAATAGCCTTAGCCTTATCTTTCTTATTCTCATAAGCAGAAGCAACTAAGAATGCAGCATTCCCTTTACTTGCAGGGTCAACTTGTGCAGCGATTGCTTTATCTCCGTATGCAATAACCTTGTCAAAGTTCTTCGTGTTGTTAGACACCTGAAGAGTTAACATAAGAGCCGTTGGATTCGTAGGGTCTAACTTAAGGATAGTATCAATTGCACTGTAAAATCCAGCATAATCTTTAGCTCCAGCACACTTATTAGCCTCTAACGTCTTATAGTAGATATACTTCTTCTTAGCAGTAGCAGCATCTTTCTCATACTTAGAGTGAGTCTTACCAAGAGCGATAATGTTATCGTAGATCGCATAACCTTTAGCATCACCCATCTCACAGTAACTCATAGCAAGATTCAATCCCAAACCTGTATCTTTAGGGTTTGCTTTGTAACCTTTCGCAAAAATATCAGCCGCCTTTGTATAGTCCTTAGCATTAAAAGCCTGTGTAGCTAACATTGTGTAAGCTTTAGAAGTCATCTTCTTACTCTTAACGGTTACAGTTACATCAGAATAAAGTTGACCTAATTCGGCAGCTTTATTAAATTTAACAATAGCAGCCTCAAGTTTACCACTTTTAGCCAAGCCCATACCAATTGCAAAATGACACTGAGGAAGAGTTTTCTTCGCTCCAACCACATAACGCATAGCTGGCTCACCTACACTAGCACCCATCTTAATAACCTCTTCAAATACAGGAATAGCCTCTGCAGTTTTTTTAATCTTCAAAAGCTCTGCACCTTTTTTGTACTTTGCACTAACCTCTTCGAGTGTTTGTGCATTAGCGTTTGCAGTGCAAACCATAGCAGCAAGCGCTACTACCATCATTTTAATTCTGTTCATAATATTCAGTAGATCTTTTTAATGTTATATATTTTTAGTTTATTTTATAAAATTGTTGTTCATTTTTATAGCCACAACAAATATAGCTAATTCGTTAATACAAAATTAATTTTTTTCATCGTATATGCAATACTAAATTCGCAGTTTTGCAAAAAAAGATTTAACAAGCGCACTACATTCAGACTCTAAGACCCCTTTTTGCACCTCAGTTTTCGGATGTAGAAGATTTTTACCTACTGTTGTGTACCCTCTTTTTTCGTCACCAGTACCATAAACCACTCTACCCACTTGACTCCAGTAACAAGCTCCAGCGCACATTACGCACGGCTCTACCGTAACATAAAGCGTGCAATTCTTTAAATACTTAGCCCCAATCGCCGATGTTGCAGCCGTAATTGCCAATATCTCGGCGTGTGCAGTTGCATCAGATAGAGTTTCTACCATATTATACCCTTTCCCAACGACTAAGCCATTAGATACAATAACCGCTCCAATTGGAACTTCGCCGCAATCTAAAGCCTTATGAGCTTCATTTATTGCTTTACGCATAAAAATTTCATCCTCAATATTAGATGTATTCATAAAATTTCCTACCTTTGAAGTTTGTAAAATATAGACTGCAAATATAGCAATAATAAACAAATAAATAGATATATAATGTATAGAAGTAATACTTGCGGAGAGCTTCGCATCGAAAATCTCAATCAGAGAGTAACCCTTGCGGGTTGGGTACAAAAAGTACGTAATCTAGGAGCGATGACCTTCATCGACATTAGAGATAGGTACGGCATAACACAACTTGTTGTTGAAGAGAACTCTTCTGAAGAGATTAAAAGTATCGCAACTCATCTTGGTAGAGAGTTTGTGATACAAGTTACGGGAGATGTTATCGAACGAGCTTCGAAAAACTCAAAAATGGAAACAGGTGATATTGAGGTTCTTATAACCGAACTAAAGGTTCTAAACTCATCAATCACACCCCCATTTACAATTGAAGAGAATAGTGATGGTGGAGATGAGATACGTATGAAGTATCGCTATCTTGACTTGAGAAGAGCGCCTTTGAAAAAAGCGATGATTCTTAGACATAAAATGGCTCAATCGATTAGAACGTACCTTGATAAAGAGGGATTCCTTGAGATTGAAACTCCATATTTAATCAAATCTACTCCAGAGGGAGCACGTGACTTTGTTGTGCCTTCTCGTATGAATCTGGGCGAATTCTATGCACTACCACAATCACCACAAACTTTTAAGCAACTTTTAATGGTTTCGGGATATGATAGGTATTTCCAAATCGTACGTTGCTTCCGTGATGAGGATCTTAGAGCTGACCGTCAACCTGAATTTACTCAGATTGACTGTGAAATGTCTTTCGTAGATAGAGATGATGTTATTTCTACATTTGAAGGTATGGCTAAGTTCCTATTCAAAGAGACTCTTGACGTTACACTAGAGAGCACATTCCCTCGTATAACATGGGATGATGCGATGGCTAGATATGGATCTGATAAGCCAGACATTCGCTTTGGAATGGAGTTAAATGATATAACTACTGAGGCTAAAAGTGCTGATTTCGTTGTATTCAACTCGGCTGACCACATTGGGGCAATCGTTGCCGAAGGGTGTGCATCGTATACACGTAAACAAATTGACGAACTTACTGCATTTGTAAAGCGTCCACAAATTGGAGCTACAGGTTTAGTTTGGGTGAAATTTGAAGAGGATGGTAACATCAAATCTAGCATTGACAAATTCTTCACATCTGACCAGCTAAAAGCGTGGGGAGACAAATGTGGAGCTAAAGGTGGTGATTTAATGTTAATCACTTCAGGCACACGTAAAAAGGTGTTAACTGCACTTTGCGAGCTACGTCTTGAACTAGGAAGCAGACTTGGACTTAGAGATAAGAGCGTATTTGCTCCTCTATGGGTTGTAGATTTCCCTCTTCTTGAGTGGGACGAAGATTCTCAAAGATTCTTCGCAATGCACCACCCTTTCACATCACCTAAACAGGACCAATTAGAGTTATTCTCGACAGATCCAGGAGCAGTAAAAGCTGATGCCTATGATTTTGTTGTAAACGGCGTTGAAGTTGGTGGTGGATCTATTAGGATTCATGACTCTGAGTTACAAAATAAGATGTTCAAGGTTTTAGGGTTCACAGACGAAGAGGCTCGTAAGCAGTTTGGTTTCTTGATGGATGCCTTTCAGTATGGCGCACCACCACACGGTGGAATTGCCTTTGGTTTTGACCGTTTCTGTTCACTATTTGGTGGCAGTGATTCAATCCGTGACTACATTGCATTCCCCAAAAATAATTCAGGTAGAGATGTTATGATTGACTCTCCATCTACAATTGCGGATGCGCAATTGAATGAATTATGTCTAGAATTGACAAAAAATGATGATAAAGAGTAATTTTTTCTACTTTTTATTTGGAATCTAATATTTTTCACCTATCTTTGCACTCGCAATCAGGAAGTAGTTTGCAAGATAAGTGAAAAATGGGAGTATAGCTCAGCTGGTTCAGAGCATCTGCCTTACAAGCAGAGGGTCCTTGGTTCGAATCCATGTACTCCCACAAAAAAAAAGACAATTACAGTGATGTAGTTGTCTTTTTTTTAATATTATATTATTGTCCGACCAAACGGATCACCCTCATAATCTGGATCAATCTGAATTTTGGATCAATCAGAATCTCTTGTTGTTGATGATTTTTTTAAGCAAATATTTTAGATAATCTAAAAATGAAATACGGTATATCTC
>CAMRBL010000155.1 GCA_947040435.1 uncultured Rikenellaceae bacterium
ACACGTACTGACACACTCTTTCCCTACACGACGCTCTTCCGATCTGAAATATTTAATATAGGTACTGGTACTGGTGTTTCTGTTTTGGAGCTAATCAAGAGCTTCGAGCGCGTGAACGACCTAAAATTAAACTACAAGATTGCTCCTCGACGCGAGGGCGACATCATAGCTATATGGGCAGATCCAACCCTAGCCAATGACGAACTTGGCTGGAAGGCCGAGCGCTCTTTGGACGAGACTCTTGCTGCTGCCTGGAAATGGCAACAGACGCTAAACAAGTAGTCTCACGTAGATACAAATAAGAAAGTACCGAATAGCTCACTGCTATTCGGTACTTTCTTTACATATTCTTCAACTCTACTTCAACCCACAACCACCTTTTCTATGCTCTCCTCTACGCTCAGCACCTTCAGCACCCCTCTTACACTCACCTCTTTTCTGTGTACACCTGTCGGCAGCACCCTTTAGCCTACGTCCCATCTCTCCTTCGAGCGTATATAGCTTCATTATCTGCTTCGGAGTCAGCACCTCAGCAAAATCATCTACATACTGAGCCTTTATCTTCGATGCAATAGATATATTTTCGAAACGCACAGTAATACGTTCCAAATGTTCTTGATCTGTCAACTCCGCACCCTTTAAACTGTTAGGTTGCAACTTCTCAATACTACCCATCAACTCCTTTCGGTACTTAGCATATATCTCTTTAAAATCTTTATTTACCTTAGGTGATAGTTGCAACTCTTTATCGATCACCTCCATCTTATGAGCCTCAAAACGCTCGAAACGACACTTAGTCGAATCGGCCACCACCCTTGGTGATCCTATCTGTGCTTGCGCAAAACCTGTAACTGATGATAACATCACGATTACCACAACTAAAAAAATGCTCTTTTTCATATTAATTTTTTGTTTTTAATTTATAACTCAGAAAAAACGATATCGTCATAATTATTCTCCGCTAGATACATTATGGTCTGCTCGTCAACACTCTCAATATAACTCTCGAAAGTATCCTCCACGGGCGTCGTATCCTGAATAAGTAGCGTCGAGGTGAAGATGATAAACGATGCTGCAATAGCCGCCGTAGCATAGATCACAACTCTAGCTTTACCCTTACTCCTAAGTTCTACCTTGCGGGTTGTTGCCCCCAGGCAACGACCCTTTAAAGCTGGAATATCCACCTGAGATGAATCACAAGCCCTCTCTCTATTTATATTTTCAAACTCTTTCATAGCCTCCTATTCTCTTAATTTATCTTTTATCCTCTTTACTGCGTGGTGATAGTTACTCTTCAAATTGTCTACCTTTTGATCCAATATCTTCGAGATTTGTTCGTACGGCATCTCCTCGTAATATCGTAAGTTGAATACCAATTGTTGCTTTAGTGGTAGACTAAGCACAACCTCCTGAAAAGAACGCAACTCCTCCTCGCTCGATGAGTACCTCTCCACGGTAACCAACTCCTTAGGTGTTCCCGTAAGACTCTCTAACGACACAAAACTTCGTAGGTATCGCTTTCGGAGCATACTGATTGCACAATTTGTCGCAATACGATATAACCATGCCGAGAGCTCTCCTTCACCACCCTTAAAACTATCAATGCTCTTATAGGCCTTCACAAAACTATCCTGCACAACATCCTCCGCATCTTCATGTACACTCACAATACGCCGCACATGCCAATATAGCGGCTCCGTAAAATGGTCGATAATCTGCTCAAAGGCAACATCACGACTCTCGGCACACCGCATAAGTTCTATAAATTTACTATCTATTTTTTTCGCTACTCCCATATCTCCAATGTGGTTTCATATATAAGACGTCGTTTAGTGGTAAAAGTAAAAAACAATATCAACTTTATCTCAACCATTTATATTTTACACCCCCACAATCGATGCAAAGTGTTGATCTTTTTCGAGATAACCCAAACAAAATTAACCCAAAAATTGTGTATTAACAATTTATTATCTACTTTTGCAGCCGTAAGCAAGCGGAATTGGGGCTCAACGAATATGTTGTTGTGCTGAGAACCGCCCAAGGATACAATAAAATAAAAAAAAAGAATTATGAAAACATTACATGTTTCTGCTGTAAAGCGTACAGAACTAGGTAAAAAAGCTACAAAAGCAATCCGTCGTGAGGGTCTTATCCCATGTGTTGTATACGGAGGTAGCGAGCCAATCTCTATCGCTGTTGATCCAAAAGCAATCAAACCACTAATCTACACACCAAATTCATATATCGTTGAGTTTGACGTTGAAGGTAAAAAAGAACTTGCTGTATTGCGTGATACTCAATTTCACCCAATCCGTGAGCAAATTCTTCACCTTGACTTCTTCCGCGTACTAGAGGGCAAACCAGTTTCAATCGCTATTCCAGTAACACTTACAGGTAATGCTATTGGTGTTAAGGCTGGTGGTAAATTGGCTCTTTCAGCTCGTAAAATTATCGTTAGCGCGATGGTTGAGGATCTTCTTGATGAGATTCCAGTTGACGTAACTGAGTTGGCTATCGGTCAAACAATCTTTGTTGGTGACTTGAGCTTCGAGAATATCAAGTTCGTTACTCCAGCAACAACAGCTGTTTGTGCTGTACGTGTAACACGTGCATCTCGTGAGGCTGCTGCTGCAGCAAACAAATAGACACTAGATAGGTAATGAAATATCTTATTGTCGGCTTGGGTAATATTGGTGCTGAATATGCCAACACCCGCCACAATATAGGGTTTAAAGTATTGGACGCTCTCGCTGAGGCGTCCAATACTGTTTTTAAGACGAAGCGTTATGGTGATGTTGCCGAGGCAAAGCACAAGGGACGCACACTGATTCTACTCAAACCATCTACATTTATGAATCTTTCGGGAAAAGCCGTTAGATACTGGATGGATACAGAGAAGATTCCTGTCGAGAATACCCTAATAATTGTGGATGATATAGCTATTCCGTTTGGGGTGCTTCGCATGCGCTTGAAAGGTAGTGCGGGAGGACACAATGGTCTGAAGAATATTTCGGAGATTCTTGGTCACGATAACTATTCAAGGATGAGATATGGTGTTGGTGGGGATTTCCCCAAGGGACATCAGATCGATTACGTCTTGGGCGAGTGGTCGGACGAGGAGTTGAAGAATATGCCCGATAGACTGAAGGTTTTTTGTGATGCAATTCTATCCTTCACAACAATTGGGATGGAGCGAACGATGAACTTTTTTAATAAGAAGTAGGCAACAACAAAACCTCTTACATATTATATAAGATAGGGTTAATAACAATTTCGATTGTTATTAACCCTATCTTTATTTGTAGTCATTTATTCTCTCCAATACCTTTTTCCAAGCAGGTGCATCGAAGAGACAACTCTTTCGCATGGTGTCGTACATAACCCGAAAGCGCGACATCGGAATGGCAAAAGCAACCTCATTAGCCTCTACATTCGGACGAACAGATGGGTCGAGAAAGCCGATGAACGACCTATAACCACCCTTACCATTCTCATTTATGGTCTGAGTAACAACTGACGAACACCCCGAACCAAACTGCGAAGAGACTACATCCGACTCATTCCTATCGTAGAATGCCCAGGCAGATAGCCCACTCAACACATCGGGAGTAACCAAAAATAGCAGCACCTCGACCCCATCGAACGAATTAAGATTATCGATCCTTGAAAAATTAAGATATTTGCCCTCTTTGCTATGAACATCAATCCGAGCAACCGCATCAACAACAAGCTCGGGAGTCTGCTTATAACGCTCCTTTACCGATACAAAATTGGGGACAAACTCCGGCATCGCCGAAAATCCACTATAAAACTTACCACCACCACAGCCAATATTATCTAGGCTAAAACTTACGGTAGCCCCGCAACGTATTTCATTCAGATACTTAAAGTAGCACCCTCCAACCTTAGGCGTCTCCGTGATTTGCCCTTCGGAGTACCATATAGCAATTGGAAGCGGCGGCTTTTCGCCAAATGCCTCC
>CAMRBL010000156.1 GCA_947040435.1 uncultured Rikenellaceae bacterium
TCTCCGGAGTGACTGGAGTTCAGACGTGTGCTCTTCCGAGCTGCTAGATATGCCTAATGGCAATCTTACTGTAATCCTACACGGGCTTGAGAAAGCAGAGATCAAAGAGATTGTTACCACTAAGCCATATTTCAAAGCATCCGTAACAGCGTTACAAGATACAACACCAGACAAAGACAATCTTGAATTCACGGCACTTGTTGAATCGGTAAAAGATATTGCATTAAGTATTATTAACATCTCGCCATCAATGCCTAAAGAGGCATCTTTTGCGATCAAGAACATTGATAACAGTAGAGGGATTGTTAATTTCATATGCTCTAATCTTGACTTGGCAGACTCTGACAGACAAAATCTATTAGAAGCTCCGGGGCTGATGGCTAGAACTAAGATACTTCTTGAAATTCTTATTCGCCAATTGCAACTTGTTGAGTTAAAGAGTGACATACAGAACAAAGTTAAACAAGACTTGGATACTCAACAGAGAGAGTATTTTCTACAACAACAGATCCGCACGATACAAGAGGAGTTAGGAGGCGACCCTGCCGACAACGAAATCGAAGATATGATGCGCAAAGCTCTAAAGAAGAAGTGGAATGATGACATTGCACTCCTATTTCAGAAAGAGCTTAATAAACTTGAGAGGTTGAACCCTGCTGTTGCGGAGTACTCTGTACAAGTTTCATACCTACAACTCATGTTGGAGTTGCCATGGAATGAGTATACAAAGGGTAATCTAGATTTGAATAGGGCAAAAAAGAGGTTGGATTCAGATCATTTTGGTTTAGAAGAGGTTAAAGAGCGCATACTTGAGCATTTAGCTATAATTAAGCTTAAAAAAGATCTAAAATCTCCAATTATATGTTTGTATGGACCTCCGGGAGTTGGTAAGACATCTCTTGGTAAATCTGTTGCAGAGGCTCTAAAACGTAAGTTTGGACGAATTGCACTTGGAGGTCTACACGACGAATCTGAGATTAGAGGTCACAGAAAAACATACATTGGTGCTATGCCTGGACGTATTATCCAAACAATTAAACGTTGCGGATCATCAAATCCAGTGATTATTCTTGATGAGATTGACAAAGTTACCTCTAGTAACCACGGAGATCCATCATCTGCACTACTTGAGGTCTTAGATCCTGAGCAAAACACCACGTTCCACGACAACTATCTTGATGCAGAGTTTGATTTAAGCCAAGTTCTATTCATCGCAACGGCAAACAATATTGCAAATATTCCCGCTGCATTGAGAGATCGTATGGAGATGATTAACATTGCAGGATATACAGTAGAGGAGAAGTGTGAGATTGGACTCAAACACCTATTGTCTAAACAGATTGAAGCTCATGGATTAACCTCTAAGCAGTTGAAGATCTCGGACAAAGTTATGACAAAAATCATAACTGACTATACAAGAGAGTCTGGCGTTAGAACCCTTGACAAACGAGTTGCAAAGATTGCTCGTCACAGAGCAAAGAATGTAGGTTTTGAAGAGGATTACACACCAAAGATCAGCAATGAGGATGTTGAGAGGATTTTAGGGATGCCTAAATATCAGAGAGACATGTATGAAGTTTCCGATCTAGTTGGTATTGTTACAGGTCTTGCATGGACAGAAGTTGGAGGAGATATATTATATATTGAATCGATTTTAAGTCCGGGTAAAGGACGCCTAAACCTAACGGGTAACCTTGGAGATGTAATGAAAGAGTCTGCTGCAATAGCTTTGGAGTGGGTTAAATCGAAACATAAAGAGTACAACATTGATATTGAAAAGTTTGAGAAGATGGATATTAACGTCCATGTTCCAGAGGGAGCTATTCCAAAAGATGGACCTAGCGCAGGTATTACAATGGTAACATCTCTTGTCTCAACATTTACTGGTCGCAAGATTAAGAATCGTCTAGCGATGACTGGAGAGACAACATTAAGAGGACGAGTAATGCCAGTTGGAGGGATAAAAGAGAAGATTTTAGCTGCAAAACGTGCAGGTATTACCGAACTTATTTTATGTAAAGATAATGAGAAAGATATTATGGAGATTCAAGCTAAGTACCTTACTGGATTGACTTTCCACTATGTTAAAACAAATGATGATGTACTAAAAATAGCTCTTGAATAGAACTTAATAAACTTTAAAATTATGAACAAAGAGATTTCTCAAAACATACACTATATAGGTGTCAATGATAGAACGACACATAGGTTTGAGCAACTGTGGCCACTACCCAACGGAGTGTCATATAACTCCTACCTTATTGTCGATGAAAAGACCGTTTTAATTGACACACTTGACACTAAGTATATAGATATTTTTATCGATAAGATTAAGCAGATTATTGGAGATAGAGACCTTGACTATGTAGTTGTAAACCACATGGAGCCAGATCACTCATCATCAATATCTATTCTTAAAGAGATCTATCCAAAGGTTCAAATCGTTGGTAACGCCAAAACAATATCAATGATTGAGGGGTACCACGCTAGTTTCGAAGATTCAATTATCATAAAAGAGGGCGAGTCTTTATCAATTGGGGGGCGTGAGTTATTTTTCTACATGACTCCGATGCTACACTGGCCAGAAACGATGGTAACATACGATCCTAAATCATCTACATTATTTACAGGAGATGCATTTGGTTGCTATGGCGCACTAAATGGGGGCGTTATTGACTCAAGCATGAATACCGATATATATAGAGAAGAGATGATAAGATACTACTCTAATATTGTAGGTAAATACGGAGCTGCTGTTCAAAAGGCATTAACAAAACTAGGGGGTCTAAAGATTGAGACTATCTGTTCTACACATGGACCAATTTGGAGAGAGCAGAAAGATGAAGTTATTGCCCTTTACGATAAATTGAGTCGCTATGATACCGACAAGGGTCTTGTAATCGCCTACGGCAGCATGTACGGCAACACAGCTCAAATGGCAGAATCAATTGCCGCAGGAGCTTCGGATGCAGGTGTTAAGGATATTGTTATTCACAATGTAACGACCTCTCATGCATCGTATATACTAAAAGATATATTTAAGTATAACGGACTCGTTATTGGCAGTCCAACATACTCGAATGATCTATTTCCTGATGTTGGGAGTCTTTTGAAAAAGATAGAGACTAGGTCTATTAAAAATAGAGTATTTGGGTGCTTTGGATCATACTCATGGGCAAGTAATGCGAAGAGTATTCTTGCACAATTCCCTGAAAAGATGAGTTGGAATATGCCCGTTGAACCTATTGAGATGAAGCAAGGTTTCTCTAATGAATGGGATGCTAAAGGGTACGATATGGGTCAGAAGTTAGCTCTCCATATCAAGTAGTACTATTACGATCTTTCACTAATAGATAATAGCACATAAATCAACTAGCCTAACATAGGTTATTATAACATAAAAAAGTCCGAATCGCTATGATTCGGACTTTTTTATGTTGAGTAAAACTATACTTCTACGCCTATATGGCACGAATATATACTATCTTTTTGTAACTTTAAGATCTTTGATAGAACCTACAAAAGTTCCATTCACACCACCAATGTAGCGCAATGGGAATTGTAGAGTTTGTTGCAGGTGTAGCTTTTCAGTTTTACCACTAGCTGCATTCAAAAACTCCAATTTATTACCCTCTAAACGTTCAATTAACTTACCATCGATATAAAGAGCTGTTCCTTTATTATCTCCATCAACCGATACATTATATGCACGACCTCTCTCGAACTCATACTTAAATGTGAAACGATATCCATCTCTTTTAAATCCTAATTGATATGTCTCGCCATCTGTCAAGAAAACCTGAGCATATTTTGACTCAAACAACACAGATGAATCTGCCGCAGCACCGTCTCTCACGATATTAAAATCAACCTTATAACCGTAACCAACCTCTTCGATAGGTGTTGTAATAACACTTCCATAGATCGGAAGAGCACACGTCTGAACTCCAGTCACTCCGGAGAATCTC
>CAMRBL010000157.1 GCA_947040435.1 uncultured Rikenellaceae bacterium
GGGTTTTAAATCCAAAGGTAACTATTTTTTGCTATATTTGTAATATTGAAGATGAAATTATAATAATATAAAATTATGGAGTTTAGAGAGTTGTTGGACAAGCGACGAAGTGTTCGCAAATATAGTGACCATGGGGTATCTAGGGAGGTTGTTGACTCTTTGATAGATGCCACACTTACGGCGCCATCGGCACGGAATACGAGGTCTACCAAATTGATGGTTGTGGAGTCTGCCGAGAAGATAGAGAAGATGTCCCAAATGCGTGATTATGGCTCTTCGTTTATGAAGGGTGCACCGTTGGCGATTGTGGTGATGGGCGAGAGGGAGAAGAGTGACGTATGGCGTGCGAATTGTGCGATATCGGCGACTATTCTACAACTGGCTTGTGTTGATAAGGGGCTGGTGTCGTGTTGGGTGCAGGCTGACGGGCGCCCGCGATTGAAGAGTGAGCCACAGGGTGAGCAGGTTGACGAATACCTTCGTGGGTTGTTGTCGATCCCCGAGGAGTGTAGCGTCCTATGTATAATTGCGATTGGGTATAGTGATTTTGAGCCCGCTCCACTGCCATCTTTTGAGAGGGAGGATAGGGTTGTTTGGGAGGAGTAGCAGGTGTCCGATAATTTTAATTGTTAAAAAGTGGCGGTTCGTGGGTAAATAGCATCGTTGTATTGAAAAAATTTTAATAAGGTTTTATTTGAATCTATATTTGTAGTCTGAAATAGAATATAAAAATAATTAAATAAAATTTAACTATGAAATTGAAATTTTTACTTTTAGCGTTTGTTGCGCTATCTATGTTCTCTTGTGGAGACAAAGACGAGGTTTTGCCTACGGCAAAAGATATTGAAAATGAGTATGTTGGTGGAAATATTGTTTTAACTAACAGTGGTAACGCAGTTGATGGAGGTGCCGTAACTATTGTTGCAGTTGATGCGAACAATATTATTGTAACTCTTACTAATGTTGTTACTGGACATGATGCACTAGAGGTAGATGCAGTAGTTTCGACTGCAACAAGAGCTACTGTGTATAGTTTTGCTGGTTCTAAAGAACTTGATGGAATGAAAGTTTCTGTTACTGGTTCTATACTAAATGGTGTAGCTACAATAGATGTTGCAACAGCTATTACTTCTGAGGTTTCTAACAACTGGGGGTATAATGTAGGGGTTGATGATGCTGCTGATTTCTTTGACTTGGCTTATACTAATGGTGCAGGTACAGTAGAATGGGGGGGGGAAATAATTCCTACTGCTGAATTTGAAGCAAATGTTAAAGTGTGGGTTCAGATGATCATGGGTATGACTATTAATCCTATAAATCTTGACTTTAAAGAAAATGGTTTTATTTCTGGATCTGCTGTATATCTACATGGTGTAACTGCAGATGGTAGTGCTGGTCCTCAAACTCTTACGTTTGAAAATGAGGCTAATTACACGTACTCTCCTACAGATAAGGTATTGAATCTTGGTGTTTTAGGGCTTACGATACCTGTACCTTGTACGGTTGAGGGTGGTAAAATGGTTGCAGTTATCTCTTCAGAATTTTTGAAGCCTTTTATACCGATGATTCCAGAAGGAGAGGCTTTGGATGCAATGCTAGCGTCGCTTGATACTCTTATTCCTCCGGGGTTGGCCTTCTTCCTTCCAATTATTAAAACAATGGTTAAGGATATTGTTGCCGCAGTAAAAGATGAAAGTGCTGTATTTGCTATATCATTGAAGCTTCAAGAAATACAAAAAGGTGTCTGAAAATTAATTCAGACACCTTTTTTGTGTTTTATTATGAGAGCAATAGCTCTTTTGTTCTATGCTTCGCCGATCTTAAAGCCCATGTTAGTATCACCCGACTCCTGAGTTTGGTGAATTTCGATCTTACCCACGTTGGTCTCGTAGCGAGTGATGTTGTCCTGAAGAGATATCAGCAAACGCTTCGTGTGCTCTGGGGTGAGGATAATGCGACTTCTGACCTTAGCCTTAGGTAGGCCAGGTAGAATTGCTGCGAAATCGAGTATAAATTCAGATGTTGAGTGGGAAATTATCGCTAAATTTGAGTAGTGTCCATCTGCAACACTCTCGTCTAGCTCAAGATCAATCCCCATTTTATTCATATCTGCCATAAACATTAATAATTAGATTAGATTACAAATATAAAGAAAATATATTGTACACAACGACAAAAGTAGCATCAAGTTTTCAATTAGTTATCAACATATTTTTAATCATTATCGATAAAATCACCCCTTTTTCGTAAACTCTTATATCCAATATTATAAATGTTTTATATCTTTGTGTTGTTAAACCTTGTATGAAAATTGAGATATGGATTTGGAACCTATTATAATACTATTTAGAAGCCTCTGTGTGGGCATTGTAGCGTCGATTACGGTTGGACCTGTTGCTGTGTTGTGTATACAACGAACCCTCAGTAAAAGCAGACGGTCGGGAATAATGTCGGGATTGGGGGTCACGTGTGCAGATACGATGATGGCCATTGCTGCCTTTAGTTTTTATTCTGTGCTTTACGAGCAGATTCAGACACATCAGAGCATACTCCGTGTTGTGGGAGGTATATTCGTTGTGATGGTGGGAGTGTATTTATTTACGCAGAATCCTGCGATGCAGATCCGAAAAAATAGGGCTGGTAAAAATAATTCGTGGCAAGATTTTGTATCTGCATTCGGACTTACCATAGCCAACTTTATTATGGTGATCCCATATTTATTGGCGTTCTTCGCTGTGTTTAACATATCTAGTGTTGAGACGGACGATGTGTCGGGGATGTTGCGTAGCGTTATTGTTATCGGTGGATTCTTCGTGGGATCGTTTTCGTGGTGGATGACCATGGCATTTGTATTGAATTTGGTGCGTCATAAGTTCAAGCCTCGCCACATGGCGTCTATTAATTATATTGCTGGTATACTTATTGGTGTGATCGGTATATATACTATTTTATCAACCTTTTTTGATATATTTCCAAATGTCTAAGAATAACAAAATTATAGTGGCGATTGATGGCTTTTCATCTTGTGGAAAGAGTACATTCGCAAAGAATATAGCCGCTAAGCTTGGTTATATATTTATCGATACGGGTGCTATGTACCGCGCTGTAACGCTCTATGCTATAGAGAATGGCGGGATAGTCTCTGGAGTTGTAGACCAGCCGAGGGTCGTTGAGCTACTCGATCAGATGGTGATTACATTTAAGTTCAACCCCGAGCGTATGGCCAGTGATATATATGTCAATGGCGAGTTGGTCGAGGGTAGGATTCGTACAATCGAGGTGAGTAGTGCGGTGAGTCCTATAAGTGCCATTGGGCAGGTGCGCGAGAAGCTTGTTGCACTTCAGCAACAGATGGGCTCTGATAAGGGTATTGTGATGGATGGTAGGGATATTGGTACTGTAGTATTTCCTACAGCCGAGATAAAGATATATATGACTGCCGATGCTAGAATAAGGGCTCAACGTAGGTATGATGAGTTGACGGCAAAGGGTGAGAGTGTTTCGCTGGAGGAGATTGAAGAGAATGTTGTCTCTCGTGACAATATTGATATGACAAGAGAAATTTCGCCACTCCGAAAGGCGGAAGATGCTATACATTTAGATAACAGCCACATGACAATGGAGCAGCAGATGGTTTGGTTTGACGAGGTGTTGGAACAGGTTGTTTCGTAGACTTAGGCTGTAGATGATTATAGAGATTGATAGTAACTCGGGATTTTGTTTTGGTGTAGTAAGAGCCATTAGAGAGGCGGAGAAGGCCTTGGAGGGTTCTCATGCTGTATATTCGTTGGGCGATATTGTGCACAACAAAATTGAGGTGCAACGACTCGAAAGGATGGGGCTTAAAACCATCTCGAAGGGGCAAATCGACTCTATAAATGCAGCAAAATTACTAATTAGGGCGCATGGTGAGCCACCTTCTACCTATGAAAAGGCTGGCTTGGC
>CAMRBL010000158.1 GCA_947040435.1 uncultured Rikenellaceae bacterium
AAACGACATCTATATGTATACTATCTAATAGAGCGTATCTGCCTATAAATCCCACCTTTATACCCATAATATATAGTATTTAATCCATTGGTTATGATAACACAAGGTGCCTCTATAACAGAATTATAACGCCCAATTTGATCAAAAACACTCCTGTCAACTTTAATTTCAGGTGCCTTACACTCAACAACAATACTCGGCGTTGAGTTCTCAAACACAACAATGTCTGCTCGCTGAGAGAGACCATTTATATTCACAGGATATTCACACACAATGGATGTCTTCGGTATGTGTAACTCATTTATAAGCCAATAAATAACATGCTGTCTAACCCACTCCTCTGGAGTAAGTAGCAACCACTTATTACGTATTATGTCCCAAACGTAGATATCATCACTTGCAGAGCTACGAACTTTAAATTTGCACGCAGGGAAATTTAATTGCGGAAATACTTTCATTTTATATAAATTTTATATAAATTGCGAAATCATGTTTGCCTAAACAAAACACCTATTTTAAATTTGATATTATTGTTACAAATGTAATCAAATTAATGTCACAATAAAAAATAAAAAATATGACTAAAAGTAAAAACAGCCGCAGAGAAGAGGCTTTATTATACCACTCACAAGGAAGACCTGGGAAAATTGAAGTAGTACCAACAAAACCATATAGTACTCAAAATGACCTAGCACTAGCATACTCTCCAGGAGTTGCTGAACCGTGTTTGGAAATTGAAAAAAATAGCGATAACGCATACAAATATACAGCAAAAGGTAACTTAGTAGCTGTGGTTTCAAATGGAACTGCAGTACTTGGACTCGGAAATATTGGCGCACTTGCAGGAAAACCTGTAATGGAGGGCAAGGGTCTACTGTTTAAAACATTTGCTGATATAGATGTCTTCGACATAGAGGTAGATACTACTGATGTCGATAAATTTATTGAGACTGTAAAGAATATTTCACCTACTTTCGGCGGAATAAACCTAGAGGATATAAAAGCTCCTGAGTGCTTTGAAATTGAAGAGCGTTTGAAGAACGAACTATCAATTCCTGTTATGCATGACGACCAACACGGAACTGCAATTATATCATCTGCGGCACTGATTAACGCACTAGAAATTGTAGGTAAAAAAATTGACGAAGTAAAAGTTGTTGTGAATGGGGCTGGTGCCGCTGCAATATCTTGTTCAAAACTATATTTAACACTAGGGGTACAACTTGAAAACCTTGTAATGTGTGATAGTAAAGGTGTAGTCTCGAATAAAAGAAGCGACCTTAACAAAACTAAAAAAGGGTTTGCAACAAATAGAGAGATAACAACTCTACAAGAAGCTCTTGTTGATGCTGATGTATTCTTAGGGCTATCTGTTGCCGACGTACTAACGCAGGAAATGGTGAAATCAATGGCGAAAGATCCAATCGTATTTGCTTTAGCGAATCCAAATCCTGAAATTTCTTACGAAAAAGCAATATCATCAAGAGAGGATATTATTTTTGCTACGGGTAGATCCGATTATCCTAATCAAGTAAATAACGTTTTAGGATTCCCATATATATTTAGAGGGGCACTCGACGTGAGAGCAACAAAGATTAATGAAGAGATGAAAATTGCGGCAACGCAAGCTCTCGCAATTTTAGCTAAAGAGCCTGTACCAGAAGTTGTTGCTGCTGCTTACAATAGCCATAGCATTACATTTGGGCGTAATTACCTAATCCCAAAGCCTCTTGACCCACGATTAATTACATACATCTCTATCGCAGTAGCTAAAGCCGCAATGAAGTCTGGCGTGGCAAAACTTGCTATTGAAGATTGGGGCGCATATGAAATTGATCTTGAAAAAAGGATGTGCCGAGACAACAAACTAATGAGGCAGATCCGTAGTATGGTATATAATTCACCTAAAAAAACAGTAGTATTTAGTGATGGTGATGGTGTAAATACTCTAAAAGCTGCGGCTAATTTAAGCGCAGATAATATGATTAAACCAATATTGGTCGGCGATAAAGGGGTTATTAGTAAATTGACTAAGGAGCTTGGAATTGATATTTCAGGCTGCGAAATTATAGATTTCAAGAGTGACGAAGAGGCACAACGAAGAGAGCGCTACTCTGTACTACTACACAATAAACTAAACCGTAAAGGAATTAGTAATTTGGAAGCAGAGAGGTACATGCTACAACGTGACTGGTTTAGCCTTATGATGGTTGAATCGGGGGATGCTGACGCAATAATCCTAGGATATAATAGACGATATACAAAAGCATTAGACCCTGTTAGACACCTATTTACATCAACAAATGATCAAATAATTGCATCAATGGTGATTGTACATACAAATAAAGGTCCTCTGTTCTTTGCGGATACTGCTGTAAATGCAAACCCAACAACTCAGGAGCTAGTAGAGATCACAAAATTAGCTGCTGACAGCGTCAAAAAATTTGGTATTGAACCTGTAGTTGCAATGCTATCGAACTCAAACTTTGGTACAGATACCGAAGAGGAGACAATTAAGGTGGCAAATGCAGTGACGATACTTCACGAAGAGTATCCAGATATTATTGTTGATGGAGAGATGAAAGCGGATGTGGCACTAGATGCAGAGTTAAGAGCGGAGTACTATCCATTTAATAAACTGGGTGATAAGGAGGTTAATACTTTAATATTCCCAAATATATCAGCAGCAAATATATCTTATAAGTTTATGAAAAACTTAGGCGGCTCTGATATTACAGGACCAATTACAATTGGACTTAACGCTAATGTACATCTGATTTCAGATACTGCATCAATGAGATCAATCATAAAACTTGCCGTACTTGCTGCGGCTGGTGGCGAAGCGAAATAGATTGTAGGTTTATTTCAAGTGTAACTCAATTAATAAAACGCTAGTTTTTAGAGAAATTTGACTAAACTGTTTAAATGTTTAGTCAAATTTCTTTGTAAACTGCGTTTTGTTGTATAAATTTGTGCATACTTAAATTATAAATTATGACGAAGATAATATATCTTATAATAACAGCTACTACAATAGTACTTAGCTGTACCGCCCTAATGGCACAGACAGATAAGTGGAAAACACCAAATATTGTGGAAGTAGGGAAAGAGTTACCTCGAAGTAAAATAATCCCTTATGATACGAAAGAAAACGCACTAGTTCTTAGTAAAGTATCTAAGTACATGGAGCTAATATCTGATGAATGGACAATGCAAGAGTCTTCAACTTATGTTGAATATAGCGCAAAGTTCAAACGTCCATTCTTATGGGTGAATAGAGCTGTTATACTAAGAATTGAGAGTGCTACACGTGCATATGAAGTATTCGTAAATGGTACAGAGATCGGATATAATCAGAGCTCATCAACTACTGCTGAGTTCGACATTACAAAAATGACTAATACTGGTGCCAATAAATTAACGATCAAAATATTCAAAAACTCTGCATCAAATATAATTGAAAGTAGAGGTACACTTAAAACAACTCCGTCAATAGGTCAAGTGTATATTTCATCTCCACCTAAAGTAATGATTAGAGATTTTACAGCAAATACATCTGTAAATGAGATGCATAATGGAATTATTGAGCTTGGGGCGATCATGAAAAGTCAACTACTTAACAGTAGAAATATTAAACTTTTCTATGAACTATACTCTCCAGAGGGCGAACTAATTAGCAACGGATCTAGAGATGCTGACTTTGATATGAGAAGAGAGGACACTATACGCTTCCTTATTAATGTGCCAAATGCAAAATTATGGAGCCATGAAACACCTAATTTATACACAATTATACTAAGTACACAACATGAAGGTAGGTTCACTGAGTATGTAAATATCAAGAGTGGATTTAGAACCCTCTCTGTGGTTAAGGACAAAGTAAGCATCAACGGGAATGAGGTTAAGTTA
>CAMRBL010000159.1 GCA_947040435.1 uncultured Rikenellaceae bacterium
AGTAAAATCCTTTTCCAAAATTTAATAGACTCTTCTGATTTTATAAAATATTGCATACGACCGAGTAGAGTTCCAAATAGAAATAGTGCAGGTATCTGAAATAATCGACCACTTCCAATCTGCCATAGATTATTCCAGAGCTGCGCTCCTGTTAGATTTGATTTTACGACCTCTAGGAAGGAGCCATTTTTCATAGTCTCAATCATTGGTGCGTAGTAGCTATCTCCTAATCCCCCTTTGATTATGAAATCTGGATTCATCGATGCATATATAAGTCGTCCCCACTCAAAGGGCTGTAGTATTAGAAATAGTGCCACACCGAAGATAACTTTATTTGATGCCTTCGAAAAGGGAATTATCAGAAGGCCAATGCAAGCGTACATCAGAAGAATATCACCACTATAGAAAATAGTGTGTATCTGAGCAATTAGCATTAATAATATCATTCTCCAGGCGAACCTCCATCGAAAATCAATCCCCTTCTTCGCGGCGTTGTCCATCTGAATGAAGAAGCTAAATCCAAATAGCAGTGCAAATGTAGAGAATGCTTTGCCTGCCATGAGAAAGAATGATGCATCCCATACACAGCTGTCTAGTGATTTTAGCCATTGCGGCATCTCTGCTGGGATGAAATATATATTGTAGTGTTCAATATTGTGGAGTAGCACAATTCCAAGTAGAGCAAAACCTCTCAATGCATCAACTAGCTCAAGGCGGTTAGATTTTTGGATCATAAAGTATAATTCGAAAATTTAATATCTAATTTATATTTTCTAGTCGAGGCTCTGTAAAATATCTTGTGTACACAGATTTACGAGTCTGGAATTAAGCAGTTATAATATCTATCCCGATAGCCCTAACCCTCTCTGCAATTTTATTTAACTCCTCTTTCTCTACCTTTTCGAGTGTCTTGCATGGGGTGTCTCTATCTAAGGAGTATATCATTACCTGCCTTGGAGAGACCTCGCGTAGTAGCTCTAGCCAAGCCATAATCTCCTCTTCGGTGGTATTGTCGACACGTTGGCCACTGTACTCCCCACGAAGAAACATCGTTTGAATTGTTAAATTACCATTGAATCGTTTCATATCTTCGACAACCCCTGCTATGGTATAACTATTTGAACTTGGGTTGTTTATCAATCTGGCCGTGTGGTCGAATGCAGAGTCGATCTTTAAGATGTTGTTGTCAACTTGCATTAAAGCTTCACGGATGGACTCCTTCCCTATCTGCGTTGCATTGCTAAGAACGGATACCTTGATCTCTTTCGAGTATCGATCCCGAACCTCTATGGTTCTCTCGATGATCTCCTTAAAGTCGGGATGTAGGGTTGGTTCCCCATTCCCGGCAAAGGTTATCACATTTGGAAGATTACCCTCGGCATTCATCTTATCGAGAGTTTCTACTAATTGGGAGATAACTGTCTCTTTGTTATTGAACTTGCGTACCCCTTGGTTGTCGTTGTTCCAACCGCATTCACAGTAGATACAGTCAAAATTGCATAGCTTCGCCTCTGTGGGTAGCAGATTCACGCCGAGTGACAGTCCCAATCTACGGGAGTGTATCGGACCAAATATTATATCGTTAAAAAGTGCTGTCATATTACAAATGTAATAAATATTTATCTCTATTTTTGAAGATCCACCTATAAATTGGTTGTTGTTGATAAAATAGGTATATACACCTATATATATAGTGTGAAAAATTGTTACTTTTGGATGGAATTTAGATATATAATTTATATCTTTGTCTACCTTATTTAGAAGATAACAATAATTAAAAAAATAAATTAAGTACTATGGTTGATATTTTCACACGTCTTGAAAAAAATGCAGGCGGACCTATTGGTCAGTATATGAAGTATGCTCACGGTTACTTCACTTTTCCTAAGTTGGAGGGTGACTTGGGGCCTCATATGGTCTTTAGAGGTAAAAAGATGCTTAACTGGAGTTTGAATAACTACCTAGGATTGGCAAACCACCCTGAGGTAAGGGAGGCAGACGCTAAGGGTGCGGCAGATTTTGGTATGGCAGCTCCTATGGGTGCTCGTATGATGAGTGGTCAAACGAAGTATCACGAGCAACTTGAGCGTGAATTAAGTGAATTTGTTGGTAAAGATGACGCTTTCTTGCTTAACTTCGGTTACCAAGGTATGGTTTCAATCATCGACTGTTTGCTAACACCACGCGATGTTGTTGTCTATGATGCAGAGTCTCATGCTTGTATTATCGATGGTTTGCGTATGCACAAAGGTAAGCGTTTTGTATATGGACACAATGATATGGATTCACTTCGCCTACAATTACGACATGCTACGGATCTTGCAGAAAGTCTTGGTGGTGGTGTGCTTGTTATTACTGAGGGAGTGTTTGGTATGAAGGGTGACCTTGGAAAATTGGATGAGATTGTGGCTTTGAAGAGCGAGTTTTCATTCCGCCTTTTGGTAGATGATGCTCATGGATTTGGTACAATGGGTACTAATGGACGAGGTACTGCGGACCATTTTGGTGTTTCAGATGGTATTGATGTGTTATTTAATACATTTGCAAAATCTATGGCTGGTATCGGTGCATTTGTGTGCGGTCCAAAGTGGTTGGTAAACCTGTTTCGTTACAATATGCGTTCACAGATATATGCAAAGTCACTTCCAATGCCTATGGTTATTGGTGCTTTGAAGCGTTTAGAGCTTATTCGCAACCATCCTGAACTTAAGGATAAATTGTGGGAGATTACCAATGCATTACAATCTGGATTGAAAGAGAATGGATTTGAGATTGGTGTAACAAAATCGCCAGTTACTCCAGTATATATGAAGGGTGGTATTTCTGAAGCAACGAACCTTGTTTACGATTTACGTGAGAATCACGGATTATTCTGCTCGATTGTAGCATATCCTGTTATCCCTAAGGGTGAACTTATTCTTCGCGTAATTCCAACGGCTGTACATACACTTGAGGATGTTGAGTATACATTAAAAGTATTCAAGACAGTACGTGATAAGTTAGAGTCTGGTGTTTATAGCAAGATGGAGATTCCAAATATGGCAGAGGGCTTGTAGTCGACTGTACAAATTATAGTAAAAAAGATAGGCTGTTTAACATTTGTTAAGCAGCCTATCTTTTTTCTATCTATAACTTCTCAATAGAGCTAATCTTTGCATCTCCTTGGTTCGGTAAAGGTTTATATATTACAATTTCAACGCTATATTTAGTGTTCGTTGCAGGGTCGTTGGCTTCGCAAATAAACTTGTAGTTAGTTCCTGCTACTACTTGCTTAGATACTGTTTGGGCTGTGTACTGTATCGAACTACCCGATTTTGCGATAACACCCTCAAAAAATGTACTCTCCTCAGGTGTAACATCTCTTTGAGCGGCATACCCACCAACGAGTTTTTTGTTATTTTTAACTACAGTCGTATTCTCAGTTGTTGAACACTCTTTTGTTTTGCAGCCTTGGCAATTACACCCGACTGCAAGAAGTGCGATGGCACTAATGATTATTAGTTTTTTCATGTTAGTATGTGTTATAAATTTGTAATGTTATATTTATTTGTTAATATTTTAGGTGTGCCTCTTTATTATCTCTTTTGCAAATTTAGTAAAGTTTTATAATTCGGCCTGTCTTTTCTGGGTGAAAATATAAAATAAGATTAAAAATAGCTCTTCTTGTCCCGAACTATTAACTTCTGAATAATAATTGTTCTAATCTTCTTGCAAGTTATTAAGATGCTGAATATTATCATCACTTTAGGGCAAATTGGAGGTGCCCTAAATCCTATTTTTGTTGTGTATGTAAGATATAATGTGTTATATTTGTGTATATAGCGAGGTGTAAATTATAATAATATATGATATGGCATTGATAATACCAAAGGGATATTCGAATATCCTAGGCTCGGTGGAGTCTACCG
>CAMRBL010000160.1 GCA_947040435.1 uncultured Rikenellaceae bacterium
CACAGCATACAGATAAACAGTTTGAGGCAGTTGTTGCTAACCCTCCCTTTTCAGCACAATGGAAAGGAAAAGAGAACCCACTAAATAGTACCGATGACCGATTTAGCCGATATGGTAAGTTAGCCCCTTCGGGTAAAGCAGATTTTGCCTTTGTGCAACATATGGTCTATCAGCTTGCAGAAAATGGTACTATGGCTTGTATTTTGCCTCATGGCGTTCTGTTTCGAGGAGCTGCCGAGGGTACAATTAGAGAGTATCTTATTAAGGATCTCAACTATTTAGATGCCGTTATTGGACTCCCTGCCAATCTGTTCTATGGCACTTCAATCCCTACGTGTATCTTGGTTTTGAAGAAGTGTAGGACCTCTCCCGAAGATATTTTGTTTATAGATGCTAGTTCTGGTTTTGTAAAGGAGGGCAATCAAAATGCTCTAGCCGAAGAGCACGTTGATAAGATTATTGATACATATAAAAGTCGCACGACTATTGACAAATATAGTTATGTAGCTAGTTTGGGCGAGGTTAAAGAGAATGATTACAACCTTAATATCCCCCGTTATGTAGATACTTTCGAGGCAGAGGCGGTTGTTGACTTAGCTGCGGTTAGTCTGTCGCTTAGAGAGCTAGATTTGAAGTTGTCGGATGCAGATAGTAAGATCGCAGATTTTTGTAAGGAGTTGGGTATTAGTACACCGTTTTAATGGAGGATAATATTATGGAAAAAGAGAGACAAAATGTACCTTTATTACGGTTTCCTGAGTTTTCGGGAGAGTGGGTGGAGAAGAAGTTAAAAGAGATAGGTAGTGTTGTTACGGGAACTACACCATCAACATTTGTAGATAAGTATTATGATGGTGATTATATGTTTGTATCTCCATATGACATTAGTAATTCTAGATATGTAATAGCAACAAAAACAACAATTACAGAATTGGGAATGACAAAATGTAGGTCAATACCCAAAGGAAGTGTCATGTTTGTATGTATAGGCTCAACTATTGGTAAGATTGCTCAGGCATCGTTAAAGTGTGCTACAAATCAACAAATCAATACTGTAGTGCCATTTAGAGAAGTTAATGCAGGTTTTCTATATTCATTATTAGAAAATAATGCAAGTATAATAAAGTTACTTGCAGGAGAACAAGCAGTTCCAATGTTGAATAAAAGTGACTTTTCGAATATAAAATTGAAATTTACCTCAATAGATGAACAGACCAAAATAGCAGATTTTTTGAGTGTCATTGACGATCGTATAGACTTACTCACCCAAAAGAAAAAGATGCTCGAAACCTATAAAAAAGGTGTAATGCAAAAACTCTTTTCACAAGAACTGCGATTTAAAGATGAAAACGGTGAGGACTTTCCCCATTGGCAAGAAAAAAATATTGGGGCTATTTTAAAAATAGGAAATGGGAAAGACTATAAACACTTAAATAAAGGGGAGTACCCTGTTTTTGGAACAGGAGGGCAAATATATTCTGTTGATGATTTTTTGTATGATGGAGAGTCTGTCTTTATTGGGAGAAAAGGAACTATCAATAAGCCATCGTATTACAATGGTAAATTTTGGACGGTGGACACTTTGTTTTATACCCATTTATTTGTTAATAGCCTACCTAAATTTATATATTACATATTTCAATCAATAAATTGGCTTGTGTACAATGAAGCTACTGGAGTACCAAGCCTTTCTAAGTCAACGATAGAATCAATAAAAGTTATAATTCCAACATGTCCAGAGCAACAAAAAATAGCCAACTTTCTATCAGCAATAGACAATAAGATAACAGCCCTTAACGACAAAATAAACAACTCACAACAATACAAAAAAGGATTACTTCAACAAATGTTTGTGTAAATTTTAATATTATGGTAAAATTCTCAGAAAGAAACGGATATACAGATGTAAGTAATATTATAATACGTGAAGAAATTACTCCTGCAATATTAAATGGCATCATGAATTGGTTAGATGTGTTAAAAGGTAATCGTGAAGGTATTGGTGTAAATTGGTACAAATACATGGATATGTTTATTTGGGAAAATCATTTCAATAAACGCACTGCTCAATATGCTTATTCTAATCAGAACAGTTACTCCATTGATAAATTTATTGAAAGTGAACAAAATTGGTATGACATATTAGATTTGCTAGAAGAATTAATAAGACTGCTCAATCAGCTACCTGAAAGCGACTGGAGATATAAGAAATGCTTGGAGAGTCTAAACAATCTTTTCGCTAGGCATAACTTCGCATATCGTGTAGTTAATGGTTTTTTTGAAGAGATAACATCAAAAGAAGAAATCGAATCAATAGCAGAGGCATTGGACACTCAAGTTAGTGGTGTCAAGACACATCTAAACGAAGCATTAAAACTTCTCTCTGTATCTAATGAAACACCTTCATATCGAAACTCAATTAAAGAGTCTATATCGGCAGTTGAAGCATTCGTAGAGATGATAACAGGAGAGAAGCTACTAGGTAAATCGCTAAGCGCATTGAAGAAAAAGGGAATTATATTACCTGCTAATTTAGTGGAAGGAGCAAGGAAATTGTATGATTATACCAATGATAACACCACTGGCATACGCCATACATCTGGTGATATAACAAATCCACCTACTGCTGATGAAGCAATATATATGTTAGTTGTATGTAGTGCGTTTATCAATTATTTGAAAAAGAAAATATAATTAACTATGAGCACCCAATCCGAAAGAGAGTTAGAAAACAAACTAATTGAACAGCTAGTTCAGTTGGGGTACAAGTTTGTGACTATTCGTGATGAGAACGAACTTGTCGCAAACCTTAAAACACAGCTGGAGGAGCTTAACAGCATAGAACCGTTATCGGAGAAGGAGTTTGATCAGATACTAAATCAACTGCGTAAAGGGTCGATATATGACAAAGCGCAACTTCTGCGTCAACCTAAGATAGACTATACAAAAGATGATGGCTCTGTGGGGTATATAAGCCTACTGAACAGTATCGATTGGTGTAAAAACAGATATCAAGTAACAAATCAAATAACGATAAACGGTAAGTATAAAAACCGATATGATGTTACTATCCTTATTAATGGATTGCCTTTAGTTCAAATAGAGCTTAAGCGCAGAGGGATGGAACTCAAAGAGGCATTTGAGCAGACAAACCGTTATGAGCGTCACAGCTACTCGGCGGGATATGGATTGTTTAACTACATTCAACTATTCGTAATAAGCAATGGCGTAAACACGAAGTACTACGCAAACAACAAGATATCGGCTCGATCATTTAAGCAGACATTTTATTGGAGTGACGTTAATAATCAACTTATTACTCATCTGCAACAATTTGCATATACATTCCTTGATACGTGTCATCTTTCTAAGATGATATGTAAATATATTGTATTGAATACAACTTACAAAATTCTGATGGTACTGCGGCCATATCAATATTATGCTGTGGAGCAAATTGTAGACAGAGTACTGAATAGTGATAAATATGGCTATATATGGCATACTACGGGGAGTGGAAAGACGCTTACCTCATATAAAGCTAGTCAGATATTAACTAAACTGCCCGAGATTGAGAAGGTGGTATTTGTGGTGGATAGGAAAGATTTAGATTTCCAGACATCAAAGGAGTTTAATAGCTTTAGTAGTGGTAGTGTGGACAGCACGGCAAACACATTGAAGCTCGTAGAGCAGTTTGGAAATAACACTAAATTAATTGTGACTACGATTCAGAAGTTAGACATTGCAATTACTAAAGCGAAATACAGCGGGGTGATGAATAAACTCCAAGAAAAGAAGATCGTATTTATATTTGACGAGTGCCACCGTAGTCAGTTCGGCAAGACCCATCAGAATATTAAGACATACTTCCCGAAAGCGCAG
>CAMRBL010000161.1 GCA_947040435.1 uncultured Rikenellaceae bacterium
TTTGTATTAATGACACCTTGATGCATATTGCAAATCACAACATCCCATTTGGTGGAGTTGGAAATAGTGGAATGGGTAAGTATCATGGAAAAGATAGCTTCTTGATCTTCAGCAATAGACGTGGAGTTGTTAAAAGTCCTACATGGATAGACATTCCGTTTAAGTACGCGCCCTTTAAATATTTTAACCTTATAAAACGTATTCTCTAATTATGAATCCTATAAATGATGATCTTCGTGAATTGATATCTCAATATATTGAGATTAACGACCAAGAGTGGACTCATTTTGCATCGTTATTGGAATTCAGAAATTTTTCTAAAAATGAGGTGATTATCACTCAGGGTACGGCGACGAAGAGTATCTATTTTGTCGTTAATGGATTGTTACGAACCTATTTCATAAATGGAGCTGGTGAGCAGAAGACATTTCACTTCTCGAATGAGAATACCTTTGCTGCGGATTATGAGAGTTTCTTGAAGAGGTCACAATCAAGATACTCTATCCAGGCGCTAGAGGATAGCACCGTAATATTAATGTCTCTTGAGGTGTTAACAAATTACTATAAAACCCTACGCTATGGAGATAAATTAGGGCGGTTAATTGCCGAAAAATACTTTTTTCTTTGGAGTGATCGGATTCAAGATATATATATGTTAACTCCGCTTGAGAGATATAATAATACGAAATCGCAGTTTCCAGATATTTTGCAGCGTGTTTCGCAATACTATATCGCCTCCTACCTTAATATTACGCCAGTCCATCTGAGTCGTTTGAAGAGTAGTGTTTGGACTTAGGGTCGAAAATAATAGTTGTTTTGTAAATGAAAAAATGATGATCGAAAGATATTTTAATCCACTGTGGCGCCGTATTTTGAAGTTTGATTGGAGGTTTGGGCTCCTGCTTCTACTAGTGGTTTGTATTACGAGATTTGCGTTGGTACTAGATGCCAACGTGGAGGCTAACTACTCCATAATAGGCTACCTAATGGTTGCCTCTGCTGTTATCCCATTTGTCTTTCTCTCGAGAGGTGGGCTCCGCGAGATTGGTATTCGGGGGGCGGAGGATAAAATATGGTTGTTATACTCCCCTCTCTTGGGTATTGCTGCTGCTTCGCTGCTTTTTGCTGTGGGTTATTTGTTGTATGGGTATGGTATCGAAAATTGGTTCGTCTATATAGGTAACTCCTACAATATACCCGAGGGGGTTGTGGGTCGAGATAAAATAATATATTTTGTGATCTTCGCACTAACGGGAATGACCTTTAGTCCGATAGGGGAGGAGCTCTTTTTTCGGGGGATTGTCCATTCAAGCTTTAAGCAATCGGTGGGGGAGAGGGCAGCAACCGTAATTGATGGTGTTGCATTCGCGTTGACACACCTCTCTCATTTCGGGATCGTCTACACTTTGATGGGTTGGGCATTTCTGCCACTACCCGCATTTATTTGGGTGGTGAGTATGTTTTTGCTTAGCCTTATATTTAATATGTGCAAGCGAAAGAGTGGTTCGTTATTGGGTGCAGTATTATGTCACTCCGGGTTTAATCTTGGAATGATCTTCTATATTATCTACTATCTAAATTAGATACCGCTATTTATATTTATAGCTATACGGTCTGCTTGATGGCTCTATTTGGCTTCAAATACTGCTCTCAACTCGCCGTGGGATAGTAGTAGGAGATTTGGTCCATCCATCACGTAGTGAGTCGTAGATTGGAGAGCATTCATAAACTCTTGCTCTTGCTCCAGATTCGGGCACATCATCATTGTCGATGCTATCGGTCCTATCTCTATGGCGCGATTTTCATCGATAGTATATTTGGCTTGGATATTGTTGCAACCGCCATTTCCAACCATTCTGTCCTCTGCTAAGAATGTGATTTTCAAATCTTTATCCGATGCTAATACCTCATGTCCCATGAGCTGTACGAGGTGCCATTGTGTGTGGTGAAGTGGACGCTCCGTCTTTTTCTGATAGCCACGGCAACCGCAACAACTCGATAGTGTTGCAAGTAGTAATATTATGCTGATATACCTAAATCCCTTTGTCATCTATATAATTTTTTTTTAATTTTTTCATCTATTTCGATATGCAAATATAAGATAATATATTGTAACTTTGTACAAACTAGAAAGCATAAATATACTATGAATAAAATTATCGCATCACCAATGGCTCCAGCTGCTGTTGGACCATATTCTCAAGCTGTCGAGTGTAGTGGTACACTATATATTTCGGGTCAACTACCTATTGATGGAGCTAAGGGAGTGATGGCTGAAACAATCGAGGAGCAAACACGTCAGTCGTTGACAAATATGGGTTATATCCTCTCTGAGGCTGGTTATACCTTTAACGATGTTGTAAAGGTGACGGTATTATTGGATAGTATTGCTGATTTTGCGGCTATGAATGGTATCTATGCTTCATTCTTCGAGGGTCAGAAACCGGCACGTATTTGCTATGAGGTTGCTAAATTACCTATGGGCGCTAAGGTTGAAATTGATGCTATTGCAGTAAAATAATTGTGTGGAGGTCTTGAAAAAATGACTTGAATTTGATCTGTTTATTACTTGTTAAATTCGTGTTGAAAAAATTAGATCTCAAAATAGGTTCTATTATGGTTGTAGTGCAGTATTTGCAATTTGTAGATAAAATGTCAATAAATTTATCTGTAAACATGACGATTATTATCCATAATATATCACCTTTGTGGAGAAGAATGGTGAGTAAAAAGATTATAAAATATAAGAATAACAATGTCAAATAAAATTAATACCCCTCAAAAAATATCGTATAATGACGCGATATTAGAGTCTGAAAAATATTTCGATGGAGATGCTTTAGCAGCGAATGTTTGGGTTAGTAAATATGCCCTTAAAGACTCTTTTGGTAATATTTATGAAAGTTCTCCAGTGCAGATGCATGAGCGTATTGCCTCGGAGATTAGCCGCATCGAGAGTATATACCCAAACCCACTCTCTAAGGATGAGGTTTTTGAGTTGTTAGACCATTTTAAATATGTTATACCTCAAGGAGGACCAATGACAGGTATTGGTAACAACTTGCAGGTGGCTTCACTATCGAACTGTTTTGTTATTGGCCACAAGAATCCTGCGGACTCTTACGGTGGTATTTTTAGAATGGATGAAGAGCAAGTTCAGCTTATGAAGCGTCGTGGAGGCGTGGGACATGATCTGTCGCATATTCGTCCATCGGGAAGTCCAGTGTTCAACTCGGCACTTACCTCTACGGGTATTGTGCCATTCATGGAGCGTTACTCGAACTCTACGCGTGAGGTTGCTCAGGATGGTCGTCGTGGTGCTTTGATGCTGTCACTATCGATTAAACACCCAGATGCTGAGGAGTTTATTAATGCTAAGGTCGATACTGGTAAGGTTACGGGTGCTAATGTCTCTATTAAGATAGATGACGAATTCATGCAATCTGTTACCAGTGGTAAATTATACAATCAACAATTCCCAATTAACTCAGACTCTCCAATCTATACCAAGAGTATTGATGCAAGTAAATTATGGGATAAGATCATACATAATGCTTGGAAATCGGCTGAGCCAGGTGTACTTTTTTGGGATACTATCATTCGTGAGAGTGTGCCCGATTGTTATGCTGAGGATGGTTTCGTGACGGTATCTACGAACCCTTGTGGTGAGATTCCGTTGTGTCCTTACGACTCGTGTCGTTTGTTGGCTATCAATTTGTTTAGCTATGTCGAGAACCCATTTACACCTGAGGCGAAGTTCGATTTTGAGAAATTCAAGAGCCATGTTGCTAAGGCGATGCGTATAATGGAT
>CAMRBL010000162.1 GCA_947040435.1 uncultured Rikenellaceae bacterium
ATTTGTAAGTACTGTCTCTAAATAACAAGGAACGAGTTTGCGAATTCTGCTTTTAAAATACTCTCTCTTCCTTTTTGGTAATGACTTTAAATTTATCGAATTCAAATATGCACTAGGAACCAGACAGCCACAGCTACGTATCTTTGCCTCTGCACCATGTGTTTTAAATTGATATCGCAACCTCTTAGTGCTGTTATCTCTATAACTAACAGTATGAATCCATTGTCCATTTTCATAGGTTTCAAAATAGTTGGATGGTATCCTAAATGATTGTAATGCATAAAAAATCTGCTTTGCTAATAATCGGTTAATAAGTCTAATGCATCCCGTTTCAATGCACCCATCTCCTTCAATTAACCCACTAATAAGCATTAAGGAGGGCTTTATAGGAATGAATTTATCGTATGATAAACAGTCGTTAAGTCCTAAGAACCTTAGGTATGATGTAAATGGATTGGGTGTACATTGATTCGTGCCTCCTCTTTTATAAGTAAGTCGAACATACCAACATCTAGTGTGAAAATAAATCACACTATCTAACTGAAAGCATTCATTAAACATCTTGGCGGTTACTTCCGCTGCATCTTTGTCCCTACAAGCAATAGTTGGCGTTCCACTTCCATAGTTCCCATTAGCTAAATCCATGCCCAAGCACCAATCTTTCAGTGTTCCGACATCGGTATTCTCTTCAAATGCCCAAAATCCTTTTATTAAGTGTTTTCTTGGAATGAGGTCATTAGCCTTGACCCAGCCATGTTGGGTAAGAACTTTATGATCTTTTGTACATATGAGATCTTCTCCGTGAGAGGTGTGGATTTTTATTGTCTCCTTACTGCCTTTACACATAGCACTACTTACGAATTGATAGGACCCATCTTCAGTTAAAACATAATCTCCATATCTGATCTCCTGTATCTTTTTATTACCCTCTTTTGTCTGAACCACAGAGTCCTCTGCAATACAAAGTTGACCATAGGTCTCTTTCAGTGCGTTATATGTACCCCATAGGTATACTGGAGCAACATTACCCATCTTGCAATCAAGATACTTTTCTAACGATCCAGACTCTAATGTTGCTGGGCGATACAAGGCATTGGCAGCAATCAAATCGTTAATGTTACTTGGTCGCATATCCATCAAGAACCTTGTCATGCCACGAGAGGAGAGCTGAAATATGTTTTGTGTGTAACCTGATGACAGCAACTCATAACTCTCGGAGTCGTTCAAATCTCCCGTCACAAGATCCTCAAATGTTATATCGTCATTATAAACCTCATTAACCTCCTGTATTACAGCTTGAATTTTAGTGAGCTCCTTGATGCCTAAGCAGTCGTTTTTCAGCAAACCAACCTCGTCGATAGAGTAGCCATCGAGTTCAGACACCAATACACCATCTACTTTTTTAATTGGGGTGTAGTCAAAACACTCCATAGCTCTACCCTCTTTTGTTGATGGCGTGATGATGATTGCTGAAGCGTGAACAGATGCGGAGCGTGGTTGTCCCATTAGTGCACGTATATCCTCAATAACCTGCGGGTAACTCTGAATGAAGCTATTCACCCTCTTGTTTGTAGCTGCTAGTTTAAATAGGTCTGTCCAACTCATCGTGTCGTTGCCAAATATGGCTGTGATGTAGTTGACAATATTTAGTGGTACCTTATGAACTCGTGATACATCCTTCAGTACTGCTTTGAGCTTTAGTGTTGTGTAAGTTCCTGCGGAGAAGACACGCTGCTTATCGCCTACATTGTAGCGGTGCTCTAAGTACTCCTTGATCTCTTGCCTGCGATCTGATTGGTAGTCAATATCAACGTCGGCTAGTTGCCCTCCTATCCCTTGTCGATAGCCATCACCAACAAAGCAGTCAATAACACTTATAGGTTGCAGGGTATCTACTTTTGTAATAGATTTTATTTTCATACTATACTGATGGTTTTGTGGTGATGACACCTAAGAGTTTTGCGATAAAATCTAATCCTTTTTGAGTTACAAGAACTTTTACCACTGAGAAGCCATCGTGATTGTCATGCTCAATCCATTTCTCCTTGAGTAAAAAATAGCCTTTGTCTATGTATAGCTGTTTGGGTTCATTGCGGTATTTAAAAAACACCCCCTTTTCTCGTAGCTTAGAGAATAGAGTGTTGCGACCAAATGGTAGGGATAGGATTTTTGCAGCTTGACCAACATCTATCTTCTGGTCACTGTCAAATATCTTATCCAGTAGTTCCGCTTTGGGTAGTAGTTCACTGACTTGACGTTCCGCTTTCTCTCTTAGGATTTGCTCTTCTTGCAGTTTGGTGAGTACAACAATTATTGACCCTGGTTTAGATAACATTTCGAACAGTTTGTCAGGTGTTGCGTAAATACCGTTTCGACGAATAGAGTTAATTATGATTTTTAGCTCCTTTTTAAACTCTTTGGCAATAGGCTTCCGACTTTGCATCAACACTTCATATAACCCATTCTCTGTCAGCATCCAAACATTGCGATTTTGACCTGATGTCAATAATGTTGACATCAGCTTTTCATCTTCATCAATGCTTTGAAGCATCATACTTATTTTATATGACCCTTTCTCATTTTTAGAGTAATCAATCCACTCTGCCACATCCTTAGCCAAGAATAACGGGTTCTCAAAGTCTCCATAAACATTTACCTCTTTGCCGAGGACAGTCTGTTGTTTTAATAGTTCTAATTTATTTTCCATTTCGTATTTTTATAGTTTCAATCTGTTTTTAGCTGTTTCAAATATTTCAGGGTCACTTTCAATACCAATTCCTTTGCGATTAGTTAGAACACACGCCTCTAGTGTACTCCCGCTTCCCATACAATTATCAAGAATTGTCATATTTTCATTTGTATACGTCTTAATTAAATACTCCAAAAGAGATACTGGCTTTTCAGTTATATGAAGACATTTACTGGGATGAGGTTTCTGGAAGGAGATAATACTTGTTGGGTGCTTTAATCCGTCCAAGTTGGTCTCGATAGATTTGAATTCGCCATAGTTTCTATTAGAGACCTCTTTGTTTTTATGTTTCGTACCTTTAGAGTGGTTCCGCTTCCCTAGCGTTTTCTGGGGATTGTAGACCGGAGGTTTTTTATAGAATATTGCAATATTTTCATGCTGACGTAATGGCATCTTGTTGGCGTTTAAAAATCCAGATGTTAACTGCTTGTTCCAAGTAATGTCATATCTAAACATCTTCTTGTTACTGTTTACTAGATCAACATAGAATATCCCTTGACTAAACAGAACGATGCACCCATTATCCTTTATGATCTCATTGTAACACTTCCAAAGCTCATCAAAATTTATTCGTTTGTCATCTTTATGATTTGTAACACCATACGGCAAATCGCACAAAATCATATCCACCTTAACTCCCTCCTGAATAAGCTTCGGCATTATATCCAAACAATCTCCCCTGTATAGTGTGATATTACCCTCCGTTACTTTCATCATTAAGCCTATTAATTGTCCATACTAAATCTCTATTATCAAAAACTATATCGTCATAAGTTTGGAGCTCATCCGCATAGACCTCAATCTCATCACCATCACGAATAACTAGCAGCCTAGCATCACAATCAAACTTGTAGATATTGCTGTTCTCTAACTTGATTTCGTAATATTGGTTTGATTCTATGGCTTTTGAAATTGTAGTTGCCTTGGCAGGATATAGTCCTGCACGTTCAGGAAGTAGAAATCGCTCAAAAAGCAGATCAT
>CAMRBL010000163.1 GCA_947040435.1 uncultured Rikenellaceae bacterium
GACGTGTGCTCTTCCGATCTTGTTAATTCTTCCTCGTTTAGAGATTTGATTTCATTCTGGATTTGATAAATCTCTTTTAGTAAATCTAATTTCGTTGCCATAATAGTTAATATTTTTATCTGCATTGTTAATTTTATGTGTTTATTAAACACTCATTATACATCACAAATATATTACCTATACTTAGTATATGCAACTTAACAGATAGGTATTTTCATTTTTTTTCTAAAATGAATTATAACATATTGGTAGTCAGGATTAGTTTTTCCTTTTTCACGTGCTTATTAAGCACGCTTTTTTTATATCTTTGCAGATATATGGGGATCAATATTAATCTAATACTATGTAAACGATAACCTAATAAGTAAAAATAATGCATAAAAAATTATTGAAATTACTAACAACCAAATGCAAGGACATGGGGTTGACACAATTAGCAATCGGCGATCTAGCAACAATGGGGAGCGAGGGCTTAACAGATGAATCCTCAGATGAGGACATCGAAAATAAAGCGGATTCACTTGTGCCACTTGCCAAATTAATGCAAGGTGAAATTACAAGGAAGACGTCAGGAAAGAAGTTTGAGCAATCTATCAAAAAAGAAGAGGGCGAAGATGGGGATAATGGCAGTGATAAGACTGAACCTGCTTGGTTTACTACTTACAAAAAAGGAAACGATCAAAGGTTTCTGGATTTAGAGACAGTAAATACAACTCTAAAAAATGAAAAAGCAGTAGAAGCAAGAGGGGCATCAATCAGTGCCAAGGCTAAAGAACTGAGTATTCCAGAGTGGAGAATGGTAGGTGTCGTTGTGCCTGACACAGCAGATATTACCACATTCCTTACTGAGATTAAACAGGGCTTAGTTACTAATAAACTGATGTCTGTAGATGAGGCATTAGAGAAGGGTGATCTTAAACAAATAGCTAAGGATGATGCAAAGTCATGGGCTAATGGATTGCCAAATAACTAATCTTATAATTATGTAATTATGTCTATTGAATTTAAAAAAACAAACTTTTCGGGATCAACTCCAACTATTTGGAGGGGTGAATGTAAAATGCTACCTGGGGGGTTTAGTCTTATACAGTCATTTATTGCAGGAACTGTAATTTTCAGAGCTGTACTCGCATTTGCAAACTTTGAAAATATGACTGGTGCGATTATTAAAATTGCAAAGGTTTTAGCAGGTAGTACTACGACAAAACCAAGAGTAGTAAAAGGTCATTATTTCCAAGTGGGAGATGTATTAATGAAGATCGGTGCTGATGACAACTCCCCTTTCATTAAATCTATTGATACGTCTAATTCAGATTATGACGTATTTGAGCTCTCGGCAGGGATCACAGGATTGACTACTAATGATGTCCTTCAGGAATCAACGGAATATGTCGCTGCCATTACTGAGGGTACTATTGCAGATGCAATTCCTGCAAAACCTAAATATGTCGGTAATATGGTCGTAGGTGCAGACCTTGAAATAGGTAAAGGATTGCCGACTCTTGACCTTGCTTACGATGCTGTTGTATTGAAAAGCAATACCTATCCATTGCCTAAAGAGTGGTTGATGGATGATAGTCCATGTTTGAAAACTAACCCGAACATTATGTTCATAAACCAGTAAAAGTATGCCACAATTAATTTACAGTTCTATTTTTGGCGAATTAACACGTAATGTACAAGTTCGTATTGATGCCGCCTCAGAACTCAACAAAAGAATATTTGACCAGACAATTTACTCTAAATACCTTGATTGGGACATCCCAACCGTTGGGTTAGATTTTGAGGAATTGATGGGTCAGTATAATATCACCATAGCAGCAGCCACGATTGGTGATAATTCCAAAGAGCCAATTTTAGGTACTTATGGAATAGAAACGGTTAAAGAAAAGGTATTGAATCATGCCCTTACTCTACCTATGACCATTACAGAGTATCGTAAAATATTACAACTCCTAGACTCTAAGTCTATTAGTGATGCAGTTCAAAAACAACAGCTCATTAACTTGATGTGGGGTGGAACTGAGCGAGTAGTAAAGGCAGTTCAGGCAAAGCTTGATATTATTTTTCTTGGTGCATTATCTAATGAGGGTAAGTTTGAATTTAATGAAACGAACAATCCAGAGGGTGGAGTTCGTGGAATGATCAATTACAATCAACCTTCTGAAAATATTGCATCTTCTAAAATACAATGGACTGAGACTAATCTTGCGAATGTTGATTGTTTTGAGGATATTCAAGCTATGATCGACGCATCTCAAGACAAGACTGTTCTTGCAAAAGCATTGCTTTCACCTGCACTTATATCCTATATGTGTAGGAGTAAGAAGATGAAGCAGATGATTTGGGGTACTGACAAATCTTCTCGTATGGTACAGCTAAAAGAGATCAATGAGTACATGTCAAGCAACAGCTTTCCTTTGTTTGAGAAGATTCAGAGACAATGTATGATTCAAAAAGGGAAATCTCTTGTGCCTTACAATCCTTTTAACAACAAGAATATCGTATTTATCCCAGATGGTAAGTTAGGTGTCATCAAGAATGCATGGAGTAACAATGAACTAAAACCCGAAAATGGTGTCGCTTACTCTAACTATGATCGTATTCGTGTATCTCAGTGGGGCGTTGGAGAGACACAAGGCTCAAATGGAGTAGAGTTTACAAAGGCTGAATCTCTGTCATTACCAGTTGTTACCGAAATAGGTGGTGTATACACTCTTAAAACTAGCGTATAATGACAAATTTAGAAGCATTAAAAGGAATGTGTAATGTTATATGTAACACGTTCTATCCAGACGATTCCACTATAAAAACAATGCTGTTTAACGACGGCATTGCTTCAAATGACGATGCAATACCTAAAAACCCTAAGATAGCCAATTTGGCTATTAAAATGGTCTTAGGTTTTATTGAGAGTAGTCGGAGTGAAAACGGAGTATCAACTTCCAACTTTGAAAAGTCTATCACTCGAAATATAAAGCATTGGTGTGAAGCGTATGGATTTAATCCTTCTGAATATGTAGAGGTTTCAACTATTGAAAACGGTTCTAATCTTTGGTAGACTATGAGAACTAATGGATTTATATGTCTGCCAAATATTAAAGCTGCAGCTACGATTGATGATAACGGAGAGCCTATTATAGCGAATGATGTCCCCGAAATGGGTCAACGTATTCCTTGTTCGATTAAGACTATTACTCACCACAAAAAAGGCTCTTATGAAGATGGTACGTTTACGGTATCAAAATATGAAATCCTCATAGAGCTTTGTGAATTTGAAGCTGATAGGATAAGTTTAGAGAAGCAGGGTCAAAGTAAACCCCTTGGGGAGTTTGCAATTCAAGATATTCAGGTGTTATCTAGTGTTGGACGAATTAAAATTATTGTGTAATGGGAGTTAAGATACTTACACCTCAGCGACAAGTTGAGCAAATGATTTTAACAGCTGCGGAGCGGAGAGTAAAAACTATTATCAATGTATTCTGTATTGCTGGAGAGTCTTGTATTACAAAAGCTCGTAACGAAGGATCATATCAGGATCAGACAGGTAACCTTAGGAGTTCAATAGGTTATGTTGTATTGAATAATGGTAGAATTGTTCAAAGAGGGGAGTCTCAGCAGATTGGAGGAGGAGGTGATCTAGGGGTAAAAGAGTGTAATGAATTTATGCAGTCATTAGTCCGAGAGAATAGAACCGGTATTGTTCTTATCGTT
>CAMRBL010000164.1 GCA_947040435.1 uncultured Rikenellaceae bacterium
CTAAAAATTATCTTGCTCGTGTAAGGGATGTATTTTGCTTTTGCTGTTTCACTAGTCTACGCTACTCAGATGTGGAGAAGTTGCGCAGGGTTGATATAAAAGGCGAGACTATTGCCGTGGTTACAAAGAAAACAGTAGATAGCTTAGTCATTAACCTTAACAATTACAGCAAAGCTATACTAGAGAAATACGCTGACACCTATTTTGACGATGACAAAGCTCTTCCAGTTATTAGTAACTCGAATATGAATGAATATTTAAAGGAGCTTGGCAAACTTGCAGGGTTTGATGAACCGCAGAGGATTGTATATTTCATAGGTAGCGAGCGAAAAGAGGAAGTATATCCTAAGTACGCACTCTTAACGACCCATTGTGGGCGGAGAACATTCATTGTTAATGCCCTATTCCTTGGTATTCCTGCGGAGGTGGTAATGAAATGGACCGGACATAGTGACTACAAGGCTATGAAGCCATATGTTAAGATCGTTGATGAGCTGAAAGTGCAAGAGATGGATAAATTTAATCGATGATTTTGATATTACAGAAAAGAAACATGCTCGCTCATTAAAAATTGTTATCAAATTTGATACGGTTTATTATAATGAAGAGCAATAAATTTAATATAGGGGACTCACTCCCCTACTTAGTCCCCTATATTAAAAATAGGGACTAAATAGGGTTTGCTATACCGCCTTTTGTTTATCTTAGTTGGGGTATAGATTTTTTAAATTGATTCTTCTAGTGCGTTGTTGTGCGTAATTGGGTTTTGTTGGTAGGTGGGGCTGTGAGCCTCTCTCTCCGCAATAGCGACTGAGATTCAGTCAGTTACAAGATTTACGCACAGAATTACGCACGAATAGAAATATTCGTGCGTTTTTTATGCTTTAAACTTATATTAGATATTAATACTATCTTTTACACACTTTTTGGAACACTACCTTATATAACACTACCCTACTCACTTTTAATTGTGACTATATTATGCCAATAGATCAAAATACATCTAGGTCAGTAGAAATAACTGCAAAGGGAATTCGAAAAATTCTAAATAAATATACACCGGAAATGGCTATTTCTGAATATATTTGGAATGCTTTTGATGCAAAAGCCTCAAAAGTTGACATTGTATTTAAATTTAATCCAAGTGCTTTAGAGACGGTAAGTTGTATTACAGTATCGGATAATGGTACTGGGATATGTTATGAAAAATTGCCTGAAAATTTCTTAAAATTCTACGAATCACCAAAAGCAGTCTTTAAAGTTGGCAAAGGAACTATAACACATGGCAAAAATGGTTACGGACGTTTTACATTTTATAAGTTTGCAGAATTTGCAAAATGGGAAACAACGTACTTAAAAAAGAATAAGACTACATCTTATAATATTAAAATTAGTAATGATAATCTTAAAGATTATGTAATTTCTGATCCTATACCTTCAAAAGGAGGTACAGGAACTTTAGTTGAGTTCACAGGAATATCTGTAAGTATCTCCCCTTGCTATATAAATACCGTTTTAAAGCCATATTTAATTGCTGAGTTCGCGTGGTTTTTAGAATTAAGCAAAGAGTACAAAATATCTATAGATGGTGAAGAATTAGATTATTCATCAGTCATTGCTGATAGCGTAAGTTTTAATCATATTGAAAACGTAAGTGATAGTAAATCACTTACGTTCAGTTGTAAGTACATTAGATGGAATGCAAAAATGAATGATGAATATTCTCGTTTTTACTTTCTGAACACTAATTTAGATCTTAAAATAACCAAAACGACTCTATTAAACAAAAAGGGAGATAGCTTTTGGCATAGTCTTATTGTGGTTGATGATTTTTTTAATGAAGTTCGGGATGAAGAGGGCGACAATGAAAAGAACATACAATATAAATTATTTGATCAAACTTATGATAAAAAGATATTCAGTCACTTAGTCAAATCACTAAATAGTTATTTAAAAGAAAAAAGAAAGCCCTACTTGAAGAGTCAATCAGCATTATTGGTAACTAAGCTTGAAAAAGAACATGTATTTCCATACTTTAGGAATAATGATTGGGATAAAGCAAGAAAACGTAGTTTAGAAGATCTGGTTAAAGGACTATACGAAGTAGAACCTGCTATTTTCGCTCAATTAAATAAGGAGCAAAAGAGAATATTTATAGGCCTTCTTAATTTAGTGATGGATAGTGGAGAGCAAGAAAGTCTATTTAAAATATTAGAGGCGGTTATTGAATTAGATTCGAAAGAGAGAACAGAATTTGCAAAAATCTTAGAAACAACTAGACTTAAGCAAGTTATTTCTACTATAAACTTGATTTCAGATCGTTTATTAACCGTTAACAATTTAAAAGAGATAGTTTTTAATCACGAACTTAAGGCTGGAGAAGTAAAGCATTTACAGCAATTTATAGAAAAGCATTATTGGATTTTAGGAGAAGAATATAGATTGGTATGTGCTGAAGAAGTAAAATTTGAAGCAGCTTTAAGAAAATATGTGTATATCTTACGAGGTGTCGATCAGAAGGTGTTTATATCACATCCTGATAAATACAAAGAAATGGACCTATTTATAACAGGTACAGACTATCGAGATGGTAAACCTCATAACGTTGTCCTTGAAATAAAAAATCCAACAACGATAAAGACGCTAACATCCGATCACGTAACTCAAATTAAGAAATATATAGATGTAATATTAAGTGTTGATATGTTTAATGACACTAACGAATATTGGTCATTTTATTTAATTGGACAAGATTATGATAGTATCATAAAAGAAGATATTCAAGATATAGGTCAAGGATTATTGCGTAAAAAAGATAATTATTGCTTATATGTAAAAAAATGGAGTGAAATTATAAATGAGGTTGAAAGAAGATTAAGATATTTGAGGGAAAAACTACAGACAGAGCGTTCTATCTTATCGTCAAAGAAATCTTTAGATAGCATAATGACTGAGACTCTAAATAATAGTGCAGCCTTAGATAAGGCGAAATAACCGTAGTTAATTAATGTACTTTTTTTACTCGTTCAATTGATACGCAAAGCTATGTGGAGTTCCCAGCAAAATGGGGCAGTATTTTTGCGCTACCCCATTTTTTTGCACTATATTTGCAGGAGTAAACAATTTAAAACATACAATTATGAAAAAGACAATACTACTACTCTCTATCGCCTTTGTTGCGTTTATTGGGTGCAATAAGGAGGATGACGGACGCCTTGATGCTAATGCTAAAATCTATATTAATGCAGACAAGTCTGTAACAAGAGTCTATGAATCTACTAATCCCGATTATTTGTCGGCTCGTGAGGTGGTGAAACAAGCTATATTACTTTGCAATACATATGGGGAGATGGGTATTGGCGATTGGAATAGAGACACTATTAATAATCGTATTATTGGTTCATCGACTTGGGTTGTTGCACAAAATGGCACGCTTGAAATAGGCTTTATAAGCAGTAGAGATAATATACTAGTTACACTTGATGATAGACTTCATGTAGTAGACACAATAGCATATGTGCCTAATTCTATTATGATTGAATTAGAGCCTAAAGTTACCGAATCATACAATAATGAAGATTATGCCACTTGTTACTCTCTGTTTGACAAGTCTTATATATTCCGTCCAATTAATGGCGCTGTATATTTGGAGCTACAAAAAGAGAATAAACATTAAAATATATCTT
>CAMRBL010000165.1 GCA_947040435.1 uncultured Rikenellaceae bacterium
TGGTAAGCGATACAAAGAGGGTAAAGAGGATTCTATATCTATAAAAGAGTCTTTGAATGGAGAGCTTAACAACTACCAATTCTCTGCTCGTGCGGTGATTGATCGTTATAAAAACGCAAATATGCCGTTAGGTTGGCTTTTAGCTAATGATGGTTATGGAGCTGGATACGGACAGACTACTACTGTTGATGGTAATATTGAAAATCTAAGACTTCTTGCTGATTATGCACAAGATAATGGTGTGGAGATTGGTCTTTGGACACAGTCGGACCTACACCCTAAGAAGGATGTTAGTGTTCTATTACAACGTGACATCGTTAAAGAGGTTAGAGATGCAGGTGTGCGTGTTCTAAAAACTGACGTTGCTTGGGTTGGTGCAGGATACTCTTTCGGTCTTAACGGAGTGACTGACGTTGCGCAAATAATGACATACTATGGTGAGAATAGCCGTCCATTTATCATCTCACTTGACGGTTGGGCAGGAACACAGCGCTATGCTGGTATCTGGTCGGGAGACCAAACTGGTGGAGATTGGGAGTATATTCGTTTCCATATCCCAACATATATCGGATCTGGATTGTCTGGACAGCCAAATATCTGCTCTGATATGGATGGTATTTTTGGAGGAAATAATGTTCCTGTGAATGTTAGAGACTACCAATGGAAAACTTTTACTCTAATGCAATTGAACATGGATGGATGGGGAGCTAATCCTAAGTATCCTCAAGCATTAGGAGAGCCTGCGGCATCTATTAACCGTTGGTACTTGAAAATGAAGTCAGAGATGACTCCATATGCATATAGTGTCTCTGAGGAGGCTATCTATGGTAAGCCTGTTATGAGAGCGATGTTCTTAGAGTATCCTAATAAGTATACTTATGGAAAGGCTACGCAGTATCAATATATGTTTGGTCCAAACTTCCTAGTTGCACCAGTATATCAAGAGACTCAAGCAGATACGCTTGGTAATGATATGCGTAATGATATATACCTTCCTGAGGGGACTTGGATCGACTACTTTACGGGTGAGACATACGAAGGAAATTGTATAATCAATAACTTCGATACTCCGCTTTGGAAACTTCCTGTATTCGTTAAGAATGGAGCGATTATTCCGATGGCAAATCCTAATAACAACGTTACAGAGATCAACAAAGCTCTTCGTATCTATGAAATCTACCCTTATAAATCTAGCTCTTTCACAGAGTATGATGATGATGGAGTAACAGAGAAATATAGATTCGGAAGAAAAGTAACTACACTTATTGAGTCGAATGTAGATGACAAAAATAGAGTTACTGTAACTGTACATCCAACAAAAGGTGATTTTAATGGATTTGAGAGTGAGAAAGCAACTGAATTTAGAGTTAATGTAACAGCTAAGCCTAAGAAGATCTCTGCGAAAGTAGGTAAGTCTAAAGTTAAGTTGACAGAGGTTGCTACTATGGATGAGTTTACAGCGGGAGAGAATGTATACTTCTATAACTCTGCGCCAAACTTAAACCAATTCGCAACAGAGGGAAGTGAGTTTGCAAAAGAGGTGATTACAAAGAATCCACAAGTTTTGGTGAAATTAGCTGCTTCAGACATTACAGAAGCGACTACAACACTTAAAATTGATGGTTTTGTATTTGAGCCAGCAAACCGTATCAGAGTAACATCTGGAGCATTAACTGCACCTAAGGCTGAGATCACAGATGAAAATACTCAACCATACACATTGAAGCCAACATGGGCTAAGGTTGAAAATGCAGACTACTACGAGATCATGTTTAATGATATGTTGTACACAACGATCAAAAACACTGAGTTACTATTCTTAGACTTAGTACACGAGACTCCTTACACATTTAAGGTTCGCTCTGTGAACAAGGATGGTGTTTCGGATTGGACAGAAGTTAGTGCTACAACAAAAGCTAATCCATTAGAGTTTGCAATCCAAGGAATTACAGGTGAAACTTCTGTACCAAACCAAGGAGGTCAAGGTACTGATAGATTATTTAACCATGAGGAGAACGACGCTTGGCATACTAAGTGGGGTGAGACTGCTGTACCGTTTGATCTTACGATTGACTTGAAATCTGTAAATAAGTTAGATAAGTTCCATTATGTGCCACGTAATCCAAGTGGAAACGGAACTCTATTAGAGGGAGCTATCTCTTACAGTATGGATAACGAGAATTGGATAGAAGCTGATACATTTGTTTGGGAAGCTAATGGTGATGTTAAAGTGTACACATTTGCAGATCAACCAATGGCTCGTTTCATTAAGCTAGATATAACTAAGGCTTCTGGAAATTATGGTTCAGGTCAAGAACTATATGTATTCAGAGTACCTAACTCTTCAAGTTACTTGCAAGGAGATATTAATAGCGACAAGAAAGTTGATAGAAATGACTTAGTTTCATATATGAATTACACTGGACTAAGAAAAGGAGATTCTGACTTTGAAGGGTATATTAGTATTGGAGATATTAATCAAAATGAGTTGATTGATGCTTATGACATCTCGTTAGTTGCAGTTGAACTCGACGGAGGCATAAAAGATATTGATACTTTGGCTATTGATGGAGGTATTAAATTAAGTGCTGACAAGAAGAGTTACAGTAAGGGTGAAACAATCACTATTACTGTAACTGGAGATAAACTTCAGGCTGTTAATGCGTTGAGTTTTGCGATGCCTTACAACACTGAAGATTACGAGTATGTTGGTATTGAGGCTATCGCTACTAAAGGGATGGAGAATCTAACGTATGACCGTTTACACACTAGTGGTGTAAAAGCGTTGTATCCAACATTCGTAAACTTAGGCGAAAAACCTAGTTTAAATGGTGATTCAGAGCTATTCGTAATTAAGTTTAAGGCGAAGCGTAATTTGAAGTTTAACCTTGAAGCTATTGATGGTATTTTAGTAGACGATAAGTTGAAAATTATTAAGCTATAAACTAAGCTGCGACTAATATATCTATACCACCTTAAATGGTGTGTAGGTTGAGGGGCAGATATTTATATCTAACTTAACTCAGCAATTGGACTTCGGTTTCAATTGCTGAGTTTTTTTTGACTTAGTTCTCCTACGGGTTCGGAGATGTGGGGTGGCTGAAAACTTTTTGAAATATTAGAAATTATTTTGTGGAGTGAGTAATTTAATAAATTTTAGTTCTATTGCACTTGTTAATAAAATTTATGAAATAAAGAAGATTATTGGAGGTCTCTCTTGTTGCACGATTAGTTGTTATTACAGTGTAGTTGTTGTTCTGTAGTAAAGATGATATTTCTCGTGAAAGCTAATATTTTTAACCTAAATATTTTTACTTTAAAACTAACTAACTAACTTTAAATTAATATCACATGAGAAAAATCGTTTTCGCAATGTGGGCAGTTCTAGCCACATTACTACTAACAAATTGCTCCTCTATCTTTGGGAAGAATGAGAGCTTTGAGGTTGGAAACAGAGAGTTTGTTCTGAATGAAAAGCCCTTTCTGATTAGAGCAGCAGAGATCCACTATCCCCGTATTCCAAAGGATTATTGGGAGCATCGTATTGAGATGTGCAAATCTATGGGGATGAACACTATCTGTCTATATGTGTTTTGGAACAGCCATGAACAAGAGATGGGTTCATTTGACTTTGAGGGTCAGAATGACATAAAAGAGTTTTGTGAATTGGCTCAAAAACATGG
>CAMRBL010000166.1 GCA_947040435.1 uncultured Rikenellaceae bacterium
TTGATGCGTCTTCCTGTAATTTATGTATGGTCTCACGACTCGTTCAGAGTTGGAGAGGATGGACCAACTCATCAGCCTATTGAGCATGAGATGCAAGTTCGTCTTCTGGAGCACCTACACAATCACAATGGAGAGCGTTCTCTATTGGTATTGAGACCTGCGGACTCTATGGAGGCTGTTGTTGCTTGGAGAATGGCAATCGAAAACCCTCGCCCTACGGCTCTTATCTTCTCTCGTCAAGATATTAAAGGTCTTCCTGCTACAACTGACACAAGATTTAATGAGGCTCAACAAGCTGAAAAAGGTGCTTATGTAGTGGTTGATGGTGGTGAAAATCCAGATGTTGTAATGCTTGCAAGTGGTTCGGAAGTATCTACTCTTGTTGCTGGTGCTGAGCTGTTAAAAGCTGAAGGTATCAATGCTAGAGTCGTTTCTGTACCGTCAGAAGGGTTGTTTAAAGACCAAAGTGCTGAGTACAGAGAGAGCGTTTTGCCTAGCGGAATCATTCGCTACGGTTTGACTTCAGGTCTTCCTGTTACTCTTCAAGGATTGGTTGGTGATAATGGATATATACACGGTTTAACTCACTTCGGATACTCTGCACCATTTACAAGGCTTGATAAAGAGTTTGGTTTTTACGGAGAGTATGTTTGCCAAGATGTAAAAAAATTACTTAAGACTCGTTAATAAACATATTATAATAATGAAGAAAATATTAATAGTAGGTGCAGGTGGTCAGATCGGATCTGAACTAACAGCTTATTTAAGATCTATTTATGGTGCTAACAATGTAGTCGCTACGGATGTTAGAGAGTGTGAATCTCTTAGCTCAACAGGACCTTTTGAGGTGTTGAACGCTTTAGATGCTAAGGCATTTGCGGAGATCGTAAACAAGTATAAAATAGATACAATTTATAATCTTGTAGCTCTTCTTTCTGCTGTTGGCGAGAAAGATCCAATGTTTGCATGGAGTATAAATATGGGCGCTTTGACTAACTCTTTGGAGATTGCTAGAGAGTACGGTTGTGCTCTATTCACTCCAAGTTCAATCGGGGCTTTTGGTCCATCATCACCTAAAGATAGTACGCCTCAAGATACTTTGATGCAACCAACTACTATATATGGTGTGTGTAAGGTGACGGGCGAGATGATTAGTAACTACTATAATTTAAGATACGGACTAGATACTAGAAGTGTGAGATTCCCGGGAATTATCTCAAATCTAACGCTTCCTGGTGGTGGAACTACTGATTATGCTGTGGAGATATTCTACGAAGCTGTAAAATCGGGTAAATTTACTTGCCCAATTCCTTCTGATATGTTTATGGATATGTTATATATGCCAGATGCATTGAAGGCTTGTGTGGAGTTAATGGAGGCAGATCCTGCAAAATTAATCCATAGAAATAGCTTTAATATCGCTTCAATGAGCTTCTCTCCAGATATTATTTACAAGGAGATTTGTAAGCATATTCCTAATCTACAAATGGATTACAAAATTGAACCAATAAAAGAGGCTATCGCTAGTAGCTGGCCAAATAGTCTTGACGATACTTGTGCTAGAGCTGAGTGGGGTTGGAAGCCAGATTGGAATCTAGAGAATATGACTGTTGATATGTTGAAACATATAAAAATTAAAAAAGAGAAAGGTCTTTTGTAGTATAATATATATTTAAAAGAGAGTATAAACGGAAATCATTCTGTTTATACTCTCTTTTTTTATTTGTAAACTGTTTAAAGTTTGGACTTTGATGGAACTGCCCTACGCGGGCGGCGCTGCGTGATCGCAGTGAACTTTGATTTTGCAAGTTTGAACTTTGTATTAAACTGCCCTACGCGGGCGGCGCTGCGTGATCACAGAGAACTTTGACGTGGCTGCGCTGCGTGATCGCAGTGAACTTAGAAGGATAGAGAAATTTTTGTTTTCATCTTCTTTATCTTCTCATTGCACACTGCCTTCACTATATCTTTGGCCATAGCATATCTAACCGCAACAAATGAATGGTTATCTTTAAGTTCAATAACCCCAATATCACTCTTCGTAATACCTCCCTTTTGACACAAGAAACCTACAATGTCAATCTTACTTAACTTATCTTTCTTACCTCGTCCAATGTATATTGTATCCCAATCTGGTTTTGGTATCTCTTTGTTAGATTTTTTGACCTCCAGCGTTTCGCCTTCAATACTCTCTACCCACTCAAGTTTACCCACACCTTCGCCGTATTGACGCTTGTAACTACTCTTAGTTAATAGTAGGTATGATGTACCACAATCTTGTACCCTTGCAGTACGTCCATTGCGATGTACAAATGCACGGTAGTCAGATGGTAGCTCAAAATGAATTACGTGTTTTACACTTGGAATATCGAGTCCACGTGAAGCTAAATCGGTAGAGACTAGGATATTAACGCTTTTATTTCTAAATCTAGTTAGTGAACGCTCTCTGTCAAACTGCTCCATACCTCCATGGAAAAACTCACTTTCAATATGTAGGTCGTATAGGTAGTCGCTAACATCCTCCGCTTGTTCCCTGAAGTTACAAAATATAATAGCTTGCTCTGACCCAATTTCACGAAGCAAATCTACGACAACAGGGAGTCTATCTTCACGTTGGCAATGTACCTTCTTTACGGTTAAAGATCCCGAAGTTTCGCCTGTAAGGTAGTCAATAACCCTGTAATTATCAGTATGTATAAAATCAGGAGTATCAAGCGTTTGTGTTGCAGATGTCAATATATGGTACTTTATATTTGGCAATCTCTCTACAATTTGACTCATTTCATTATCAAATCCCATCTCAAGAAGTTTGTCAAACTCATCAAATATAAGGTGTTGAACCGTATCGCCATCTATAACGTTATGTATTAGGTGGTCAAGAAGTCTTCCTGGAGTACCAACCACAACGGTAGGCTTATGCTCCAAGCTCCTTTTTTCAATACGTGGAGCGTGTCCACCGTATACGCAAGAGATTGATTTACCGCATTTTGTTGAGCGGAAAACAGTGTCAATTTGTGTAGCTAACTCTCGTGAAGGCGAAATAATTATAACTTGAACCCCTTCAGTCTCAGCTGGAAGTCGCTCTATTGTTGGAAGTAGGTAAGCTAATGTCTTTCCAGCCCCTGTTGGTGCTAGTAGCATAAGGTCTTCTGCTTTGGCAGACAACATTGCTTCCTGCATAGGGTTGAGAGATTCGAAACCTAATGTCTCTATAATTTTTTTAATATCCATTGTTATTATGTGTGTGATGTTAATGTGATAAATCTTTTATAAAATTTGGGGTAAAAATAGGTAATGTTTTTAGATATATCACAACGTTTTCTATTTATTATCATCAAATCTAGTTTATATGTCACAAATACTCTGTTGAAAGAGTATAATTCACTGGTATTTTGCTAAATATGATTATATGTGAGATGGTGGCTTATGTCACTAGTGAGTATCTCTATTTATTAAAAATTATAGAACAAAAGTTTAAGTTGTTTGTGTTAATTAAATTGCCTTTTTAATGGTGTTTTATTGCATCTATTTGCTGAAACATAATAAATTTTAGTTATCTTTGTTTCATAATATTCTATCCTAAAAAACAATGAGTGAAACTAAAATTATTGAACTTAACAATAATAAATATATTGTTAATCCAGGATCGAC
>CAMRBL010000167.1 GCA_947040435.1 uncultured Rikenellaceae bacterium
TATCTCGTTCTGAAATACTTAATCTTACCATAGCTTTTTGATCGCAAAGGTAAACGTGAATTTAAAACATTGAAAGATGTACTTCGCTGAGGGGATACTATATAAATGCAGCAAAAGGTATTTTTTGTCTATGGAAAGTTTGGTAGTCTAATGTTTTTTTGTACATTTGCGATCAAATACATGCATTGTGTGGTTATGCTTATTCTAGTTGAAATGACGAATATGAAATTTTCCAGAATGTATTGTAAAAAAAGATGTGTTTTGCATCTTTAAATTCAATTAGCTATAGAGTAGAGTGTTAGTATAGATATGTCAATTGAAAAAGAGATATCTTTTTTATGTGTTATAAAGATGATTTTTTTAATGTTTTAATGACAGTATTCCCAAATTTAAATTATAATATATGAATAAGTTTTTTTTACTAGTTATTTTTTCTTTCGTCACTACGACCGCCAATTATGCTCAAGAGGTTGTTTTGAAAACTAATATTTTATATGGTGCTGTTACTTATACTCCTAATCTAGCTTTAGAATATGGTTTAGGTGAGCGCACTACCATCAATGTTTCGGGTGGATATAACCCATGGAATATGGAGAGTACTAAAAATCAAGGAGAGAAATTGGCTCATTGGCTGATTCAACCTGAATTTAGATACTGGACATGTGAAAAATTTAATGGTCACTTCTTCGGTGTTCATGGGAATTACGCTCGTTACAACATCGGTAAAAAAGAGCTGCCGATACTACTTGGTGAGGGTTCTGAGAAATATCGTCACGAGGGTTCTGCTTATGGAGTAGGTATTACCTATGGTTATGTTCTAAATTTATCAGTTCGTCTTGCTCTCGAATTTGAGATTGGGCTTGGATACATGCGCCTAGACTACGATAAGTATGAAGCACCAAAATGTGGTAAACTCATCGGTAGTGAAAGCAGAAATTACTATGGACCGACAAAATTAGGTGTCACATTGGCATGGGCCATATTTTAATATAACAAATCACTATTATGAAAATACAAATTACTATTCTAATTCTCTTTTTAAGTCTATTATTCATGCATAATGAATTATTTTCTCAAAATAAATCATTAACCCCTATATATGATGATGTAACTGCGACAATGGTTGGTGATAGCGTCGAAGTTTCATTTAATCTCCTTGTCTCGAAAAAAGCTTTAAAAAGAGATAACATGATGACAATAAAGCCTATTTTGTCTAATGTGTCGAGCATGCGCTATCTTCCTGCTGTCGAAGTTTACACTCGTTACTCATCTCTTTTGGAGCGAAAGCACAACTTCTTTAATGGCATCGCAAAAACAGGGCCAGTAGCTCAGAGAGCTGAGCGTGGAGACACATTGTTTTATAAGTGTCGTGTTGCTTACGAGCCCTGGATGAATAATAATTTATTGCTCTCTAATTTGACGACAGTTACGGGATGTTGCAATGTTGTTGAGTCGTCAGATATATTATTGAAAAATATTTCATTAAATAATATATCTATTGAAGAGGCTACACCAGTAGTTGAGTTTGTTCCTGTTGTACCACCTGTTATACCACCTGTTATGGTGGAATTAAAAGAGAAATATACTGCCATAAAAGATATTTCGGAGTATAAAAAGGGCGAATTAGTTCGTGATGGTTCTATCTCTCTATATTTTGAGCAAGGAAGTAGCGAGATTGATGAAACACATGCGGATAATATAGAGTCGATAAGAGTATTGAACGAAATAGCCACTCTTTCAAGTCGCGATTCAATCTTTGTTTTGAAGAAGATCGTAATTGGAGGTTATTGCTCCGTTGAAGGCTCATTTGCTCACAACTTAAAAATCTCAGAGCGTCGTGCAGAGGCTCTGAAAGAGTATTTATCGCGTCTAATATCCATTGAGTTAGATGTTTTAGATCTTACGTTTGAGGGTGAAGATTGGGGAGGTCTTTACAATATGGTTAAAGAGTCTGATATGCAAGATAGACAAGCTGTTCTGGATATTATTGACAATGTATCTATATTCGAGGGTCGAGAGAAAGATTTGATGGACCTTAACGGTGGTGCTCCTTATAGGTATATGCAGAAAAATTTCTTCCATAATTTCCGTAAGGCTGGATTCATAAACTTTTATTATAAGGTAGTAAAATAGATATCAAAAATTTTATAAATTAAAAAATTAAGAAAATGAAAAAATTTTTAAAAGCAATTTTAGTTTCAGTGTTTGCAATGTCAGCATTCGCAAGTTGTAATACAAATAAAGAGGTTATGCCATCTGTTAATCCCGACCTAGTGCCTAAGGCACTAATAGTAGCACTACCTAAAGCAGAATTAAGTAGAAGCGTTGAGGGTGGATTAGATGATATTGCTACGCCTGAGTATAGCAACGTTACCGTTGTTCTATCTGACAAAGGTGATAATGTTATTATTCATGAGTGGGCAGATCTTGCTGAGATGACTATGACTATCCCAAATGTAGTCAAGCCGGAGAAAGTACAAGTTTTAGTTAACGTACCAGCTGCTCAGTTGGCTATTGTAAAAGCTGCTACTGTTCAATCTGAGATTACTGCAGCATTGTCTGCTATTGTTGTTGCGGAGCAAAACAAGGAGCCAAAGCCTGCAGTTTTAGGAACATCACCATATTATACTTCGGCACAACAGACAACTTATGTTGGTCTAGCAGAGGGGGACGCTATTACTTTTGTAGATGCAAGTGCTGTTATTCCATCATACAACAAAGCAGTTGTTGTGCTAAAATCTATAACTTCACGTTTTGAGATTGGAACAATTACTCCAGGTACTGGTTTGGTAAGCGTAGAGATCGAGAAGGTATTCTTCAATAATTACTTTGGCGAAATGGCTGGTTCTGGAGTTGTAAATTTAGGAACAGATCTTTGGTTAGCAGGTAGTGCCGATCCAGTAGCTATTGCACCATGGGCTATGATCACAGGACAATCAACTTTAGATCTTGGTAGCAATGTATACGCTTTCCAAACATTTGCAGGCAACTTAATCCCTCAAGTTATTTTTAGAGTTAGTGGAGTTCTTCTAAAAGGCTATCAATTGGCTGATGGAACAGGTTTTAACGCTACTGCAAATACACCTTTTACAGGTAAATACATAACTATCAACGGCTTTAAGACTGGTACTGGAACATCACTTGAAGCATTGGTTGCACATACAATCTATTCAATTAACGCTTTGACAGTTCTTCCTTCTAATATTGATGGAAAAGCAAATAGAACTGAGATCGGTTTTGCAGTAGAAATTACTGTTAAAAAGTGGAGCAAAGAGACTTTAACTCCAGAGATTCAATAATAAGTGATTATTTTTCCGCACTACGATTAATTAATCGTTTTGAAATTATTAGTTAATGGTAGTGCGAAAAATTATATCCATCATTACCTCAGTATATAATACTTCCCAAATTTTAGATAGCATATTAAGATATAAATTCGTATCCTTAATGTCAATAATTATAGGGGAACAATTATGAGAAAGCAACACACTGCGGAGTTCAAAGCAAAAGTAGCTCTTGAAGCCGTAAAGGATTAAAATTAGTAAGCAAAATAGCCTCTCATTATGAGGTTAGCCCCGCGCAAGTATCAGCATGGAAGAAGCATTTTTTAGAGTGTTCAGTAGATACGTTTA
>CAMRBL010000168.1 GCA_947040435.1 uncultured Rikenellaceae bacterium
ATGTTCCACGTATATCAATGGATGTAGAGGGAATTAAGGCATTACTGGATCTATCGGCACATGATATTCCACTAATGAATAACGTTATAGGATATAAGCAATAGAATATATCAGCTTGATTATTCAGATTACGATGGACACTGCACTCTGTAAAATTCTCGCAGAGTGCAGTGTATGCAATAATTGCGTTGCAAATACTTTAAGCCTCCCCGTATCTAATTAAGAGAGTTACTGATTCCATATATTATCCCTTATTCCAGATATTATATCCATAACCGTTAGTGAGTTCTTCCAAGAATTTACCTCTGACTCTTGTTTTTTCTTGCACAATAAGGTCTATAACGAGAGGTGTGGTTTAGAGATAATTCAGCATTTAAGTATCGTAATTGAGTAGAGAGGTATCTTGTAATACCTCCATTTGCAAATCACTCTGATGCACCTGAATGCAACACTTCGCCACATCCATATCACGAATAACTAGAGTCTCAGGAGGTGACTAATATTGATAAAACGTACAAAACATTATTTGCTACGTGAATGATATAAGTGAAATCTTTGCTCTTTATATAAATAATCTATCAATAAAGTTATTTTTTTAGATTCTTCTTCTGATATATCATATTCATAGTTTGCTAGATTCTGTATTTTTTTATGAATAGTGCTTTTTTTGTCACTAATCAATATAACTTTGAGTATACCTGTCTCTTCGTATATAGGCTTAATATAATCTTTCCAATATTTCCCATAGCATTGAAGTATATTGTTGGTATAGGCGATCCAATTGGGTAGCTTGCTCCCTACTATTTTACCATAAAATGCAGACTCTAATATTGATACAAGCCGCTCGTATTTAATCAAACTATGCATTAAACTTTTATCATGTAGCTTACTACATATCTCATAAAACCATAGGTCATTTTCAAACTTTTCTAATGTTGATACAAGTTCTTTATCCGAATCCGTCAACCTATAACCATGTTCAAATAAGTTTAATATTAAGCTATGTCGGAAGTGTAGATTATCATTTAATAAGATAGCCTGCAGTACCGTTCTGCCATCATCATTTGTTTGATTTATATCAAATATAATATTGTTTGTAGCAAAAATGAATTTTAAATAATTAGACTTATTACTATTTTTTATGTTATCTATTCTTACAGATATAGGTGATTTTCTATCTATTAATTTATCTAAGTTTTTGCTGTTAAGTACAGTTTTTTGAACAACTGTCAATCTCGCCAACTCTTTGAGAATACCATTATATATCTCAGAGCTGTCATGTTTGTTTTTGTTGTCTACAATTCTTTTAAATATAGAATTAATGTATTCTTTACCATCTTCATACTCTTGTTTCTCATCATGTTCGATTTGAATTATATCATTATTTTTTGCTCTTATATACTTTAATTCTAAATTTTCAGGATAATTATAATAATAAACTTGATAATCGTTTATATCAAATTCTAGCTCAGGTAGTGTAATCGATTTACTTTCCCATTTAGAATGAACTTTATTACTCTCGGATATATATGGATACTTATAATGACACAAAAAAGATAGATCTGACCTATCTCCATCTAATTTGAAGTAATTTTCATATTTAGATAAATATTTTATATCCTTCTCTAACCTATCTTGTGAATGTATATCAAAATCATCTAATATCCAAATTAAGTACATGCCTAGTTTCTTGTAAAAATTATGTCTACCAAGTATGTACTTATGAGACAAATTTGATAATTGAATTTCAAAGACAATTTGTTTGTCGTAATATCTACAATAAACATCAGGCTTCCGTCTTTCTACTCCACTAGATATGAATTTTGTATCAATTGCAATAGAGGATACATTGACCCCTTGCGTTACATTCAATAGTTCCCCGATTTTATTCTTTAGTTCTTTATGTTTTTTGCTTTCCCTATAATGATGAAACCTTTTGAACGCTTCCAAATCTTGATTATTTAGCTCTCCTGTAGATAGTACACATTTATAATGTCCAGGATTATGCTTAAAGTGAACCTTACTATTACAGCTTGTTGATATGATTAAATCTTGCGAGCATTCACAGCACATATATTGAGACTCATTTGTTGAATATTTATTTCTTATACCATATGAAATATTAGGCTCTTTGAAAAAGATGTCTGACCCTACAATTTCTCCACTAATCTTATCTTTTGCAAAAGGTATAGAACGTTGGAATTTACCCATGATAGTATTATTTAATCCTTTCCAATTCATAATTAATGCTACGCCCACCCTCAGAAGTGCGGTATAGTATCTCCTTTGCTATCAAATCCTGTATATCTCGCAAGGCAGTATCTGAAGAGCATTTACATATTTTAGCCCACTTAGATGATGTTAGTTTACCATCAAAATCATCGAATAAACGATTAAGTATTTTTCGCTGTCGTTCATTAAGTGATGTTTCTCTATGCGTATCCCAAAATTTAGCTTTTGAGAGGATGGATTCAAGAATATGCTCCGTAGCATCTAACGCCCTTTGTAAACATTCTAAATACCACACTAACCACGCTGTAAGGTCACTATCTCCCTTTTGAGTAGCTTCTAATATGTTATAATACTCTTTTCTATCTGCTAATATTTGATTAGACATACTATAAAATCGCTGAGAACTACCATCACTACGTGCCAGTATCATATCTGCAATCGCACGGGCTATACGACCATTACCATCGTCAAATGGGTGAATAGTCACAAACCAAAAATGAGCTATGGCAGATTTTAATACTAAATCTATATCCTCAGTATTGTTTAACCACATTAAGAAATCAGCCATCTCAGATGATAGTCTTTCAGGTTTTGGAGCTTCATAATGAACCCTCTCTTTACCCATAGCACCAGAGATCACTTGCATCTCTCCTGTTCTATATTTTGCAACCTCAATGCGATACATTCCACTATACCCAATAGGAAACAGAGCTGCGTGCCAACCAAATAATCTCTCATCTGTCAGCTCCTTATTATAGTTCTGTGTAGCATCAAGCATCATCTCAACAACCCCATCAACATTACGAGAAGAGGCTATTAAATCGTGATTTATAAGACCTAACCTACGAGCAATAGACGAACGTACTTGATCCTTGTCTAATATTTCACCCTCAATTTCAGTTGATTTAAGCACGTCCAAAGTCAGAGTCGTAAGCATTGCCTCTTCTCTAAGAGAAAAGCCCAAACTTTCCATTTGACCTAATAATCTTCCTTGTGAGTGGCGCAGTGAAGCAAGTGGAGAAAGTATTTTCTTTACATCATAGCTGAATTTTATCCAGTTGCTCTTTTCGTGTATATACATAATGTAAGTATTTTTTTGTAAATATAACACATACTTTCTACTCATCCTAATATTCGCCGTAAATTGTGCGATGAATATTAATATCAATCATCGCATAGTGTAAATTATGGGAATCTATGATTGGTATAGACCTATTTCACCAACTTTCTGATAATACTGAGAATGAGTTGGAGAGTGTAAAGTCTAATTAAAATGAATTGGCAACTAGCAACATTCCAAACTAGTTATGACCCGTACCAAAACACTTGGATGATATAAATTCTACGAACATAGTGTAAATATCATTTGAATTTACTAGA
>CAMRBL010000169.1 GCA_947040435.1 uncultured Rikenellaceae bacterium
CACTCTTTACCATTATAGTCGAAATTTATCTCGATGTGTCCCTCTTTCCATCTCTTTGAATTACCTATAATACAGCTCCAAGAGGTACTATGTTGTGTTGCAAATGCGCGTTCATAGTCGGCAGGAATATGCGGTTCTAAGCAGAACACTTCAATCCTTGCGCCACTAGGTTTATGCATAATAATTCTTGCATGTATAACTTTTGTGTTGTTAAATACTAGCATTGAATTTTTTGGAAGGATACTCTCTAGGTTGGAAAACTTATCTTCTGAAATTTTACTATCCTTATAAATTAGTATCTTTGATAGATTTCTACTCTCTAGGGGGAACTTTGCTATTCTCTCATCAGGAAGAGGGTAGTCGTAGTCAGATATTTTAATCTCTTTATTCATATATTATAATTGTTCACTGCATTCACGCAGTGCCGCCCGCATAGGGCAGTTCATAGTCTAGTTTTCTTGATGCTGTGAACTAAATTTAAATAAAAAGAGAGGATAAAATGTAAGCCGAGTTCTGTGGAATTTGTAACTTTCATTACAAATAACTTTCGTCATTTATCTATGCAGTCGATTACTCGAACTGCTAATGTTAGCAACCTACCCCCCGACAACGGACGAGCAGTCCTTAAATGTCGGTATACATGGTCTTGCAACCCGCGAGTAGCACATCTATCTATGTTACCATAGACAATGGTGAGCTCTTACCTCACCTTCTCACCCTTACCATATATTGCTACATGGCGGTTATTTTCTTCTACTTTACTATACCCTTACGGACATCTTTCAGTTAGAAAGCGCAGCGCTCTATGTTGCTCGGACTTTCCTCTCCCCAATATGGTTGATATAAAACCCTACATATTTGGGCAGCGACGAAACTTCTATCCTCTCTATTGTGACAAAGGTAACTATTTTTATCCTAATAAACTAGTCTTATTGTGATACTACGATTTGTTCTGTGTGATTGAGCAATTGCACCCTGAGAGGGTGGTTTGATCTATATTATATACTAAATATGAGCCTTACCAATAATAATAATAGGGTGGTAAGTGAGTGTTACACGCCCATCTGCAATAGAAAAGAGACTTTTGTAACTATTTTCAAAGTTCAAGAGTCTACTTTTTGTCAATCGCTCTCGTTTGATGGAGTTTACTCCCGTTGCTTTGATGTGTCGCAAAACATCTAAGGGTGTGTCAAATAGTAGTGATTTTGTGTAGTCATTACTATGAACTATATCGTAACCATTCTTAATAAGTATCTCCTCTAGCTCTGCACGAGACAGATATTCTAACCCCTCTCCCATGGTAGAGTTGATCTCCTTGAAGTTCTCTCTGCCGAATGTTGTCAAAGCTATATACCCCCCTACATTATTGGCTCTGTTTGCCTTAGATATAAATGAGTCAATATCGTCAAACCATTGTACCGTAGAAGAAGAGGCTATTAAGTCTAAATTTTGTGGAAACTCTATCTCCTCCGCATCTCCCCATATATATGAATGTGATGTAGGTTCTGCAAACTCTGAAATAAAATTTTGAGAGTGTGGCGTTAGGTCATTGAGGTACCACTCCGAATTAGGATAGAGTTTGGTTAGGTTAGAGGTCAAGAAACCAGTCCCTGCTCCAACCTCCATTGCACGCGCTATATCGCCACCGCAATAAGTTGAAATAAGTAGGCTCAACTCATTACAAATTTGTTGTTGTATGAGTGCTAACTTGTTGTATGTTTTGAAGTTAGATTCAAAACGTGATTTTATTAACTCTATATCTTTTATCATTATATAATCTACCTCGATCTATAATAGAGTCTCGATATATTGAGGATCTTCAAACGGATAGTGCGGCAAAGGTACAACTTGTCCCTTTAAACCCCAATATGTAGTCATGTTTTTTGGAGAAAAAATTAAATCTTCGCTGCCGATTATCGCTAGATCCCAATTTATATGTGGAGTATACTCCTTTTGCGCCTCAGTATATAGTAACTCTAGCTCTTTAACATTTTGCTCTGTTGTTCTTGGTTCTACTATATCTTGCATCTTTTGGTATGCACCGCCATATGTGCGTTTGAGAAACTCTGTACAGCCATTTTTTGCTAGACCTCGTATTGTAATTGATACCCTTTTAGGCTCTAGCCCTTTTGTGATGTGCACTGGATAGGGTGTACCATTAAACGCTAGGGACTTTGAAATAGTAAGATCTTTTGTTATCTGTTCGGAAACATACACGCCAAAGCTCCATGCCATGAGGGTTATGTTGTTGTACTGCTCGAATAGCGATTTGTCTAGTGAGTCGAAACCATCCGTGTAGTCATAAACAGCATATGTATCGAAACCATTAATATCAATATGTTCTATGCATCCGTAATCGGATGCCCAACCTAGTACAAATAGTATTAGATTTTTGTTATCGCTTTTTTTTACCCAGTATTGTTGCATCGTTGTATTTATTATAAATTGTGAAAGGGAGATTACGTTTTAATGATATACTAGTGATTGTAGTTAATAAAGTTTTATCAACTTCAGAATGTCAGCTTCATCTAGTGCAGAGGTTAAAGATAGTCTTATACGAGATTTCCCAACAGCTACAGTTGGGGTTCGTATAGGAGTTACCCAGAAACCCTCGTCTCTTAGCTGAGTGGTAATACGCTCTGTTGTTATATTGTCATATGTCATTAAAGGGAGTATCTGTGTTGTAGAATCGCCCTTCTCTATACTCTTCGTAATATCTATTAACTTATATAGACGATCTCTTCTATCTCCAAATGTTGGTAGCTTGTCGATTAAGAAACGACTCCATTGTAGATTTATTGGGGGGAGGGCTGTCGAGAAGATTAGCGTTCTCATTCTATTAATTAATATATCTCTCAGCTCACAAGTGCATATAATAAATGCTCCACACGATGCTAGTGCTTTACCTAGCGTAATGATTATTACATCTATTTCATTGTCTAGCTCTAGCGATGAGGCATATCCTGCACCATTTCGCCCAAATACGCCGAAACCATGAGCTTCATCTAAATATATTTTAAGGTCATATTTATGTTTCAGCTCTACAATATCCTTTAGTGGAGCAACATCGCCATCCATACTAAAAACAGACTCTGTCACAATCCAGATACGTCTATAATTAGCCCTATTTTTTTTAATAAGGCTCTCCAAGTGGTTCATGTCATTGTGGTTGTACCTTATCCACGTTGCATCGCATAGCTTTAGACCGTCAATAATACTAGCATGGGATAATTTATCTGCAATAATAAGATCTTCTTTTGTTGTTATTGCTGGTAGTGCTCCAGAATTTGCAGCATAGCCATTACTGAGTACTAGTGCTCTGTGGTTAGGGTATAAGTTCTCAATCGATGACTCTAAGGTGTCGTAATCAGAGTTGTTGCCCGTCATTAACCTTGATGATGGGTTGCTCATTAAAAATTTACTAAAATCAACTTGCTCCATGAACTCTTGTTGTAACACTGTGTCGCTACCAATGCCGATATAGTCGTTTGATGAGAGATTGATATACTCCCTGCCTTCAATATTTATATACTTTCCACTACACTCTGATGTTCTT
>CAMRBL010000170.1 GCA_947040435.1 uncultured Rikenellaceae bacterium
CGTCTACTTATTGTTGATGGAGAGCCACAATCTATGCCTGCTGAATCAGGTCCATATTTTAGCTACTTCATCGTTCAAGCATACCAATCTAGTGGAGATAGCGATCTTGACACTCGATTAAATGGTACCATAAATAATTTTAAAGGACATCTCACACCTGAGCAAGTCGCACGCATGTATATTGTTACCGAAAACTTCGAAAGCTACGCTGCTAACGGTGGTGTCCAATTTGAGGATAGACATGGTAATATATACCAATCTCTTGAGGGTATGGCTCGTTGGACTCCTATTATCGATGGTAAACCTATAGACCGTCGTGGTGGTATTGGAACATTCCACATGGAGTATGACTACCCAGGAGCGATGGAGTATAAGTATTTGCGAAAAGCTATTCAATTACAAAATCCTGCTGTTAAATAACAAGTATTAATTGCAACTAAAGAAGTAATTCCTATATTTTGATTAGTTTCTTTTAAATAATAAACAACAATGAAAACACTAAATTTAAAATACAAATTAATTGCGTGTCTATTTATAGCCTTCACAGCAATAGGTTGTGACAACGCAGAGTACGCAATAATTGACAATGGTATATACATTGAGCAGGCGGCATCCATAAATAGTCAGAAAATATCTGTAAATAAAAAGGAGACGACCACTATTACAATCAACGTAAGACTTGCTCACAGTATAAATGTGGATACAAAAGCCAAAATTGTACTAGACCCTACTCTTGTCACCAAATATAATGCGACATATAAGACCTTCTACGAATCAATTCCTGAGGATTTAATCTCATTTGAGCATGATGTAATTATTCCTGCGGGAGAGGTTTCGTCGAGTGACATAACACTAACGATAGAACCATACTCAACAGCAAATGGTGAGTCGTATGCCGTTCCTATTAAGATTGTTCCTGTCACTGACATACAGACTTTAGGATCATCACAAAACTATACATTGCTTTTAAATCAACCACTCCTACAGTCGGTACCAAAGATGAATACTAGCAACTATACTAAACCAATCAATCCAGAACAACCTTGGGGACTTGTTATAAACCAATGGACACTTGAGGGTTGGGTTAATATGGATGGATTCTCAATCAATAACCAAGCCATCTGGAGAAATGCAACTGATGGTATAGAGAATGAAATATACATTCGATTTGGTGATGCTCCAATTCCTTGGAACTCTCTTCAGATTAAAACTATCGGTTCTCAGGTTAACACAATAACTCTATTCGAACCAAACAAGTGGTACCACATTGCGTTAACATATAGCTCTTCTGGATTTGTTTCTGTATATATCAATGGTACTTTAGATGTATCGGTACAAACTAAGGGTGGTGACCTTACAATGAATGGACTAGAGCTTGTAACAAGCGGTAGCTGGTTTAAAAATAATGTACAGATGGGGCAAATTAGGCTATGGAAAACGGCATTAAGTCAGGCTCAGATAGCTGGAAATATGCACTACTCTGCCATCTCTACAGATGAGAATCTTATAGGATACTGGAAACTTGACGAAGGCAAAGGTAACCTATACCACGATTCAACACCTGCTGGCCGACATTTAGAGGCGCCAGGAACATTACAATGGATTCCAGATGTAGATTTTAATTAATTTTATAGATGACTTTTAGAGAAGAAATAAATGCAATTGTACAAATCATAATTTATATGTAACTTTGCTAGTAAAAGTATATAAATAAATCTCTAAAGTTATTTTGAACCTAATTTAAATATAAATAAGTATGATGCGAGAGGTCTTTTAAAAAAGATCTTTCGCATCATATTTTTTTTAAATCAAAAAACATGAAACTAAATCTAATTAAATTTGCAATACTATCTGCCATTGTTGGCTTGAGTATTAATGCAAATGCACAATCACCCCTAGTCGAGAATGGAGCATCTAAAACACGAATTGTAGTTGGCGACAATAAAAATGATTTGGTAGCTGCCGAGTTGCTCCAAAACTTCATAGAGCAAATCTCCGACTGCCGAATTAAGATTATAACAAACGAAAAATATAGGGATGGTGATATTGTTATTGGTAATTTCCAAATAGACAAATTAGACCACCTAAAAGAGCTATCGAAGGAGCTATCCGAAGATGGATTTGCAATCACAAACACAGATGGTCGCTTGTCAATTATAAACGGCGGTGGACATGGCTCGGCCTATGGGGTAGTAACTATCCTTGAGGATTATCTTGGTGTTAGATATTGGGCAGACAAGGAGTACTCTCTCGAAAAACGCAACAACATAGAGCTTCCCGAGATATCAATTGTAGAGAATCCTACCTTTAAATATCGACAAACTCAGTGCTACGCTGTGGGTAAAGATCCTATCTACAAACTATGGCATCGTATCGAGGAGCCACGCGAGGTATTTGCAGCAACCTACTGGGTACACACATTCGACAAACTACTACCATCAAAGACATATGGCAAGGAGCATCCAGAATACTACTCTTTCTTCAATGGCAAGCGCCACCCAGGAAAAGCTAGCCAGTGGTGCTTGACAAATCCAGATGTACTCGAGATTGTCTCACAAAGGATAGACTCTATCTTCAAGGCTAACCCTGAGATGAATATCATCTCTGTGAGTCAAAACGACGGTAACTACACAAACTGCACTTGTCCAAACTGCAAGGCTATTGACGACCATGAGCAGGCTCTATCGGGTAGTGTTATCTATTTCCTAAACAAACTAGCGGCACGCTTCCCCGACAAGACATTCTCGACACTGGCCTATCTATACACAATGAAGCCACCCAAATATATCAAGCCTCTTCCAAATGTAAACATCATGCTTTGCGACATCGATTGCAATCGTGAGGTTTCACTAACGGAGAACGCTTCGGGAAGGGTATTTGTCGAGGCAATGGAGGGTTGGTCTAAAATATCGAACAATATCTTTGTCTGGGACTATGGCATCAATTTCGACAATATGGTAGCGCCATTCCCAAATTTCCATATCCTTCAAGACAACATCCAACTATTCAAGGAGCACAACACAACGATGCACTTCTCTCAAATAGGTGGCAGCTATGGAGGCGATTTCGCCGAACTTAGGGCATACATCGTCGCTAAGTTGATGTGGGATAGCGAAGCGGACGTAGACGCTACTATGCAGGAGTTTTTGAATGGTTATTACGGTGAGGCGGCACCATACATCTACAAATATATACAGATGATGACGGGCGCCTTGATAGCTAGTGGCGAGAGGTTATGGATATACGACTCTCCAGTATCTCACAAAAAGGGGATGTTACAACCTCAATTAATGAGACGCTACAACGAACTATTCGACAGCGCAGAGGAGGTCGTATCCAACAATACTGCGGAGCTAGAGAGGGTTCGTAGAGCTCGCTTGGTATTGCAATATTCTGAACTAGAGATTGCTCGTACGGAGTCTGTAAAGGATATTAAAGATATAGAAAAGAAACTCAATCTATTCGAAGAGCGAGTAATAGCGTATGGCATCCCAACACTCAACGAGAGGAGTAACTCACCCGTGGAGTATTGCCAACTATATCGCCAGCGC
>CAMRBL010000171.1 GCA_947040435.1 uncultured Rikenellaceae bacterium
TCAATGCTCTCGGCGCTCAATAGCTTTGGAACCACAGCACTTGTTATCTCTCATGGCAACACAGCCGAGAGCTATCCACATAAACTTGTAATCATTAAGGAGAGTGGGGAGTCGAGAGTTGAAAAGTAAGCCAGCACTAACAAGAGCAGATGTCCTAGGTCTAGACCTTGCGACTATGACGGGGTACTACTCACTACATGAATCTGGGGTTTGGAATTTCTTTGAGTCTAAAGTAAGGAATGAGAATAAGCAACATAAAGCACTAAGAGATACATTAATAGCATTTATTAAGAGGTATGATATCAAGCAAATTGTGGCAGAAGATGTAGTAGGCGTACACTTTGTTGACACCCGAAAGCTCTCAGAATTCAGAGGTATCTTGCTAGAGGTTTGTGATGAATTATCTCTTCCAACTCCAGAGTTTGTAAACCCTATGACGCTCAAAAAATTTGCAACTGGCAATGGGCGTGCCACCAAAATAGATATGATTAATGCCTGTGTTGAGAGATATAATTACAAACCATTCTCTGATGACGAAGCGGATGCACTACATCTGTTTTACTACTATTTGCGTAAGTATCGCATTGTGTAGAGCGGTCATATTAAATTGATGCTAATTAAGCTTGAAGATTGAGACGTAGATTTTTGTGACACTTTATTCTCAATAATGTGGAAGACAAAAATATAAATATAGAGATCGACCCCTCCTTGAGTGAGGAGTCAATAGTCAAAAGGACAGAGCTGTTCAATCAGCATGTGGTGCCCTACAAGAATCTGATATACCATGTATGCATCCAGTATGCCAACTGCAAACGGGAGATTCCAGATATATACACGAATGTACTGGTTAACTTTTTCAAATATATTGAGTCATACGACTCACAGCGACCCTTAACTTCATGGATCTACGCCATAGCCCAGCGCTATGTATGGGATTACAACAAACGTAACAGCGACCTTAATATCACATACAGTACGGACCTAAGTTATATTGAGGGCAATGTCACATCTCTAGAGGTGTCGTATACTCATTTGGGGCGAGAGAACTACCGTGAGATATATAGCGAGGAGATATTATATGCATTAGATCAACTCAGCGTGATACATAAGGAGGCTCTAATTCTACGAATGGCAGGTTACAGAATTACTGAAATCGCAGATATAGCGATGCAGAACGGCACAATGATAACATACAACATTGAGACTATCAAGGGACGAATATTCCTTGCAAAACGAAAACTCAGAAAACTACTTACAGAAGATGGGAAAAGAAGGTATGAGTAGCTATGCTATAAAGATATTCACCCTGCTGATGCGGGAAGTTGTGTGTGTAAACTTCATTTTTCCACGAGGGAAGATGGCACGTCACAAAGTTGACATGTGTTTGGAGTCTCTCAACAGAGAGCACCTAGATATCAGTTATGAGCGGTTGACGGATTTTTGCATCTGTCAGGTTGCACGTATTGCGGAGTTTGAGAAGGAGTATATCTACAAGTGGAATGTGACCCACTCTTTTGGCACAAAGGCGATAGCGGAATTTGCCAAGACAAATAGTCGCAAGCGCTTCCATGAGGATAGATGGTTGGAGAGGTACAACATCACGAGATCAGAGCTATGTATAGCATATCAAGATACGGATAAGCACCCATATGCTAAGTTTATACACCCTGAGTATGAGGATAAAACTAAACGTAGGATGTTATCCTCTGAGATCGGATATTATATCTGTGGTGCCTCTACATTGCTGTGGACTCCATTTTCCCCTGTTTGTAATAAGTGCCGTAAAGTCAAGGCGTGCAAAGAGAGGACAGAGAGACTATTTCCAGAGCTGTATCGCATTCGTGTGTCGGAGTTTGGCAAAAAAAGCACAAAGGTATGAGTACTCCAAAAACTAACCCTCTGAGTGTAGATTTTCTGTATGAACTATACTCAACTGCCATTGCAAACGATAATGTTTGTAGTGTTGTGGTTCAACATATGAAGAGCGAGTATCTTCCTGATCGCTCATTCCAGCGTGTACAGGAGGTGATGTGTAACCACTACAACAACTACAAATCCCCTCCAACTTACCCTATACTATCTCAAGTTTTCAGCACTGATTATGATGTAATAGAGCTACTAAACACATTCCGAGAGAGTGATGGAGATAGCAATAGCGATGTTGTTCTCGATATACTAGAGAGCTACATCAAGGGTGTGAAGCTCCAAAATGTATATGCTGAGGTTGGCAAACTATACAACCAAAGTAAACAGAGCAAAGCAGAGCAGACGCTCAAGGAGTATGCGGAGTGGCTTACAACATTTACGCTAAAGAGTTCAGCATTTGTAGATGTGGCGAAAACTTTCAAGGAGCGATACCAACAGAATAGAGAGCGTGAAGTTGAAGAGAGTCAATCATCGCTACCACAGGTCACACGCTTCTATATACCATATCTTGATGCTCTGAATAGTGGTAGAAACCTTAGAGGTCAACTAACTTGTTTCCTAGCGAGTACGGGTGTTGGGAAGTCGCATATTGTGAAGCATGTTGGATTACGAGCTGTTGTAGATGATGCTCTAAATGTTCTACATTTTCAATTGGAGGGCTCTGAAGAGGAGGCACTAAACGCCTATTCTGGAGGTATGATTGCTAAGAACTCCTATTACTTTGAGCGTGGAAAGATTTCTGATACAGAGATGAAACACTTTGAAGGTGTGGTAGATCAATATATTGGAACTGTTACTGTTCGATGTTTCCCACGCTTCAACGCTCGTGTCTCAACCCTTGACATAAAGAGTGGAATCGCAGAGTATCGAAAAATGAGTGGGCGAAATCCCGATATTGTAGTCATAGACTCTATGGATCTACTCACCGATGCTAGTAAACGAGTATGGGGTGCCGAACATGAGCGTAGCAAACGTATCACAGTTGCCAATGACCTTAAAGACCTAGCCGCAGATGAGAAGGTTTGGATGGTGGTCACCTACCAGGCGACTATTGAGAACCGAGATTGGTTGAACAACGAGAAGAATGTACTCACGGAATATAACTGTTCCGAGGCAAAGGGGCTATCTCGCCCCTGTACTCACCTTATCAGCTTAAATCAATCTTCGTCTGAGCGTATTGAAAACATGATGCGCCTACACATTGCAAAGTCAAGGTTCTTTAAAAAAGGGGACACAATCCACATCGCTACGGATTTTGACAATGAGATTTTCTACGATGTGGAGCGCACACTCAGACTAAATCGCAACATATGACACTAAGCAGACCAGAGATAGAGCTCTTAATTGATGAGATCAAACGAGAGATAGGGGCTAAGCGTGATGGCTCAGGAAAGAACCTGATCGCACAATGCCCCTTCTGCAATAAGGAGGGTAAATATGGTATCTATGTTGGTAAGGAGACCACACGTAAGAGGCTATTTATGGCACACTGCTTTTCGTGTGGACACTCCACAAGCACGCTAAACAAACTACTAGAGGAGATAGGTAGACCAGACCTAATGGTTACTCAAACGACTGATATCTCGACACCATTAGATAGCAGTATTCTCTTC
>CAMRBL010000172.1 GCA_947040435.1 uncultured Rikenellaceae bacterium
TTATATTAAAACTAGACGTAATTCAGCTCTCAATATATGTCTATTGATGAATTTTTAAATCTGTTGCTTAACTTATTGTGCAAGTAAATTTTGGAAGTTCGGCATTACTGATCTAATACACAGACTATAATGATTTATTTATACTGAAGTAGTTTTATATACATGATACATGAATGTGGTTCATCATTTTGTCCACTTAATAGATCAATCTTTAGATAGCGTAGTTTAACTGCCTCTTTAAAATAAACAGCTTGACGCTCATCCGTATGCTTTAATTCATACATTCCAAGATCTTGCCATACTTTCTTATCTACACTACCCGATACCCTAATAAACTTAGGCTTATTCGCAGTTGAACGTAGCTTTATTACAAAGCCATTAACTCTTGTAATATTTTGTGCTCCGATTTCAACCCAATGAGGATATGGTGGACAGACTCCAGAATATTGACTATGCCAAACATTTGTAGTGTCAGAGTCAATTATAAAATTTGCATAACCTGGCTCGTAAGCGCCTTCTTCTGGCTCTTCAGACGAAGCAATACAACTGTAATTTGCAGTCGAAAGTATATTATAACTCTTAGGTAATTGAGGTTTAATACAATCATAGTAGATGAATTGCGGACGATTATCAGCTATGATAAAAGGAACTTCTTCTTGCCCTCTACTATTATTTCTTAACCAATATAGTTTTCGTGTATCTAATTGATTGAACTCTAAAAAATTGAATTCAGAGACCACACTGGCAACCTCTTGCCATCCATTGCTCCATTGAAACAGTTGATAATCTTCTCCTGGTTCAATACTGTTTTCTGCATTTACAGGTGCGAATGCAATTGAGGTGACTACTTGAGGTTCGGGAAATTCATAGCAAAATACTTCTCTAAAATTTGCTGTCTGTTGATTCAAGTCAAATTCAGATCCGTTCATATGCAGAGGCAATAACTGCACTCTCCTACTCGACTGTACTTTAACTTTTTTACTGGATAAAATAGGGAGAGGTGTTGCATCTTTTGTATTCTGATAATCTAATGTAGAGTTTGTTAAGAATTCCAATTCACCTAACCCAGAAGCTACTCCTTTAGGTGATTCATAAATATAGTATCTGTATGCTTTTGGGGCTTTGATTTTAATCTCCTGCATGTGCGCTTCTGGCATAAAATCAACTTCAGCTAATTTAACTCGATCTAGTCCATCAGAGTTTTGAGATCCATACCACACTCCTCCAATCATATTTTTTGCATCTTTTATCATGTTAGGTTTTCGAGGAAACTTACGAGTCATTATAACATCTTGAACGGTATCACTATTTCCTATGCAATAATCTGCCAACTTCTCAAAATACACCTGATTATGATTCAATCCACTCATTACGATAAGAGGCTCTCCAATGAAATTAACATCTTCATTTACATCAAGATAGGCAGGAAAGTATAGCATATTACGAACGACATTATTAAATATTGCAATATCATTAACTGTATCATTTACACCCCATGTAACGGCTTGTATTCCCGCCTCATAACTACGAGCATAAGAGTATAACCAAGTCAAATTATTCTCAAGTTGTCTAGGGATATTTAATGTTAAATTACTCACAGGCTTAATATAGCTAGTAACATCTTTTAATGCAGGTGTTTCAAAGAATAGAGGTATCGGCTCATCTTTCTTGCGCAACATATATGGGCTATCTTCTTGTGCTCCATAAAGATACCTATATACGTTTAACTTATACTCTGTAACATACCCCCAATTATCATCTTTACTTACATGTCTTTCCCCATGAAATGCTACCTCTTTTCCATATTCATCAAGGACAATGCAGTGGTGATGTTGTCCAACAAACTCTCTGTTTCCGATATTCATATCAATTGCAGTAGGCACACCCATAGCGCGAAGGACATTGCACTCAACATCACATTGAGGGATACAATCTCTATCATCACTAAAGAAAATATCAATCCATTCATTTGATTGCCTCTCTTGTTTTGTTTCGGCAAAATTACGCATATGTCCGATATAATTAGAGTATCTAGAGACTATGTTAGGGAGTGTTGTTGGGTACGTTTTATCTAAATCTGGTGAAAATTGTTCATATAATTCTGCTCCATTAAGATTATACCCACGACCATGCAAGGCTGTAAATGGGAGGATATATTCGCAGAAGGTTGAAAAATCTAATCCCTTAGCGTAAGGGGAACTCTCCCACCGTTCAAAGGCATTATCTATGTGACGGGTTAAAAAATCAGCATCAATACTCTTGAACTCAGCTGAGGAGTACTTTGTTGGAAACTTAAATGTTGTATCCCGCCATAGACTATATTTAGCTGCACGATGTCTCAACCACCCTTGTGTCGCACCAAGGTTGAGTATCTCATCATTTATTCCTTGGGTTATAAACCTGTAGACAGAATCTGCTCCATTTATTACGTCTCTAATGTGTTCAAGATATGATGATAATGTAGGTTGAATGTCGTGCCACTTCATATTTTCAATTAAAAACTTAGCAGCTTTCAATTTTAGCGAATCATTTTGATAGTGTTCATATACTTGGCTATCCATCTCAACTGGAGTCGATTGTTTTTTAGATATGAGTATTGCAGAGCTAATAGCAATAACTATAATTATAGAGTATATTAGTTTATGTCTCATTATATATATGGATTAGATTAGTATATGTAATTTTAAAAGGTTATATTTGATTAAAATTAAATATAACCTTTATTTTTTTTCATTAACAACAACCATGCTACAATTTCATATTGCTAATATTTTTTTAAGTATAATAATTACCAATATAAATATAGTATAGATTTACCACTAGTTAGGTTTACAACGAACTATTTATAAATATACGCTCTCAAATGGCTAAAATTAAATTTGTCAAAATGCTTGTTTATCAATAACATGTTGCATGCATTGCAAATGACAATTTTAATTAATCATGCCTATGGAGATATAACAACTACAGCAATGCTAAAAACGGGTATACTCAAAATGCCTAGAATTGAGATGACGCTAGAGTTATTTGAGATTAGAACTATTTGCGCATTAATTTCACAAAAAAAAAATTATCATTATGAAAATACAAAAATCAATCTTCACACTCTTTGTATTCGCTGCCTCTACTTTAACACATTAAAACGATTACAGTACCACTAAAACTTGTATATCGTTAGAAAAATACATGTTCAAAACCTAAGTAGTAGTGGAATAATAAAGTACATTACTACACTATTACTTAGGTTTTATTTATATATCATGAGTATCTTGGTTCAAAAAATGGCAACTACACCATAAGGACTATAAACACAGCCGTAGCACCAGTAAAACAATAATATAATTTACATTTAACTATACTAACATTCAATACACTAAAAATATAGACAATTGTACACATTAACGAATAGCTAAAACCGTATAAAGATGAATAAATACATAACTACACTTATTCTAATCTTTTTCATTCAGAGCGCATGGTCGAATGATGAAGATATTCAGAAACTTTTGAATTACTC
>CAMRBL010000173.1 GCA_947040435.1 uncultured Rikenellaceae bacterium
TTCTGTTGAGTGCGATCACGCACCGCCGCCTGCGGAGGGCAGTTCCCTGCGTCCATCTACCTAATAATAAAAAACAGCTAAGTTCTCTTTATATAAGTTAAAACAAGGATACAAAGAAAAGGTCTTATAACATAGTTATAAGACCTTTTCTTTGAGCGGAAAACGAGACTCGGACTCGCGACCCCAACCTTGGCAAGGTTGTGCTCTACCAACTGAGCTATTTCCGCAAATGCACTATACTGTAATGGTGTTTCAGTAAGCGATACAAAAGTAGTGTTTATTTTTATATTTGCAAATTATTTTAGTTGTTTTTTATAGATTTATAGTAAAAAACGTATTTTTACACTATAAATCTATAAAAAAAGGCTCTATTGCACATCAGCTTCTATAAAATATTGCCATAAACTATCTTCTGTTGGAGGCTTTGCGACAACGTGAATATTCTCCTTGCTTACGGGGTGTATAAAACTAAGTGATCTAGAGTGCAGACAAATTCCCCCTCCTCTGTTTGAACGAGAAGCACCATATTTCAAATCACCCTTAATAGGCATCCCAATTGTAGATAGTTGAGATCTGATCTGATGGTGTCGTCCCGTCATTAGTTCAATCTCTAGTAAGAAGTAATTTTTACTTCCAGAAATAAATTTATATTTCAATCTAGCCTCTTTAGAGTTTGCCTTTGGAGAGTTGTATGATCGAGAGAAGTTTGTTTTGCCATCTCTTACAATATGGTGAACTAACTCCGCTTCCTCCTCTTTCGGAGGGTTGCAGACAATCGCCCAGTATCTTTTAGATACAGTTCTATTTTTAATCATCTCGTTAAGTCGAACGAGAGCCTTACTTGTCTTAGCAAATAGAACAGCACCACTAACGGGTCTGTCAATACGATGTACAACGCCAAGAAAAACATCTCCAGGCTTTGAGTCCCTCACTTTAAGGAACGCTTTAATCTCGATTTCGAGAGCACTAGATCCATTAGGATCAGGCTGTACTAAATCACCACAACGTTTATTTACAACGAGGATGTGATTATCTTCAAATATTATATCTTCAGCTCTAAACATTTTATAATTCAAAAATAAATGGCATTAAACACTTTGCATTAGATATGACTGTTGCACTATCTGCTCCAGACATAATAATTTTTATTGGTACTCCTTGACGCTTTTCGGTATCTATAATTACTTGTCTGCAAATTCCACAAGGATAACACTCTTTTTTATTTGGATTTGCAGCGATAGCAATCATTATGATCGGGTCGTTTATATGGTGTGATTGGTGGTGAAATAGTAGTGTTCGTTCAGCGCATACCCCTGCTGGGAAAACTTCGCTCTCTTGATTACTTCCAGTGATAACCACACCGCTCTCTAAAAGTGCAGCTGCACCGACACTATAATTTGAGTATGGTGCATATGCTGTGAGAAGAGCCTCTTTAGCCTGCATAACTAACAGATACTCCTCTTTTGACAACTCACTTAGTGATGTGTATTTTAAGTAGTCGAAGCTGAAAGTTTTTTTCATATTCATAGTCTCTTATCTCTTAGTATAGTAGGTTATGTGCTGATTGAGGGTAAATTATTATAAACTAGCATCTCTTTTTGCCTTCATTAAGATGGCAAAAGCTCTATGAATATCGTCATCATTAACCACAACAGTAAACTCATTGGTTGTGCTAACTACCTCCGTAATATTTATATTATCCCACGCTAACTCTTTGAATATATAGTAGTATACACCTGGGCATATCGTATTCTCTGATGGTAGTTTTACTGTTATAGATGATAGGTTTACACTCTTAGCAATACGAGTCTCTTCCGCAAATATATCCTCTACAATAGGTACTATTGAGCTACTTACTATTAGCGTTGTTTCGTATATGCCCTGCGAGAATGTACAGAATACATCCTTCATAGTTCTCACTTTTTCCAGTAGTATAGCTTGTTTTTCGTATAGGAAAGGTGAATTTACAAATGCAAAGTCAGCAAGATTAGATCGGACGATAATGTCTCCTATATTTTCAATAACCTTTTTAAACTTCATTGCGGACATAAGTTCTAATCTAGGGACAAGGCGATTTAATGCCATAATTATAGCACTATCGTTGACCTCTTTGCCTACATATTTCTCTATTTCTGGCTTTAGTTGTCGAGCCAAAGCAGATAGATTTATCAAACCTTCAATCAAAGCCCCCTCTAAGAATGGCTTTTTCTTTATTACTGTTGCAACTGCATTAGGTATCGTCTGCATATACTTTAGTTAAAATAATGGTTAGTGGTTGCTTTGTCGTGTAAATTTATACAATGTAAGTAATAGTTGTGAAAAATATATAAATAGTATTTAAAAACAAACATTTTACACTACTTTTGTCAAAAGTAAACAAAAATAATTTATTTTTAACACATTGATGTAATTTATTTATGGATAAGGTTCTAAAGTTTGGCGGAACATCGGTTGGTTCTGCTGTCAACATGAAAAAGGTGGCAAATATTGTCATTGAAGAGGGTGCACAGATTACAGTACTATCTGCAATGTCTGGCACAACAGATACACTGATTAAAATAGTTTCAATGGCTAAAGCTGGCTCTGAAGCGACAGAAATAGAGGGTTTAATTAGCACCCTTAAAGATAAGTATTGCAACTGTATCGAGGAGTTACTTGTTAAGAACAAGCAGCAAGCTATTGATAAGATGAGTAGTGTTTTTGATATACTACGTCACGAAGCGTGCAACTTTAGACAGTATGAGTCAGACAGAGTTATAATCTCTCAAGGTGAACTCTTAACAACTGCAATCTTCACGCTATATATGCAGGAGATTGGTCTTAACGCTGAGTTGATAACTGCGCCAAAGATTTTACATACATGTGAAGACTCTAAAGTTGACACAAAAAGACTAAAAGTTGAACTAGAAAGGCTTAATCTTTCTAAGGATACATACTATATTACTCAAGGTTTTATATGCTCTAACTACAAAAACGAAATAGACAATCTAGGTCGCGGAGGTAGTGATTATAGTGCGGCATTGATGGGTGTTGCGATTAATGCTACGGAGGTTCAGATATGGACTGATATTGATGGAATGCACAATAACGATCCTCGTGTCGTAGAGAATACTAAACCTATTCCACAAATGAGTTTTGATGAGGCTGCGGAGTTAGCTTATTTTGGTGCTAAAATTCTACATCCTTCTACTATATTACCATGTAAAGAGTTGGGGATTCCCGTGAAACTTAAAAATACAAATGAGCCGAAAGCGGAGGGTACAACAATTTCTGACGTTGAGAACGAGTCGGGAAATTTCCACGCTGTTGCAGCTAAGGACTCTATAACTGTTATTAGAATATGTTCTGCACGTATGCTGATGGCATACGGTTTTTTACGTAAGGTATTCGAAGTGTTTGAAGATCACAAAACTTCAATTGATATGATTACGACATCTGAGGTTGCTGTTTCGCTAACTATCGATTCGGATA
>CAMRBL010000174.1 GCA_947040435.1 uncultured Rikenellaceae bacterium
TTATCTTTGTAATAAGATAAAAGACAATAGGTTGTGCGCAGATTGATTGTTTTTTTCAATAATAATAATATTAAACTTTAAAATATTGAATTATGAAAAAGTTTGAATTATCCGCTTACGGAGTGGAAGAGATGAATCAGACAGATATGTCTAATACTGATGGAGGTTTTTTCGTTACTGCTGTCATTAGTATTTGTATAGCTGCGTTATTGGTCTCAGAGATGTGATCATACTACATTAATGGAGACAATTCTATGCAACCATGAGGGAATCCTACAAAACGTTAACAAACAAATTATTTAATGATAACTTGACATCTAATTAGCCAATGTGATATCTAACATTCAATGTTTATACTAAGTGAAATATTGAATGTTAGATATTTTACCATGTTAATCGTATTTATCTTAGCTACTTCTTCTTTAATTTTAATATGATTGCGAATTAATCTATTTTAAACATAAAAGACAAGGTATATTATCGATTAATAATAATGTCAATATACAGTAAATTTATTATTATGATATCAAGTAATACAGATTATATAATGTTACAAATTGAAGCATTAGGCGTATTTCTACGTTCTCTTTCGTCAACTGTAGCAAAAAGTTATGCTGAATTCAATGCGTATATTAAGAGCGCACAGATCGATGATGTAAATTTTGATCTTTTTAACGAAAAAAACAGCCAGGTAGACATCTTTTTAAAAATGCATGAGATTGTGTCATTATACGGAGATTATGCTCAAGATAAAAAGGTTTTGGAATTTAAAAAAAGAATTGAAGAAAAGATTGAAGAAAACGATATAAGCGTATTCTCATTTGAGTCGAATTGACACAACTTACTCTATTGGTGACCATGATTGTTTTTTCAATAATAATTATTAACTATTAAAATAACTAATTATAATGAAACTTATAAATATCGAAGGTTGTGTTGAGTTAAATAAAAAAGAATTAACTCATATAGTAGGTGGAACTCGATTGTCTGAGTGGTGGGGCTTTGCTTGTGAGACCGTAGTAATTGCTTTTGAGAAGCTTGGAGAACACATGGAAAGATATCCAATTACACCATCTCCATTAAGATAGTCTAAATTATAACATAAGTATATGTATTATACTTATGTTATAGTTTAATGAATTACATTATTAATATTGTGAACAATGAAAAGTCCTTTAAAAACAAACCTTATTTATTACATAATTATATGCCTGTCAATTGCCTGGTATATATTAATATACACTGTGGAGTTTAATCATTTTTACAATATTGGGGACTGGGGTGGATATGTATTTGTTGTCCCATTTGGTTATAGTTTATTTCGAATATTTATGCGCAAACCCAATATCAATAATAATATATATATTCTTTGTATTACAATAGGTGCCTTAATTCCAATACTCTTGGATAGAAATTTTCTTGATAGTCTATATTTACAAAAGATGGGTATGTTATTTTTGGGAGTTATGATAACGCTACTTTTTAAGAATGAGCAAAAGCAAGTAGGCAAATAATAGTCACTGTGAAAAATATTGTGTAAACAGAGATCCGAGTCGGGAGGATTGGTAAATATCCGACTAACACTAATATTTAGGGTCGGCTATTAATTTAAGAACCGGCTCTAAATTAATTTAATGAAATATATGAAAACAATACTACAATTCTTTATCTATTTGGGCGCAGCATACGGATTTGCTTTTTTTGTAAATTCTGCTATTGCAACAATACTAACACTATATCAAAATAATTTTGATAGCGTGCGTACATTATATAATGGATACGTCTCAAATTCCAATGAGAACTCAATGATTATTCCTTGTATAACATTAGGCCTTTTTATTCTGTTTTGCATACTGCACTTTGTAGCACCTAGATATGTGAGACTAAAATAATTACAATATATCTTTTATCCTACTAGCTGCATAAAATATTTTTTAATATCTTTATATCTTAACGCAAATCCCGCAGGTGATCACAAATTGATTACTTATAAGCTTGTGTCTATACCATGAAAGTGAAGATCCGGTATAAGGCAACAGCTCATCTCTCCATGAAAAGACTCACTTCAATCTCTTTGTAATAAGATAAAATACTCACTCTTGATTCGTCTCTTTTAAAAAAGCGACAGCAAGCAGTTATCCTATTATTATAAGGAGCATACAAGTAGCTTTAGAGAGTGGGAGCAGCGACATCACGCCTGCGATTATGTCCTGTATAAGCAAAATTTAGCAGAACGGCTATCCATGGATGAGACTTGTCTGAGTCAAGGTGAGCTGTATACTTTCGTGACTAACAAGTCTGCGCACGGCAAACGAGGAGCGTTGGTTACGATGGTGCGTGGTACAAAGAGTGATGATGTTATCTTTGCACTAACTAAGCTACCACGACATAAACGCCTAAAGGTTAAAGAGATCACCATAGATCTTAGTCCATCCATGAAGCTCATTGCAAAGCGAGCTTTTCCCAATGCTACGATTGTATCGGTTAGGTTTCACGTACAGAAACTTATCAACAAAGCCGTCTCAGATCTACGAGGCGATTACCGATGGGAGGCGATAGATCAGGAGAATGCAGATATTGCTCTAGCGAAGGCGATCGGACATAAATTCACAACGTACACCTTTAGAAATGGCGATACTCGCCGTTTGCTCGTAGTCGTCATTTTGAGATGAAACACCACTCAAAGTGAACTACCTTACAAAAGAGTAGGGCTGAAATGCTATTCGAGCAATATCCAGCAATTAAAGAGGCGTATGATGTATCGATGTCTCTTACACAGATATTCAATAATAGATGCGCCAAGGAGGTCGCTATAACCAAACCTGCACACTGGTATAACGAGGTTGAGTGGTTGAATTGCAAATTCTTCAACTCGGTGATAAAGACAATGCAGAACAACTACGCAACAATAATAGTTTATTATTGTTGTCCAATAAAAAGGCACTGTAAAAAATATTGTGTAAATAGAGCTCCGGGTCGAATGATTCGGATTTTTATTCACCTTTCACACACTCTTCTTTATGGAGACCATTCTGTCAAAAAAGATGAACCGTCAAGCCGCGGCTAGCGGGATGCTAAGCAAGGAGTTTTTAAGTGAATTCAAAACCGAGGAGGATGTAAGTCAGTTCCTGAAAGATCTGCACGCGCAAGTACTAGAGCAGATGCTTCAGGGGGAGATGGATTCTCATCTGGGCAATGAACTCCACTCACATGAGGGGTACAATACGGGTAATGCCCGCAATGGGAGCTTTCCGAAGCGCATTCAAACCGAACACGGAGCACAAACTATCGATATTCCCAGAGATTGTAAAGGTGATTTTGAGCCGCTCGCCGTGCCGAAATCCCAAAGTCGGGGGTTGAGTATCGAACGACTCGTTATCTCGCTATACGCCAAGGGGATGAGCGTCTCTGATGGCGTGGTCTTAATTTTAGGTGTTCGATTACAGTTTTG
>CAMRBL010000175.1 GCA_947040435.1 uncultured Rikenellaceae bacterium
AGTGTGTCAAAAGCCCAACCAATAGGGCTAACTCTCATCGCAGAACCATTCCCCCAACTATTATAGGGTTCGGGGTTGTATATCCACTCGCCAAACATACCCCCATAAGAGCCTTGAGGGTTCGGGTATCGCCTGCACCACTCCACCAAACTATCCTTATAGCTTATACCCTTGATTATAGCATCAGCAATGGCAATGGTGCATATTGTATCATCCGTAAAGTCACATTCAGATGTAAATAACTCAAAGTCTGTTGTATTGGTGTTGTCGAACTCGAACCGAGATCCTACAATATCACCTATTATTGCTCCTATCATTATTTGTAAATTTTTCGATATTCTATAACCTTTTCAATAAGGCATTTGTTATGATTATCAGAGACCTATAGTAGCTTGTAAATTCCTGCTCTGGCACAGTAAATATTGCTATATTATTTGTTTTAATGATTAATATGGCATAAAAGTAAAAAGCCATCGCCTCATTGTATGGGGCAATGGCAGCTGTCGTTTTGAATTAGTTTTTTCCCATAGCGATGTTTATTCGCTTTGGCATAAGTGTACATATCATACGTTCGTTTATGCTTTTGAGCTCTTGCTTTAATGCATTTATATCAATTTGTGAAGACTTAATTTTATCAATTATAATATCTGAATTTACGGATTTTTTAATATCCTCGACTTTATTAACCATAGGACCAACAATCTTTGAAAACTCTAACAATGTTGGATATTGTAATGCAGACTCATTAACAAGATAATAAACAGACTCTTTATGGGCAAGTGATACATCTTCAAAACTCTCTATATAACCATCAAATGAGGCGAATTGATCGTCAGCAAACATAAAGTGAAGAGTATATTCTTTCTTATTTATAAACCCTATTAGCTCCCCCGCTCGTATCGTAATTTTATCAAAATCGGATACTTTCCTTTCGGTATATTTATCATTTTCAAATATGAATGTAAATACGTCTCTAACTTGTTCCTCCAAGTATGGCTTAAAAAAGTTCTTCTCCAATTTTGCAAATAGCGTTGGCATATAGCACATCTGCTTATATTTTCTATTTTGCGTTCTAAACCTAGATTTGAACAGAGCTGAAAGTTCTTTCGTGTTTTTCGATGTTTTTCCTTTTCTAATAAAATCTACTTTAAGGTATTGTAAATCATCAATACTATTAAAACGAGTCTCTTGATTTACTGATATATAAGTTGGCTCTTGATTTATTTGTGATACAACCTTTTTCTCCCTTTCTGTTTCTTGAATAGACACTGTCTCGTCAGCACCAACTACTTCATTTATCTTTGATATAATTGCATCTTTGATATCATCTTTATCTAAACCTTTTGAATAAGCTATTTCAATTAATTGGTCAATAATTTTTTTATCATCAATGATTAGAACAGAAGAGATCACTTCTGGTTCTACCTCTAAGTACTCATCAAGAATCTCTTGTGCTTTTTGCCTTGTTTCCCATCCTATGCGGCTACTGGCAATGATATTTTTTAGTGCCTCAATTTCATCGTTATTATTGAAAATACCTTTAGTACTACTATATCTACTATTTATGGTTTTATCCCAACCCTCAGATTTTAGTTTTGCTCTTACAACCTCAATATCAGTGTTTTTTGATGCAAAATCAAATAGATAAACAAACGCTCTTTTTCCTATTGAAGTTAATGTGCCATTCAAGCTCTTTTTTGCCATAATATTTAGTTTTTAAATTAATAATACCATAAAGATAACATATTTACACACAAGACAATGGGGCGAAGCATAAAATCTGTCATTATTTATCGATAGTAAGAGTTTTAATACCATCAAATTGCAGCTCAAAGCAGTCTAAGTAGTTATCGTCACGCTTAGCAATCACAATTTCTGCGATAGCGTTAGCATTATCATTGTTAGAATCACGGTATTTATTTATCTGGATTGAGAGTATGAAGTCTGCACATATATCGATTGTGGATTCGCTCATATTAAAGGCTGACAACATAGAGCGCTTATCCTATATCTCCGCCTGATTTTATAAATCGACTTTTGATTTGCGGAATCGGCAGTTCAAGTGAAAAGATAGCTACGGGTCTCTTATTCTCTTTTGCACAATTAATCGCTGCCGAGATTATTAATGCTGTTTTGCCCATGGTTGGTTGCCCTCCGATAATTATCAAGTCGGTAGGTCGCCAACACTGCACGATTGTGCTTAATTTTGATTTGTCTGAAGTCATTATTTTTGTTTTAATAGATTAATTATGATGCAAAAGTAAAATGCTTACACCTCATCTAGTGGGTCGCAACGGAAATTTTACTATCTTTACAAAAAAATAACTACTATGGCTTTAAAGGATAATATACTACGATTGGTGCGGATTGCACAGAAGATAAACTCATCAGGTTATATCACATCGGAGGAGTTGGTACGATATTTAGAGGATGATACAGATCATAAATTTGCGTGCAGTAAAAATACCGTGAAGAGGGATATCTCAATCCTCCGAGACGAGTTTATGATTGATATCGACTACTCTCGCTACCACAACGGCTACTACATACGCAACGATGATGGAGGTGTAAATCCTGCTCTCTCGCTTATCGAGCAGTTTGATATTATTACGGCATTAAGTATGAATTCAAGCCTGCCTCATTATGTACATCTTGAGCCATTTTATCCCAAGGGCACACAATATCTACGCCCTATTATGAAAGCAATCGAGGAAGTGAATACTATAAAATTTAACTATTCAAAATATTCAACATCTGAGAGCAGTCGTCGCATAATTTCACCTTATGCAATTAAGCAGATGGGTGGTAGATGGTATGTCATCGGCAAGGAGCATGGAGGCGAGATCAAGACATTTGGACTTGATAGAATATCAATACTCGACAGCTCGGAAGAAAAATATGAAGGGACACACGACTTTTCGATGGAGGATAGGTTTGCCCATAGTTATGGTATTTACTCCGACCCCAACTATCCAATCGAAAATATAACCCTAAGTTTCGATGCCGAAGATGGTGGTTACATTAAAAGTGTACCTTTGCATCGCACCCAACGCATTATCAAAGACACCCCAGACGAATTTGTGGTGGAGCTTAGCCTAAGAGTTACATACGACTTTATTATGCACTTACTCTCACGCAGCAACTCACTGAAAGTAATCGCCCCAGACTCCCTGCGAAAGCGGATAAACGAGATATACAAAAGGGCATTGGAGCGTAATACCGTTAAGTAGGTAGCTATAATTTCACTCCTCTGCACCTCTGAGGGTTTGGGGCATTGATACCCATTGTCTTTAGCTGCTCTCGCTTTTGATGTAAGAACCAATGTTTGTACTCGATGCCGTCGATGTGGAGTTTGGGGGGTTGCTCCGTGTCGGTGAGATCGGAAGAGCGTCGTGTAGGGAAAGAGTGTGTCAGTACGTGTA
>CAMRBL010000176.1 GCA_947040435.1 uncultured Rikenellaceae bacterium
TTTCCCTACACGACGCTCTTCCGATCTCTAATACGTAAACGAAACTTGTAACACCCGAACCTAATTCACTAATAACTTGAGATTTAGACATGTACTCTTCGTGGTCGGCAAAGTATGACCAAGCTGTCGGAAACGAATACAAAATTCTCTTTGTTGCATGGGCAATTACTGAAAATCCAACAATTATAGAAAGTTCCTTGCGAATCGACAGTAGCCTACCAATACTACGATTCCTAGGGCTAAACGCTCCAGTATACATAATAATCACAAGCAGTGGATGGATAAAATATGCCGCAACAGAAAATTCTAAGAGGATCATACTCAACACAGGTATGGCAAATAAGCTTGGCATCTTTACTCCAAAGAACCCTAAGAGAATTGGTAGTGTCATCAGAACAGACAGAGTACCAAATATAAAGTAGTATGCTTTGTAATTTCGCTTTATTGATTTAGCTAATACAATAGCCAAAATTACGTAGATAACTGTCGAAATCAAAAAAGGTGATATTGAAAAACAAAATTCTATAAAATCTAGACTAGTTCTTATCATTATATATTTGTATTAATATGTTTTATGAGTATTTGATGGTAAGACAAAGTAGAAATCGGCTTTACCCTTATTTTTATTATCAAATGTGAACATTTCATCCTGGTATACAGTTGTCACAGTCCCAATCTTAACATTTGGTTTCTTCTCTTTAAGAAACGTGATGATGCCAATATCGTACACTGAATGGAAATTTCCATTTATATGGATAAATGGAGTGCCATCAGAAAGATTCTTTGCTATGTTATGCGCCATCACAGCATCTTTCAGCGATTGCGCCTTATACATCATAAGACTTCTACTTTCCTTCTTACTATTTTCCCCATCATTCATCACCATCTTACCCATCTTACCTTCTTTTTTTGAATCAATTTCTGCTACAGGAGATGTTACTTTGACAAATAGTGGGTCAACAGTATCAATAGAGTCTACTCGATCAAGCACATCTATATAGTATTGCTGTGACTCTTTCGAAAAGTTTTCTCTTAGCCCAGCTGCACCCATCTTCATCAACGCACCTGCATAACGACGAGGAACATTTGTTGCAACCATTTTGATCTTATTCTCCTTAGCAAATTCCAAAATAGGGGCATAGTCCATCTTGTAATTAGGCCAAAGGTATGCCTCTGCTAAAAAACGAGATTCACTTATCAGATCTGCCATATACTCATCAATAATAAGCTGGTTGTCTGCCTCAAGCATCTCCATTCCTACAGTAATCTTATTGTTAAACACTCTTGCAAATGACTCTACGACCTCACGCTCTAACCAGTGAACAAGAGAGCTATTGTGATACTCACCAAGGAATATAACATCATTCTTCATAAGAGATTTGATCATCGCTCCATAAGATACGATATTTCCATCGTTATTATATATTAAATAGGCTGGTGATTCAACGTGATGTTTTGGGGGCTTAACAGTCTTAGTGTCATTTTTTTGTGCACCTAACAATAGTGCAGGCATTGAGAGTAAGCAGAGCGCCAGTATTGTTACTTTTTGTTTGATATTTTTCATTTTACAATTATTTTTTAGTTTTCAACTGCATTCATTCGCATAAATTCATATTTAACATCAATTGCAAAGCCCTTAGTCACCACATCTGTATTGATGTTATAGACATATGCTTGAGCTTGAATATAAGATACATGAGTACCATCGGTATCATAGTCATTACCAGTATCTGTATTGAGACCTATGTACATTTTGTCTCCATCTTTGCATAGTCGGTTGGCAAAACGACCTGAACTCCAAGGAAGATCCTGCCCATCGAACTTAACTGGTGCAAAGGTCTTAGCCACGTTGTCGTAGATTGCATAGTAAGAGTTGAAAGCAACTCCTGTACTTGTCGCCCCAGACTTGTCTATGTCACGAATATAAAAGATTGCCTTGCCAGGTTTAAGATATCTTGTAATAAGTATATCTGCATTAGTTCCGAAGTTGTCAACGCAATATTCTACATCTGCTTTGAGTTCTGTACTCTTTACACGAGTGATCGCAGAGGCTGTATTAGATCCTTTCTTCAAACAAGAGATATAGATATCATTATTAAAGTCAATGTAGGCTCTCTCTTCCAATATATCTCCGGTTGAGTGATATCTCAATCCTTGAACGTGAGTCGCCTCTGTCACCTGTTTAAGTTTCATGTTAGTAGGATCTATAGCTACGACAACCAACGATGTATTAATGTCGGGAACATACATATCTCCAGTCATTGGGTGCTCAATCTCTTCTGTCCCTTTGAGATATCTAGAGGTGAAGAGGAAGAGTGTATTATCCGATTTACGATACCTGAGGTGACCAGTTGTACTAAACTTAACAAAGTCATTAATTCCTTTAATTTCGAAGTTTCCCTCCGTAATTAGAGTCATATCCACAGTATTAATTTTACTCCAAATAATTTTTTTTGTTGATGGACTATATTTAGTCAACAATAAAATGTTATCATCCAACCACTCGTGAGCTGCTGTAAAACCCAATCCTCCAGAAAATGAGTTTGTTCCGAAAGGACATGAGGCAACAGATACTGCCTTATTATTCACAAGCTGAACTTTCTCCAAACCATCTTTACTTGATAAGATTTGATAATAATATTTCCCTTTTTGGATATTATTAGTGCTCAACTTACCACCTGAGACTTCGATACCACTACCCAAGACATTTACAGTTTGATCGCTATTGCTAGGATCAAAAACACTTGCCACATAAGATCCTGTTGCCGATGTGCCTTGAACAGTCAAAAAGAGATCGAGGTGCATATTGCCTTTTGGGTCATTGTCCTCTTTTGGGTCGACTTTACTATCGCCCTCACATGAATATAATGATAGCGACATAAGTGCCATCAAAGTGTAACATACTTTTTTCATTGCTTTAAATTTATTTGTAATTATTGTTTTGATTATATGAGTTAGGTTTATTAAATAGATATCTAAATTTGCAAAAAACAGATCTCCCCGGTTTTTGTAATTTATAATTATCGTAAGCTAATGCGTCGAATATATTGCTACAATCTGCTGAGATACTGTACCTATCATCAGCCCACGAGTATGCCATCATCACCGAATGAATACGCTGGGTTGGAATGATTGATTTGCTATCTGGATGACCATAAGATTCCCATGTGAGGGAGAACCGTCGTACATAATTAAAAGAATACCCTAGTGAGAGCTTATCGCGTGAACCTAAGATATCTCGAAACACATAGTCAACGCTCGTATATCCATATAGCGATGGGCGATTCGGTATTTTTTGCTTATAGGCTGCATTAGGTTTACCGTCATTTACCTTTGACTGCATCATATCAATTGCACTCTCGTAACTCATGTTAGTCTTGATTTTTAAACGATTTTTCCATCGATAGGTTAACTC
>CAMRBL010000177.1 GCA_947040435.1 uncultured Rikenellaceae bacterium
TGCTTGTCAATCTTATCGGGAACAAGTTTCGCTAATCGGTTACTCTCAGGTAGCGGTAACTTCTGCACACGTGCAACATCACGTATTGCCATTTTTGGAGCCATAGTTCCAAACGTAACAATCTGTGCAACACGCTTACTTCCATACTTATCTATCACATATTTAAGAACTTCGGCACGCCCATCCTCATCGAAGTCAATATCAACATCGGGAAGGGATATTCTATCTGGGTTTAAGAACCTCTCAAAAAGCAGATTATAAGCCATCGGGTCAATATTTGTGATCCATAGAGAGTAGGCAACAACAGAACCTGCGGCAGATCCACGACCCGGTCCAACAGAGACCCCCATATCTCTAGCAGCTCTAATAAAATCCCACACAATAAGGAAGTAACCCGGGAATCCCATCCATTCGATTGTGCTCAACTCATATTCAACACGCTCAACAATATTTTCGGGCAGTGTATCACCATACCTTTTACGTGCACCCTGAAACGATATAGATTCAAGATACCTAAACTGCTTGGCAATCGTCAATTTATCCAACCACTCAGGGTGTGAAGCGACATACTCCTCTACTTTTGCGGAGTTGTTTACCTCATCAATCACCTCTTGGTTATCTATTTTTTTAAGAAATGTCTCTTTTAACTTATCCTCCTCCACAACAAAGTCATCTGGAATAGGGAAATTGGGCATTAACGGCTCATGCTCTAGAGAGTATTCGCCAATTTTAGCTGCAATCTCCAGCGTCGTAGACAAAGCCTCTGGATGTTCAGGAAATAGCATTGCCATCTCTTGAGGACTCTTCAAAAACTCTTGAAAAGTGTATCTCATACGGTTCGTATCATCAACATCTCGCCCTGTATTCAGACAGATTAATCTATCATGAGCAGGAGCATCCTCTTCGAGCACAAAATGGACATCATTCGTTGCAATGTACTTAACATTTAACTTTTTTGCCAGTTTAATAATCTCACGATTTACATTAACTTGATTTTCGTAAACATTATTATCAATCTTTGCATCTCCAGATAGATGGAGCTGCATCTCCAAATAGTAATCATCCCCAAAAATCTCTTTGAATTCAAGAATAGCACTCTCCGCAGCCTCCAAATTATTTTTCATTATAGCCTGAGGCACCTCTCCACCCAAACATGCTGAGCTACAAATTAACCCCTTACTATACTCTCTTAAAAGTGCTTTATCAATACGTGGCTTACTATAAAATCCCTCTGTCCACCCGTATGACACTAATTTTATAAGGTTATGATAACCCTCTAAATCTTTTGCTAGAAGAATAAGATGTCGCCCTGTTTTCTCCACCTTATCTTTTACGAATCTATCCTTTACTACATAGACCTCACAACCTATTATTGGCTTTATTCCCTCACGAACTGCTGTATCATGAAACTCCTTAGCACCAAACATATTACCATGATCGGTAATTGCTAATGCCTCCATTCCAAGCTCTTTTGCTCGTTTGATAACCCCTTTAACAGATGATGCTCCATCTAGGATGGAGTACTGGGTATGTAGATGTAAGTGAACGAATTGACTCATTATTTATAGTAGTATAATACATTATTAACCACAAAGATAGCGAAAATTATATCTATATAACAATAAAAAATAATCTAATATAGTTTGTATATTAAATTATAATTCACTAAATTGTGGACAATAACAAATAACGGGTAATTATGGACAGATCTAGTTTTGTTACTGTAAAGAGTTTTAACAGTTTGTCAGAAGCTGAAATTTATAAATCAATTCTTGACTCTGTTGATATTCAGTGTGAATTGTGGGGGTCGGACAGCCAAATACTAGTCTCCCCCATGATTGAAGTCGCTCTTGTCGTGAGGGATGAGGATTTCGAAAAAGCCGAAGGGGTACTAGAAGGATACTTTGGCGATTAGTATGTAACAGATATAAAATTATGCGATAAAAGCTAAAAATCTGTTTTGAGACTCATATTATTACATCTATTTAATAAAATTATCATGCAATCGTACCGATACGTGAGCGCAAGGAATAAATAACATCTTTATAGCAAACAAGCATCTAAATATAACTATTGAGATGCTTGTTTATTTTTAATACTTGAAATAGCTTCCTCTACTTATACAATACATTCAACGGCGTTTTTAACGCAGCACAATAATTTTTCGTGTATTATTCATAACATTACCTAGATATAAAGTTAAACTTAGTTCGATCCACAATGCAACTCACTAATGAGCGTGGTCAATCGGGATAGCCTCTCCACCCCACGCCTTAACCGAAGTCCAAGACTCAGCAGGTGAGCTCCAAAATGGATCAGAGCAAGGCAAACCAAGCGGAAGGAAGCCTGCAGATGTTAAATAGAGACTCCCCGTAGAGATGTAACCCTCAGCAAGCCCAGGTTGATGCCCCGCAAATCCCAAGGTTAACCAACCATCTTTATCAAAGGTGTTTTTCGAATTAAAGATGCGTTTGGTCACAGAGGTCATAGCACAGCGAACTTGTGCAGGGGTGACGTTAGATGGTAATTTATGCAGCAACGCCATCTGCCCTAGTGTTTGCAACGCCCCTGTTCGATAGCATATTGAGCGACCAATGGGCGGGATAGTCCCCTCTGGAGAGATCAAACGCTCTAAAATCTCAGCATAACGAGTAGATCTACTTAGTATAGTTTTCAAACTCGCCGCAGAACATCTATTCTTACTAAACATCACCTCATATATATCAACCAACATCGGCTGTATCACAAAACTATTGTAGTAGTCCCAATGAAAGTTCGGACCATCTCCATATATACCATCTCCTTTATACCATTCGTCATGTTTTTTTATGGCGAAGTCAATGCGCATTGCATCCCAAGGCTCATTGATCGATAGGAAAAAGACCTCAACAGTTGCAGAAAATAGCAACCAATTACTATAATTTGGCTTTATGACCCTAGTTGAATAGAGAGATTTTAAAACCATACTTTGGGTCGCTTTATCCAATCCACCCCAAAGATTCTTTGGCGATCTAATAAATGCTTGAGCTAAGAAAGCGGCATCGACTAGCGGCTGGTGCCCCTTGCTGAAATCTACATAGTCAACCGACTCTGGGTCTACAATATTATGTATCCCCTTGTGTGACAACAGTAGCAATTCACTACGCATCTCCCCCTCCTCTGTTCCATCAGCAGGTAGCTCTAACCATGGAGCTATACCACACAGAGTTCGCCCTAGAGCCTCAAGATATGTCGCTTCGGGCTTACTCTTCGCCATTCCAGAGCGCAACTCCACGGGCATTTGAGCCTTCAATTGCTCCTTACTTAGTGCTTCAAGAACTGGGAAAGATATTTTATATGCTGTTTCGCACCAATACTCTCTGTCATCTACTTGACTACCTCTTGCAATAGACTCTGCCTGAAATAAAACC
>CAMRBL010000178.1 GCA_947040435.1 uncultured Rikenellaceae bacterium
AACCATCAGCCTCACCAGATTCATTCGTTACAAGCAAAATTGAGTACTCTCCGCTAGCGATGGAGTTTGTATCTCGTTGAAATCCTTTATTTACAAAAGTATCTAGTTCAGACAAATCATATTGAACTGTATTATGCCAAGTGAGACCTACAGAAAAAACAAACATAGTATCAGGAGAACCAGATGTAGAAACTTCAGCTATTTTTTCACCCTCCATCTCTCCTTCTTTTGCCTGTTCTGTTTTTTTTGAAACAATAACTCCATTTTTTATTATGAATATTGAACTGCATTTTGCAACTATTTCACCAAACAAGACTTGCGGAGAGATAAACAATGACATCTTTCCCGAAAACCACCTTGCAGGGATTCCATAACGATCCTTTCCATATTTTTCCTCTAATTTATTTACATATATTTCTTTATTTTCACCAGTCTTTATTTTGCGTAAATACAAGGTATACTCACGTGATTTATTAGATTGTCCAGAATTAAATGCTATAGAAAAATCAGTCCATTCTCCTTGAAATTCATTTGAGTTAATCCCCGAGATTTGAGGGAGTAGTGAGTCTGTGACAATAAGATAATTATCTGAACTGTACAGAAAATCATAAGTGTTAATATCCACCCTTTTATTCTCTCTAAAATTATTAATCATATCTTCTACTGAGATATAGATTGGTCTATTCTGCGCAATACTAGCATAAGTACAACACACGAAAATGAGTAAATAAATACTTTTTTTTGACATATTTATACGGTTTTAATGATAATTATCTTCTAATACATTAATACTGCTCTTCTTTTAAAGAAGTCTCTGCGTCATAGGTAGTATATCTACTCTTTTCACCTTTTTGTCCTTCATAAAAGATCTGATAGGTACCATATTTAGTTGTAGCGGCTCTTACAGTCAGAATATCTTCCTTCCTAGCAATATATTGATTCGATGTACCTGGATCAGGTTGATGATTGTGAATCATTGTATGATACCTACTATGATAATCGCCAGGATCACACTTAAAACCTTGAACTGTACGCTCGCTATTTGTTGTATTCATTTCAGAAATTCGATTACCATTACTGTCTATACCTTCATAGTACGCTCACTCTACGTTTGTATTTAAAGCTAAGAATTCAAACAATTCTTTAGTTGCACACATATCTCCATTTTCACCATAAGCTGGTGGTGTATTGTGCTCAGGACAGATTCCTTCGTTATAAACTTCAATAACAGCTGCAATACAACCTTAACCACAAATAAATACACCCAACCCATGAGTCTCTGATGAATTGTTATAATCTGCTAAAGAGCCATAGATTACAACATCTGTACCTTCGAAATCAGCACAATGACCACAACCACACGCACCTCCTATGATGGCGCTCTGAGCCTCTTCATTCATCAACGGAAAACGATTATGGTTCTACGTAAAACTTAATTGCTTAAACTTTGTCATAATATTTTGTTTTTTTTATGATTAATTAATTTAATGAACCACTTAAAATATTATTACCATTCTTTTCTTCTTTTTAGACATAAGTTAGTGGCAGATTTACTGCCACCAGAACCTATGTCATAATATACATAAATTTATTTAAACCTCTTTGCATAAAGTAAGAGTAAATCCTCTTGAGAAGTTTTACGATCAGAAACAACGTGCTCTAATGGGACAACAAGCTCTAATTGACGATTCAGAACGCCTGCTTTACCATCTCTCTCAACATAAAATATCTCGTAGTCATATGGATTGTCAGAAGTGAAATAACTAGATAGTTCTTTTTCATAGGGGATTAGTATATCATATTTACCATTAGGTGAGAGAATATTCCCTTTTTTATCAATCAGCATCTGCTCTTTAACCCCTAAAATGCTACTATCTTTTGCATAATTATAATTTCTTGCCATAAAGATTACGGGGGCCTTTCCAAGCATATTAGAATTATATCTGTAATAAGGTAATATCAAATCATATATTGGCTCTAAAACAACCTCTCCCTTATCATTTATTAATCCATATTTTTCCGTACGTATAGTCTCACCGCCAACAGTTTTATTTAATCCTTTTGTAAATTCGGCAACATCACTATAACCTAACTCTCCAATTACGCCATATTCTAATGGGATGATAACATTACCTAAGGTGTCAATGAATCCATCTAATCCTTCATTGTCTTTATAAATATGCTGATTTACTTCGCTAGCAGGATAACCTGAACCCTTAGGGTTTAGTCTTACTCTAGCCAATCCTTTGGGGCCGAATTTTTCTACGTATGGATATTTACTAGGAATAATAATCTCGTCACCTCTTTTGTAGCCATAGCCATTATCACCATAAAAATGCTTTAATCCAAAGTTAACATCCCTGTCATAACGAATTTGATTTCTCGTTAGTTCACGCATATTATTACTATACATCAACTCTGTTCTTAATATATTAATTTTGACATATTCATTATCGGAATTACCCTCATATGGAATGTATACTATTTTAGTTTTAGTAGTATATGCCTCAATGGTTTTATTTATTTCTGGAGTATTGGGATCTATTATTATCTCTTTATACTCAGTCCAATTAATATCTGGCAATGAATTTTGCCGATATAATTTTATTACCCCATTTGTATTCTTACTTATTATTTCTATTTGTACCAGATAATATGATTGACATGTATACGAAAACTCCGAATCTGACGTAAAAACGAAACTGTCATTTAGGGGTTTATATTGACCATTGCAACAAATCAGAAAACAAGTAATTATAATTAGCGCTATTTTTTTCATAATATTAAAATTTATTTAGATGATACTAATTTATCCCTTTTAATTACATGTAATTCCCCGTTTTTTATCTTATCATTAATAATATCTGCAAGTTGTGAGCGTGTAGTATTTGGATTATCAATTGCGACTTGTCGTCCAATTTCATTATTTAAAATATAGTTTCATCCACTCCGCAGCACCAGTAGTCTCTTTTGTAAGAGCATAACTTTCATAGAAATTATCTCCAGCTTTCTGAGCAGCAATTATTTCATCGCATTGTTGTAGTTATATATCGTCTGCCACTCTTGACTTTGCATTTATGTCCCAGTAAAACCTCTTAGTCCTAGTTTGGCATAAGCAATGTCATGTTGCTGTGCGATATAGCCTGCGGCATGAATTAGTGCTGGTCGGTATGCCATTACAATATCTCACGTTGTACCAAGATAATGACTAGTAAACATTCCATCTAATTTCCCCATAATAAACCGAGGATCTTTCCCTCGCTCTGTTTCGACATACTCTTCAGTACAATATAATTAAAATCAATCAAATTAGTATTATATTTTCAGCCATATTATAGACTTATATCTCATAACATATGATTTAAACTTGATTTATGAGTCATAT
>CAMRBL010000179.1 GCA_947040435.1 uncultured Rikenellaceae bacterium
ATGCGAAGCAGGAATTGCGTAATCGCAGGAAGAAAGTCGATGGCGCTTTCAAATTGCACTTGAAACAATTACTCTCAGAAGCCAAAGAACAAAGCGCCCCTTCTGCATTAATAAAATTAACTTTTGGACATAGCCCAAAATAATCGTGTGAGGTATAGATTAATTTTACCCCTTTGCTCTTAAAAAACAGCAACAGCTCCTTCGGCAACCCCATCAAAGTATGGACGTGAAATATATCTGGACGAATAGTATAATAAAGTTTCTCCATTGTATCTACACTCATTTGTCCTTGAGAAATAAAATCTTTAGGTGATTTCACACCATATAAGAGAGGTACGGGAAGCGAGTTCTTCAGCTTTATTGTCTGTATACCACCCGCACTTACGACATCTTTTCTCCAATAAATCTTATTGCTCCACCATCTGGAACCCGATGGATATAATAGAAATACTTGATTCTCGACTTGTTGTTCTTGCATCAAATCAGTCGCATATTTCGTAAGTCCACCGCTTCGTTGTGGAGCAAGACCTATGGTGTAATGAAATATTCTCATTGAGTGATTATTTTTTTTCTTTATAATTAGCTATCGCTTTTTTATAACAATCAAGCCAAAACGCTTCTCGTTTCTCCCAAGTATATTTATCGGCGCACTCTATTGTACCTTTTGCTTTCTCTTCCAATATGGCTGGATTTTCAATACAAATTTGAATTTGTGATGCAATATCTTCTACAATTTGGTCATAAGAAATAATAGGGATTCTAAAACCACATCTCTCACATATTGTATCGTGCATTCCGCAATGGTCTAGTGAGAGAGTTGGAACACCGACACTCATTGCTTCCCATATTGTAGTTGGATTTCCTTCTCCTACACTCGTTATGACATGTAAGTGTGCATCATTCATCAACTCAAACACCTTCTCTCGATCTACTTTTCCATGCCAAACTATAGATTGAGATAGACCATTATCTTGAGCATACTCTTTTAATTGATCTGCAAGAGGACCATCGCCAACGACATTTAATACAACTCGATTTATTGATTTAACTTTACTTAGCACTTTTAAAATAGTAATTACAGATTTATTTGCATCTAACCGTCCGACAATAATCAACTGTAATTTTGACATATCGTTAAATTTCCTACTATTTAAATCGTAAATTTTATCTATTCCATTTTCTGGAAGATATAAACTATCTGTTTTATAAATTCTTTTTATTATATCTTTTGCATTTGTTGTTGCTGACAGAAGCAAATCAGCACGTTTTATAACTTTTTTTACAGAACTCTTATATTTAAGTTGTATATTATTAAAATATCTTCGAACGCCTAATTTAATCTTACCTTTAATGCCCAAAGATGACATAAGGATAGGGTTTATATTACTCATTCCCCCAATAGGTCCCCACATATATGGCAAATCAAGCTTCCAAAGAAGTCCTGGTTCGCGATAGCCGATAGGTCCTAAATAATGTATTAGGTCAAACTCCTCTTTTTTGACAACCTCCTTGGCAATTTTATATGCTTTTTTTTGCCAAAATTTATATGCTATGTAGAATGTGTATACAAATATACCTCTTCTATTTAGACTATTGAGTATGTCAATAAACCAATCAGATTTAACAAATATAAACTCTACGTTAGGGATATTATTCTCTTTTACATACTCTTCCATCTCCATAACATCCCCAATATGCTCTCCAGACACACCACATAGTACAGTAAGTCTATTATATTTAGACATTCTCTTAACATAATTCCATGCGACAGAGTATTCTGAACCTTTTGTTGGCGAAATCTGGTACGCCATTACTAGAATATTTTTCATCATATATATATTTAATAATTTTGGATGGAACACCTCCGATAATACAGTTGTTGGAAGTTGTCTTGATACAACCACAGCTATTACCAATATTAGCTCAATCAAGAATTATTGCCTTTACATCAATATTACGACCTTTTTAGACGATTAATAGCCCATCTGTTTGGATCTTTGAAACACAGCTAATCTTCGCAGAAGGAGATCCGAAACACTTTCCTCCGTGCATCACAATTAAGCCATATATTAATGATATAGATTTAAATCACATTAAATAAATAAAATCGAGGAAATTAATTTATGCATAAAATTTAACCTTTAATTACTAGTGAGTAAGCCTTTATTCTCTCTGCAAAACTCCAAGGCTTTGCAAGTATAGTCAATCTAATAAAAATCATAGTTAAACGAAATATGATATAATCTAATCCTTTATAATGTTTACGTATATAATAATTAAAACTACGTTGTGACATCATAAATCTATTAAAGCTAAGTATATTGCTACCAAAGCTGCCACCTTCAAGATGTACTATCCTAGGACCTTGAATTAATCTATTTATATAACCCATTTGATTAATTCGTAATTGTATATCTGTCTCCTCGTAATACATAAAAATATTAGGATCAAATCCTCCCGTTTTATCAAATATACGTTTACTTATAAATAAATCGGCACCTGTAATATAGTCTATATTTAAGTTACGATCTTTGTTTTTAACAAAGATCCTATCATATAAATACTTTATCTCAGAATAAGGAGATGGGAACACACCACCTGAAAGATTAACTTTACCCTCAGCATCTAAAAGATAACAACCGATAGCGCCAATTTTTTCTGACTTATGAGTAAGCATATAGTCATAAAAAATCTTTATAGCGTTATTCTCCAGAATTGTATCTGAGTTTAATAAAAAAAGATATTCACCTTGTGCGTGTTTTGCTCCTAGATTATTTGCTCGGCCAAAACCTAAATTACCACCAGCATTACTCCAAACAACACTTGGGAATAACGATTTTATAAATACTTCAGAGCCATCTATTGAGGCATTATCTACTACTATAACTTCGTAATCAATATCAATAACCTTTTTTAATATTGATTCTAAGCACTGTTTTAGTAGATCTTTTGTATTATAATTTACTATTATGGTTGATACCTTCATCGTTTTGTAATTTATGTTCATGTAAATAATATAAATATGCTCCAATAATTAATAAAGTGAAATTGTAACCATCATTAAATATTCCTGTCACAAATAAATTTGAAACGAAACAGGAGATAATACCTCCTATGGATAAAAAGGCTAAAAGTTTAAGAGCATTATTACCATAATTTCTATTTTTATATGCAGTTTTTAGAATAAAAGAACCCCACAATAAAAAACAAAACATACCCCAAATACCACTTTTAATGAGGATATAGGGATAGCCATTATGTAAAATTGGCAAATGTCTTACTCCAACGAGGCTCGAATTTCCGATATCAACAGTTGTACCGAAGCC
>CAMRBL010000180.1 GCA_947040435.1 uncultured Rikenellaceae bacterium
AGGTGGTATAATTTTCAAGTATTATAAGGTCCCTTTTTTAATTATTATATACAATTTGATATGGTAAGTAATATAAAAGATGACCGCTCGGATATTGATTTACTGTATGGTTGTCTGTTGGATTGGGGAGTACCACTATCGCAACCACATAGAAGTGAAGAGATTGATGGCTCAACAGTACATTTTGTAAACGACACAAATCTAATAGCTTGTTTTGATGATAAGATTACGGAGCAGACAGTACGTGAGATTGCAAAGTTAAAACCATTGAGAGCATTGTTCCGAGATCACTCTTTTGAGGGTTCAGCAAACAAAATCAATGTTTACGAAATCTTCAAATCAATCAGTCCCGACACAACTGTAAAAGTGATCTAATTATGGATAATAATTTGGATGAATTAAAAAACAGTGAAATATGGAGTGGTAATAAAAAAATTATAAACTTCTATAGCAATAAATATCATATTCAGGCTGCGATATTAGATATTCTATTAAATTATCAAGAAATGAGTTTGCCTCTATTAGAAAAATTGGTATTTAATTCATATCCAACAGTTGACTCTTGGTATAATATGCCTGTTTCTGATTTTCAACAACACCTCAGAGAATTGTGGCTGATTGGGGCTGTAAAGATGCATATTGATGGAGTTGAGGATTCTGAGATAGATGAATATATTGAAAAAAATCAAGCAGAACCAAATTTTAATAAAAGATTGATTAACAGTGTTGAGATAAAAGGTAAGACTCATTTGAAACTAACAGAGATTGGTATTGATATTATTCGAAATCAGACTTTTCACTCTAATGCATTATCGAGTTTATCTACAAAGAGGCTGTACAGGTTGAGTACATTAACAATTACATTGTCAGTTATTGCTATTGTTATTTCAATAATAGCAATCTACATAAAAGAATAGTTTATGCAAAGTACAAATAATATATTCAAATTAATCAGTTCCGACACATCTGTAAAAGTGATATAATTATGGCTACGCTAACAGCAATGGATAAGGTTAAATGTGAGAAACTATTCTCTATGGAGGGTGGTTATGTCTCTGATTTTTCCAATGAGACTTTTGGTAATTTTGTTGCAGAATCGATTAATATTGATGTATATGATTATAGCTCATCATATGCTGATCACGTATCTAAAGCTAAAAAATTAAGGCACCTATGGTCTAAGGAGAATGATAATAAGGTAGGTAAACTAATATTGGATTTATGTGAACATGAAGAAGCTGCATTATATAAATATAGTACCTTGAATGATGAAAATAAGAGTTTATTACAAGATGTAAGATTAATAGCCTCAAAACTTAAAGGAGAAGAAATAGACATTTCATTTCCCTCTGTTAAGGAAGAGACATTTGAATCTTTAATGAAGGATATTAAAGATGCCCTAACAAGAAATGCTCCCGAATTTGTATTAGATAGATTACATACTTTTGCAATGAAAATGCTACGTCAAATATGTGTTGATAATAAAATTGTTGTTGTTGATCCCAAAGGCAATAGCCTCCCACTTCACAGCCTTGCTGGTATGTTGGGAAAGTATTATGCAAGTAATTCTTTGTTAGAATCAGAATTCTCTATTGTTTCCATCAAACACAGTATTTCTCTGTTTGATAAGTACAATGATATTAGAAACAACAAAAGTTATGCTCATGACAATAGTATTTTAGATAAACTTGAAGCAGAATACATAGTTCGAATTATGGCTGCAACAGTTTCTTTTATTCATAATATAGAACAAAGTACAAAGAAACCAATTGAACCTAGCAAAAGTCATTGGAGTGATATAGAAGATTTGCCATTTTAATAAAAATAAGTAATGAAAATAAAATTTAAACATCAAAGTTTTCAGCGTGAGGCAGCCAAAGCTGTTTGTGATGTCTTTGTGGGGCAACCTTTCAAAGAGGTTAGTTATATGGTTGATCCTGGGGTGCAGAAAGCTGACGAAATAAAATATAAAGATATGTATATGGGGTTCAAAAACAATCCTATTATACGTTCTATATCAGAAGATAAGATACTTAGTAATATTCAGAAAATACAGAGAGATAATCAAATAAAGCCATCTCCATCATTAGAGGGGAAATATAACCTCACGGTTGAGATGGAGACTGGTGTGGGTAAAACATATACTTACATAAAGACTATCTTTGAACTAAACAAACGTTACGGTTGGTGTAAGTTCATTATAATTGTGCCAAGTGTTGCAATTCGTGAGGGTATTCATAAGTCATTCAAAATGACAGAGGAGCATTTTGCCGAAGATTACGGTAAGAAGGTGCAGTTTTTTATATACAACTCTAAGAATCTTACGGATATAGAAACTTTTGCAAGTGATAATAAGATACGAGTGATGATTATCAACGCTCAGGCGTTTAATGCAACTGGTAAGGATGCTAGAAGGATTGATATGGAGCTTGATGACTTTAAGAGTCGTAGACCTATTGATGTAATAGCAGCAACAAACCCTATCGTCATAATTGATGAGCCTCAGCGAGTAGAGGGTAAGAAGACTAAGGAGAGCTTGAAGAAATTTAAGGCGATGTTTACACTTCGATACTCTGCAACACATAGGGGAGATAGCATATATAATATGATTTATCGCCTTGATGCAATGGAGGCTTACAATAAGAAGCTAGTTAAGAAGATTGCGGTTAAGGGTATATCGGTAAGTGGAACAACTGCTACCGATGGTTATCTGTATCTTGAAGGGTTTAATATCTCAAAAGATAAATACCCAACTGCAAATATTGGGTTTGATTACAAAGGAGCAAAGGGTGTAAGGCAGATTGTTCGCCAACGATCTAAGGGCGATAATCTATATGATAAATCGAATGGATTAGAGGAATATAAGGATGGTTACTTAATAACAGAAATAGATGCTCTAAGCGAAACTGTAACCTTTGAAAATGGTATAACACTGCACTTGAAAGAGGTTGTCGGCACAGTTAATGACGAGCAAATTCGCCGTATTCAAATACGTAGCACCATAGAGGCGCATATTGAAAAAGAACGTGAGTTGTTTAATATGGGTATAAAGGTACTATCATTATTCTTTATAGATGAAGTAGAGAAATACAGGATATATAGTCCTGCTGTTGGCAATGGAGTGTATGCAGATATTTTTGAAGAAGAGTATATTGATGTTGTTGAGCAATATAGTAAAACTCTATTTGAAGATGATGAGTACTTTAATTTCTTGAAAAATAGTGTTGCAAGTAAGGCTCATGATGGATATTTCTCTAAAGATAAGAAAGGTAATTAAGATCGGAAGAGCACACGTCTGAACTCCAGTCACTCCGGAGAATCTC
>CAMRBL010000181.1 GCA_947040435.1 uncultured Rikenellaceae bacterium
ATGACTCTTTCGAGCGTCAGAAACGCTATCGTCTAATGTGGATGGATACAAAGTATGAGCCAGGTACAGTAAAAGTTGTTGCCTATGATTCAGAAGGTAAGGCTGTGGCAGAAAAAGAGGTGCATACAGCAGGTAAACCATATAAGATTGAACTAACGGCTGATAGAACAACTTTAGATGCAACTGGTAAAGATATGTCATTTATCAATGTTAGAGTTGTTGATAAGCAAGGGAATCTATGTCCAGATGATACTAGAGAGATTAAATTCAAAGTAAGAGGGGAAGGTAGTTACCGTGCGGCAGCAAATGGAAACCCTGTATCACTAGAGTTGTTTCACCTACCTCAAATGAAGCTTTTTAGTGGACAGTTGACCGCTATCGTACAGAGTGGAGATAAGGCAGGTAAGATAGTATTTGAAGCGACAGCAGATGGTGTTAAGAGTGCAAAAATAGAGATAAAGAGTAAATAAGTATATATATAGTTTTAATAAAAGCGGGTGACCTATTTTGGGTCACCCGCTTTTTGTTATATATAGATTCAACTTTAATGATCCTTACAAGTAGTATAATTTAAATCTATGTGAATGGATTGCTACTGCTAATACTACTATTTGAAAGATACGTCGTTTGTAAAATTACAAATATATAATTAGTCTAGTTTTTATTGTAACTTTAATACTAAAATATGTTGGATTCTCGTTGTAATTATTAAGATAATAAGAGCCAATTATATTTGATTTATATAATAAAAACAACTACTTTTGTAAGATTGAATTTTACTTAGTTGTTTTGTAGAAAATCTCTATTTAAACTAATTACTTTACCATTATTCACAGATAAAATGTTACTATTGATACGGAAACTGACGTTATTATTGATACTACTGACTAGTAGTATTACGCTTTTTGCTCAGAAAATTACATTTGAAGCCACAGCACCTAATATTGTTGAGGTAGGAGAGGTGTTTAGAGTTGAATACACTGTTAATTCAGGTATTGAAATTGAGAAATCAACTTTTTCACGCCCTCAAATAGATGATTTTGATATTATTGCTGGACCAACAGAGTCAAAAGTACAGGGTGTCTCAATTGTAAATGGAGATGTTACAAAGTCGATAAATATTACATATACCTATGTGCTCACAAGTAAAAAGAAGGGGATACATGTAATTCCATCGACAAAGATGCGTGTTAATGGTGTAGAATATACATCTAAACCATTAAATGTTGAGGTTGTGGGTGATGATGAAAAGAGTGGTAAAACAAATAAAATTACTTCCGAAGATATTATAGTAAAAGTTACGACTAACAAAAGCGAAGTTTACAAGGGTGAACCAATTAAAGTCTCAATAAAATTATACTCTCAGGTTATATTGAATATTGAAAATTCAAAATTCCCATCCTTTAATGGTTTTTATGTGCAGGAGATTGATAATAGCAATGCAAGGCAGTATAGAGCAACGTTAAATTCAAAAGTTTATAATGCTATAACTTTGAGGGAGTATCTCTTGTTCCCGCAGCAATCTGGCGTATTAGAGATCGAGCAAGCTGATATTAATGTTATTGCACAGATTGTTACTCAATCAGCAAGACAATCTACGCTAGATAATTTCTTCAGTAACCAAATGGACGTAGTAGAGGTTCGCCGAAAGATTAGTACAGAACCACTTAAAATTACGGTCAAAGAACTTCCTGCAGGAGCTCCATCTGATTTTAATGGCGCAGTTGGAGATTTCACTATAAGAAAGGATGTCCCAACAACAGAGGTTGTTGCCAATTCGTCAGTAATGTTTACTTTGGAAATAAGAGGGGGTGGGAATCTACCACTACTTAAAACCCCAAAATTAGAGCTCCCTAACTCATTTGAGCAGTATAGCGTAAAAACAGCAGAGAGTCTTAAGATAATAAATGATAATATATCAGGATATAGAAGATTTGAGTATCCAATAATTGCTCGTGCAGAAGGTCATTATGATATACAACCAGTTAATTTTACATATTTTAACCCCCAGTCGTCTAAATACGTAACTATAATGACTGAAAATTCAGCAATAAATGTGCTTCCAGACTCATCTAAGGTTGCTAGCATCGGATCGGGAGGCTTGGTTAGCGGATTATCAAAGGAGGAGGTTACTATATTAGGTGAAGATATTAGATTTATTAGAATTGGAGAGAATAATTTAAAAAAGGAGCGCAGTATATTTATATTTAGCATAGGTTATTTTGTATCTATTATCCTAATATTAGGATCGTTTGTTCTAGCTTTAATATATTTAAAGAAGAGAATAAAGTTGCTTAAAAATAAGGTGTTAGTGAAGGGTAAGCGAGCGAATAAAGTCGCACTTCAAAGACTAAATACAGCAAATCAATACATAAAGCAAGGAGATAAACGTAAGTTTTATGAGGAGATGTTAAAAGCGTTATGGGGATATATGAGTGATAAATTGAATATTCCTGTCTCGTCACTTACAAAAGATAATGTTAGAGAGGGGTTGGTGAAGAAGAGTATTTCAATAGATGATATAAACGTATTTCTTCAGATTATATCTGATTGTGAGTATGCGCAATACTCTCCCTTAGCAACGGGGCATATGAACGAAATATACAATAATGCCGTTGGAAAATTATCTAAATTCGAATCAACAATTAAATAGTTAGTTATGAGGTCTATTATTATATGTTTATTCTCAATTATTTGCATTGGAACACTAAAAGCAGAGGATGGAAAATTAAACTTATTGTGGGATAAGGCGAATACAGCCTATATAAATGCAAAGTACAATGATGCCATTACCCTTTATGACTCGATATTAAATGAAGGGTATAGTAGTCATGAATTATATTATAACCTTGGGAATTCTTACTTCAAAAGAGGCGAGATTGGTGACGCAATTCTGTATTATAGTAAAGCAGAGGTTTTAGTTCCGACAGATGATGATACTAGACATAATTTAGCAGTTGTGTCTAATTACGTTAAAGATAAGATTGAACCTATTCCCGAGCTATTTCTTTCGAAATGGTTTGAGGCTATACAAGTCAATGTTACTAGTAATCAATGGGCCGTGATAAGTTTAGTCGCATTAGTTTTATTGTTGAGTTTTGTGTTGCTGTACTTGCTGTCTAAAAATATAATGCAACGTAAAGTAGGCTTTTTTGTCGCTTTATTCGCACTTATTATCTTTATCTTTTCGACATCTTGGTCAATAACAGAGCGACGAGATATTCTAAATCCAAAGGTAGCTATCATAATGCAAAATGCGGTGGCAATCAGGAGCTCCCCAAATGAGGCGAGTAAAGTCCTCTTTACCCTTAATGAAGG
>CAMRBL010000182.1 GCA_947040435.1 uncultured Rikenellaceae bacterium
AAGACATATTGTGCAACTCCCCAAGTCCTGCCACCACCCATACCTAAAACACCATTGCCTGTGTATACCAATCCAACGTCATATCCTGAATGATCTAGAAAGCGTTGTGTAATAGTGGTTACATCAATTATATCTCCTTTACCTTTATTACCATATAGTTTCCCTTGAAAGGACGCTAAGAAGGTCTCAAATTCTGAGGAAGAGAGCATGTATGCAACGTTAGTTAATATAGCTATACCCTCTCTAATGTGCACTGGGCGAATACCCATCCAATTACCTGCGGGTCCGCCATTTGACATATCAGGGTTACCTCCAAACGATCTGAATGCTATCCTCCAATCACAACGAATGGTGTTGATCTTCTCAAAATATATGTCGGGAGACTCCATTGACAAAATAGCATTCTGAATATTATCTATATTACTCTGTAAGATAGATACATATTTATTACTTCTAGTTTTAAATACGGAGTTCTCATCTATTAGTATGTCAAATTTGGCATCCGAAAATGCAGGAATACTATCTAAGAAAGCAATCAGTACCTCCTCTTTAAAATCTGGGAATTTAGCCCAGATCCCAACATTACGCACTGCTAAGGGAGAATAGAAGCGTGTGTGTAGTTTACTATCATCAGTAATACTTATCTGAAGAGGTTTGTTGATGATAAATGAACGTTGCCTTGCGTCATAGAATACAGATTTGTTTTCCGAATCTTGTAATATCTTTGGTCTATCCTCAGAGTCGTGTACTTTACTACTTACATATATTACTCCTGAATTAGCATCTGGGTGATTGGATAGATCAATATTAATAGTGCTTTTTACTCCTCTTTTTAGCGCAGTACTAGTATTTCCTACAAAAACATTATGATACTTAACCCTTTCGTGATTTATGGTCTCTGTGTCAATATTAAAGTGCACTGGATCAGCGGTTAAAGTAGGAAGTGTATATAACACACTATTATGCTCTATATCAACATCTTCTACAACCAATTGTACGCTTCCAGACAAACCTCCATCAACAGATAGTGAATTGTTGACTAAGGTAGGTTCTAACGAAACTGAAACTTTAGTCAGAATATTTCGGACATATTCGTTTGGAAATTTAGTTTTTAATTCGACAGCAGTGAATACATTGCTAAGTATAACCTCAGTATTGAGCGATGTAATATTACCAACTGTGAACTGACACTTACCAAAAATAATGCTACGATCTTCCAACAGACCAATGTTATCTTTTGAAAAATGGATCCAAGTGTCACTCTTATGTGTAATGTCGGAAGCAACCGTAAATCCCTCTTCTTCAAGAGCTGGAGTATAGGCTAATACAAATAGCTCATATTGACCTGGTCTAATAGGTTCAATTGTGATTGTTTGTAGCTGTGTATCATACGAGGTAAATATATCATTGAGAACATTACCTTGTTTGTCTGACAGAAAATACTTTACTTTTTGATTACCAATAGATTTTGTCTCAATTTTATCTAAGTGTTCATTATTATCCGATAATTTAAGATGAAATTGAATCTTTTCAGTAGCTATAATGTCGTCAATATCATTTTTTTGACAGCTACTCACACCAAATACGATTAATAGGAGTATTATAGCGAGATTATGATTTAGTTTTAATATCATTTATATTATTCAATTAGGTGCTTTACAGCTGTTTTTACACAGCGAATCACTCTTGTTTTACTAGAATTATGTGCTTGTACTGTTGCATAGTTGCCAGTGTGGTCAAAAGTGAAGTATTTTCCACCATTAGGGTTAATAATACCCATTATAACAGAGTGGTATGAAATCCCAGTGGGACTAAATTGATGTCCCATTCCTGTAAGGGCAAGAGATACTTTGGTTAATTTTTCCGTTATTTTAGTGTGCATTACATTAGGTACGATAATGCCATCAATAGTAATAAAATCTCGTATATGCCTCTCTATAATAAACCTAATATTAGAACTTGATGTATACTCTACTGGACTACCATCAGGAATGAGACCAAAACGACCTGTCTCGTGCAATATTGCACCTATCTCCTTTAAGGTTGGCACCTGATATCCACTAGGACAGTGAAGCTCGGGCGAAGCATTTGACAGGTCTCCACTAGCATATAGGGAATAACCTTTATAGTTCAGGACATTATTAATAATATCTTTATGTAGATACATTCCCTCTTGTGATCTACCTTTATAGTTAGCTCCTGAATAGTATATATACTCATCAACACTACATGTTTTGAGGTATTCAAATGTGTCATCTAGATCCTTAACAATACTTATTTGGTCTTCATACTTTTTAGAATTCCCTCTCATATTATGCTTTGCCCAGTGTCGTCCCGCAATGAAAACAGATGGTATAGACTCTCGTTTACGTGTGAATTTAAACTCCTCAATCAATCCATCCTTATATGTAACTTTGATTCTTGACTCTTGATTCTGCCCCTTTGCCTCAGCATCATTAGGTTTAAAAAAACCATGTATTTCTGTGATTAAAGGCTCCATTTTATCAATTTTAAGCCAGTTAAAATCAGGATCGCTAGTTTCGCAAGTCACATCAAGTGGCTCTTCCGAAGATTCAAAGTTTGCAATTTTACCATCAATATACCCATTAAAGTCGATATCGAATCCTTTAACTTCACCACGTTCATGTAAATCAGGAAAACTTGTTCTATATGGATATTGCGCAACCACTATGTATCGGTCATAAACCTGAGACGCATTTTTGTCTTTTACGTAGATACGAGAGTATGATATTTTGTCATTTATATCTTTACTCTCAACTGAAAGGGTGAATTTGTTACCAACATAACTAACTTTACTAGAAGGTGATATTGGCTGTATCGTTATATCACTATCTGTCATTAGCTCCGTTTCACTATCGGCATCAATAACTAGTATTCCGGTGGTACTAATAGCTGGAAGAAATATTGTATCTCTTGTTTTACTGAAATTCACAACTGAGGAGAAGCTTGAATTAACAATATCAATTAGTGGTGCAAATGGCTTAGGGTGTGCATCTAAGTCCAGTCCCTCATCCCACGGAAGTGTAACTAACGTACCGTAAAGTGTTGCACCCTGACTATTAATTGTTATCATATATTTCTCATTGCGATTAATTTGTGTTGGAAGAGATACTTCTAGTATGTTCTTCACACCATTAATTTTACCATAGAAAACAACCTTCGAATTGGCATTATCTGACTCATAAAGATAGATAAAACCCTCTTGAATAGTTGTAGATGTTGCTGTTAATTGGTCTCCACTTAACGTTGTAGAGATCAATTTTGCATCTGAATGTAACAAATTCTCAGATGGC
>CAMRBL010000183.1 GCA_947040435.1 uncultured Rikenellaceae bacterium
GCTACAAGAGATGCACGAGCTTATAGGTAGTGGCGTTGATGCCCGTATAGGTTATGTTGAGACGCATGGAAGAGAGGGTACAGCTAAAATGGCAGAGGGGCTCCCAGAGATTCCACGTCGTAATATTTTTTATCGTGGGAAAGAGCTTGAAGAGATGAATCTTGATGCAATATTAAGAGAACATCCCGAAATCGTACTCGTAGATGAGCTTGCCCATACTAATGTTGATGGGAGTAAAAATGAGAAGAGATGGCAAGACGTTCTTGATATACTTGAAGCGGGAATAAATGTCATCAGCGCGGTTAATATTCAACACATAGAGAGCTTAAATCAGGAGGTTGAGAGCATAACAGGCATTGAAGTTGCAGAGCGAGTTCCAGATAGTGTATTAGCAATAGCAGATGAGGTTGTAAATATTGATTTAACGGCAGATGAGCTAATTACTCGACTTAAACAAGGCAAAATTTATAGTTCAGAAAAGGTTACTATTGCACTAAACAATTTTTTTAAGTCTGAACATATTCTCCAACTACGAGAACTAGCGCTAAAGGAGGTTGCATTGAGGGTTGAAAAGAAGGTTGAACTTGAAATGAACAAAAAAACAAAGGTTCGTCATGAGCGCTTTTTAGCTTGTATTAGTAGTAGAGAGAAGAGCTCACGGCGAATAATTCGTAAAGTAGCTCGTCTTTCAACACGATATAATGCACCATTTTCAATTCTATATGTTCGTACACCAAGTGAGCAGAACGACAATATCTCTCTAGCTGCACAAAGATATTTAATAAACAATTTTAAATTGGCAACACAGCTCGGAGCAGATGTAATTCAATATGATGCAAAATCTGTAATCGAGGGGATAATATATATTTGTAATACAAATCAAGTAAGTACAGTTTGTATTGGGAAACCCAAGATTAAGCTAAGTAATATTATTTTTGCCTCTTTCCGATATCGACACCTATTCAATTCTCTCGCAAAGTCTAATATTGATTTAATTGTATTATCATAATGAAAATAAGAACTAAAATAACTCTATCAATAGGAACGCTACTTGTAGTTATTACACTCTTTGGATACCATGCTGCTCATACAACTCAGCGGATTAAACATAATATAGAAAATATCCTTGCTGACAATTACAACTCGGTGAAATATGCGCAAAAAATGCTTTGGGCAATCAATAATTTTGAGCAGGATTCTCTTATTGCTGTCAATACGTTCTATGATAACCTCTCTTTGCAGAGTATAAACATAAGTGAAAGTACCGAAAAACAACATACCGAACAGCTTGAAAGACAATTTAAAAGATATACAGCAGATAGAACAAAAGAGAATCTAATATCAATAAGCGAATCAATTAATATGATTATCTTATTGAATGGTAATGCAATTGAGAGTAAGTCTCAATTTGCTAAAGATACAGCTCATGAGGCTTTAGTCTTGATGATAGTTTTTGCAGTGTTAAGTATAATTTTTGCAGCTTTTATGCTTGCCAAAATACCTCAGGCTCTTACAAATCCTATTCAAAAACTTATCGAAGGTATTCTTGAAATCTCTAATCATAATTATGATAAGAGATTAAGTTTTGATAAGAAATCGGAGTTTGGAAAGGTCGCGTCGTCATTTAATAGCATGGCTCAGGATCTGGCGCAATTTCAACAAAGCAATATGGCTCGTATTATATCAACAAAACAGTATTTGGAGATAGTAATCAACTCTATTGATGAACCTATTATTGGTTTGGATAACGAAAAACAAATTTTGTTCGTTAATAAAATCGCTATTTCAATCCTTAATATACCCTTAGAGAAGATGGTTGGCAAGTCTGCACTTGACCTCTCTCTCTCAAACGATCTACTTCGTAGATTGGTAAAAGGGGTAGATAAAGAGGTTGGGAATGAGCCTCTTAAAATTTATGCAAATGAGAAGGAGAGTTACTTTGATGTGCACTACCTATCTTTGCCTGAAAATTCAGGAATAGTAGTAATGCTTAGTAATATTACAAAATTTAAGGAGCTAGATAATGCTAAGACAAATTTCATATCTGTTATTTCACACGAGTTAAAAACTCCTATATCTGCAATCATGATGAGCCTCCAGTTACTTCAAGATAATCGTATTGGGGATATGAATGAAGAACAATCTGCTTTAGCTCAAAGCATTAGCGATAGTAGTGATAGACTTTTAAGTATCTCTAGCGAGCTTTTGAAAATGACACAAGTAGAAGCAGGTGTTTTACAATTAAGTCCTAAAATCACTAAGCCTATTGAACTTATAAATTATGCTATTGGAGCAACAAGGGTTTTGGCGAGTAAGTTTGAATGTAGTATTGAAGTTGAATACCCAGAGAGCATTGATAAGCTATTTGTTGATAGTGAGAAAATAGCTTGGGTTATTACAAATCTTTTGTCGAATGCAATTCATTACTCGTCTAATAATTCTCGAATAATTATAGGGGTACGACAGATTGAAGATAGAATTGAAATATACATCAGAGATTTTGGTAAAGGTATAGATTTTCGATATCACAAAACTATTTTCGATCGTTATTTCCGTGTACCTGGGACAAAAGTACAAGGAAGTGGACTTGGGCTTGCTATTTCAAAAGATTTTGTTGAGGCACACGGTGGAACAATACACATTGAAAGTGAATTAGGTAAGGGTAGTTGCTTTATTATTTCATTGGCTAAAACGTAAAGGAAGGAGTCTATGGAGTTCCTAATTAAAACCGCATAAAAGGTTAAGTAATTAATTTAGTTTTATTTTAACGTTAATTTGTGCCCGAAGGCTGGGCCCTCTCTGGAGTCGCACTCTCCCCCGGTGCAATAGGAGCTGTATCTGCGTCCTGCAAACCCAATCTATCGCTTACAACGTGATCTAATTTCGTCATATGTAATACTCTCTATACTCCTCTCTCTTTTTGTAAAATTTCTATAAAATCTGTTAAAACATAGTAGTCTCTAGTTGCTGTTAGTACGCCTTTCAACTTAGTAATAGATAAATTTCAATAATTTTATAACATCAATGAGTCGGTGTATAGCGATATTCATAATATTTTGGGTCAATATCGCAAGATATCAAAGATGAATTTAGTAGTGTCAGTTTATATCTATTCTTTGATACAGAAGACATTTCAAAACTCTAAAGAACCACTATTTGGACGTGCAGACAATATTATCAAACTCTCTGCATTCGATCTTACTACTCTAAAGGATATAATGTATGACTACCGCCCTAACTATAAAAATGCTGATATATTAGCTCTATATACCTTTACGGGTGAAGTGCCAAAATATATTGAGCTCTTTTGCG
>CAMRBL010000184.1 GCA_947040435.1 uncultured Rikenellaceae bacterium
GTCTTAATTCCTCTCGATCATCACTCCATGCTATCACATTACAATGACATCTAATTGAAGTCAATCCATAGGAGTGTGCATCATTCAAATACTCTTCAATCCACTCTTTGTTGATTTGGTTGCTTCTGCTGTATCGGGCTAGTGAGTGCATATTTTTCGCTGACTTCTCAAATTGTTGCAGATTTGCCGTTGCATCATCAATAAAGATATATTGATTATAGATATGATTACACGTTAGCATCAAGCCAACAGGACTTGCAAACGACAAGCGACAATCACTTCTATCAGTAGATAGTCGCTCATACCTCATATCTGAATGAACCTTACTTGGCATATCATTAGCATCGGATAGCGTATGTAGGCATAGTATGTTATCGCCAATCTTCATCTCGTCTGCACCGATAGTAATATCTTGGAGTGTGGTAGTATCTGTTTGAGATAGCGAAAAATACTTCTCAACAATACCTGCATTTTCAGTTGTGCCAACTATCGCATCTTCTTTTAGTCTTTCTAATTTGATAAAACCACTATCAGTAATGATACTTTCAAACTGTCCGACAGATTCAATAAATTTTGCGATTACCTCTTTGTCTCGAATCTCCTTAGGGACAATAAAGCCACGACACAATGAATTGAAATTGCTTTGTGTTCTGCTATTCTCCTTTGTAGTCTTGGTGATGTAGAGGTAGCAAGTGTGGTTCAAAAATGGTCGCTCATTAAAATGCCTTTCGAAAGAGCGATCTAAAAAACTCATCTCCGCCTTGATTTCTGAAGTGTAATTTTCTGATATAAACCAATCTTGCTTATGGACGATTGAATAATTTGGTAGCACCTTGATAGCTTTTAGCCATGTTGAGTGTATCGCTTCATATTCACTACTTGTTATGGTGAATAGTTCGGGCAGTTCCACTTTATAGCAGATTGTGACATCTCCATATTTTGAGATGATACAATCATTCTCAACAGCCAGAAGCGGAAACCGACTCTCTAGTGTTGTTGCTTTTAATATATTTCTCATTCTAATTGTTTTTTATGGGATGTAGCTTCCTAAATTTTATGAATTTTCGATGCCCTCTATTCAGTATAAATCTGGGGAAACTCTTGCGTGCAGATAGTTTCATTAGTCCATATTCACCATACTTAGCATTAAGTGAGAATGTTTGCCACACTAATAGTGTTGCCGAAACTCCTCCAAAGGCGATGCAAACCACTTGACTCACACCGACCATATACATAATGACAAATACAATAAATAGAGCTAACAGACCACCTACAAATATGAATAGATATTGAGCCTTTAACCCCTTAAATTCTACTGAACCCCCAATCCCTTTATTGATTGAAAACTCTGCCATTTTACAAGAAAAATGAACGAAGAATAGTAGCAGCTACGATAAGAAAGATACATGCACCAAACCACGATGCCGCAGTTTTGCTCGTATCTGGATCGCCACTAGAGAACTTACCATATACTTTAACCCCACCAATCAAACCAACAACGGCACCGATGGCATAGATTAATTTTGTGGCAGGCTCAAAATAGGAGGTCACCATACCAGTAGCCTCCGTTATGCCTGCAAGACCATTGCCTTGTGCAAAGAGCGATGATGTAGCAACAAGAAATGTTGCTGTGAGAAATAGATTTTTCTTTGTCATAAATGATTCTGTTTGTGACTTGTGGCAGATGGATGGTCTGCCGACAAGTCGATTAATACTGTTTTACTTTGGATTTTAGTGGTGTGAGCCGCACGGGCAGATTAAATTGTGTTAATGCTAATTCGTAGAAAGCTAATAATAGATTCAAAATCATCTTATTAGAATTTTATCCCGACAGCAACAAATCACTTTACTAGCCATAATCTCGTTGTTTCATTCTTTAAAATTTAGTTATAAAATATCGAAGACATTAAAGTCCTCATACTTCTTAGGAATTACTGGTGATGTGTTTTTACTCTTCTTATTCGAATTATCTTTGTCGCTGACTTTGTCCATACGCCCCAAATGAAAATCCATTAACTCTTTTATCTTACTCATATTCGAATCTTTATTTTTTGTTAGTTGCTCAAACAGATCACTACCTTTAATATCACAGAAAAGTTCCCCTGCCTTATCTCTCTTTTCGTTTGTGGCATTAGTAGATTTAATAGTATCAATTGCACCCTTAAACTCGTCAATCCTAAATCCAGACGCATAATTTAGTACCTGCCCATTATTAGATTCCAAGTCCTCATCATCCAATTCATCTTCGGTAATACCCTCTTCATATTTCAACTGAACCGTATCAATATCTATATCTTCGGGAGTATTAGAAAAAGCATCATCCAATTTATCATTCGGAATTTGTGGGAGAGTTTTCGGCTCTTCAGGGGCAAAAATAGGCTCTATATTCTCCATTGGTTCCACTTTTGGAGAGGTGGTCGCAACTGGAATAGTATGGCTTTGAGTATAGTGCCTTATTTTCATTATTTCTTGATCTGCAAGTCTATCCACGCTCTTATTACTATGTTTATTATCTTGCGATGATGAGGTAAATAGGAGATAGGTAGCCACCACAATACAGTAGATAACTCCTAATGTTAATATCATGTCTATCATAATTCGCTATATTAAATCCATTCTTTCTTGACGGTACAATTCGTTTATCTCAGTCTTATTATCTTCTAAATGTTTCAATAGCACCAAATCAATATAACCTCCAACTGTAATATCATTATCAGCTATGACTTTAACAATCTTTGATATAGTCTCGTGAACACCTTTACTGACATAGACACACTGACGAGATTTTATCTCATTACGCTTTAGGAATGTATCATTGTACCCGCTTTTGGTGGTTCGTTTACGTTTGTATGGTTCTGACTTTGCAGGTTGGATTACTGCCTCTTGATCCTCGATTGGTGGCTCTGTTTCTTGTTGAGCTGTAATCGCTCCTTTATCCTCCTTTTTTCTAAGGATGGAGTCAAGTAACATCTTCTGATCTAGTTTTGGTTTCTTATTGTTGGACATATCTAATGCTTTAAATTAATTATTGAACATATCTCTTCTGCCAACTCTGGGATACGACTACTTTTTAACATACTTGAATCAATGGGGAAGAATGTAGAACGGAATATAGGTTTCTTATCAAATGTTATCTCCCTCCTATATCTCTTACTATCAGGAAGTGAAGTCTTCATAATCTTTTGCCCTAGATCATTTATCACACTATTGTACATATCGTATAGAGATGTCTTTTCTCTGCCATCTACCATTGTCCAAAATAGATTTACACCCTTGGCTTTGGCAATACCA
>CAMRBL010000185.1 GCA_947040435.1 uncultured Rikenellaceae bacterium
CCATATTGAGAGATATTTGACTCATGAATGAGTTTGATGGTGCAATCATCTGTTAGTAATGTTGCGTGATTGCAAGGGGTCAAAAATTGATGTATTTTTAAAAAATTGAACGTTATAGGTCATTTTATCAGAGATAAAGTAGCCTATTTGCCAGAAAACGGATAACTATATGTAAAAATATAGCGATATATTTTGTCCATTCGTTCAGTATAATGTACCTTTGTGTTTTAAAACTTATATAGAATAATTATAATTTCAACTATAGATATGATCTTACTATTTGGTAACTCAGAAAAAGTGTTTGCTATTGATGCAACACAAAAATTTAACGAAAAGCATATCTCTAGTCTTAGCTGGCTATTTTCAAATGCAAAATATTTGAATATTGAGAGTATTGACGGTAAGTTTATCGGACCTCGTCGTGAGATGATTACTCCTTGGAGTACAAATGCTGTGGAAATAACCCAAAATATGGGACTTGAAGGGATTCTTAGAATCGAAGAGTTCTTTATTGAAGAGGATAACACGCCATTTGATCCTATGCTTAACCGTAGGTATACTGGAATAGATCAGAGTATTTTTACTATTGATAAAAAACCAGATCCAATTGTATACATTGAGAATATTGCAGAATACAATAAAAAAGAGGGATTAGCCCTTAATAGTGACGAAATAGCATACCTTGAGAGTGTTGCTGCTAGATTAGAGCGTAGCCTTACAGATAGTGAAGTGTTCGGATTTTCACAAGTTAATTCTGAGCACTGTCGTCACAAAATTTTCAATGGTGAGTTTATTATTGATGGAGAGGTGAAGCCAGATAGTCTATTTAAGTTAATTAAGAAGACTACAAAGACAAACCCAAATCAAGTAACATCGGCTTATACAGATAATTGTGCGTTTCTACAAGGTCCTATGGCTGAGCAGTTTGCACCTAAAACTCATGATACGGCAGATTTCTTTGAAGTTACAGATTTTGAAAGTGTTATATCTATTAAAGCTGAGACTCATAACTTCCCAACAACTGTTGAGCCTTTTAATGGTGCTGCAACTGGTACTGGAGGTGAGATTCGTGACCGTATTGCTGGAGGAAAAGGTGCATTCCCTGTCGCTGGAACTGCGGTATATATGACGGCTTATCCAAGACTTGAAGATGATCGTGAGTGGGAAAAAGGTACAGAAGAGCGTAAGTGGTTATATCAAACTCCAAAGGATATTTTGATTAAAGCATCAAACGGAGCTTCTGATTTTGGTAACAAATTTGGTCAACCTCTAATCTGTGGATCATTGTTAACTTTTGAACACTCTGAGAATGGTAAAACATTTGGGTATGATAAAGTTATAATGCAAGCTGGTGGTGTTGGATATGGAAAGAAAATAGATAGCATGGAAGATGAACCAACTAAAGGCGATAAAGTTGTGCTTTTAGGAGGTGATAACTACCGTATCGGTATGGGTGGTGGCGCAGTATCTAGTGTTGCAACTGGTGAGTATACTAATGATATTGAGTTAAATGCAATCCAACGTTCTAACCCAGAGATGCAAAAAAGAGCATACAACGCGATTAGAGCAATTAGTGAAGAGGATAACAACCCAATTATATCGATTCATGACCATGGGGCAGGTGGACATCTTAACTGTCTAAGTGAGCTTGTAGAGGCAACTGGAGGTAGAATTGATATTGATAAATTACCAATCGGAGACCCAACGTTAAGTGGAAGAGAAATTGCAGGTAATGAGTCTCAAGAGCGTATGGGATTAGTTATTGATGCAAAATATATTGACAAATTTACTAGAATCGCAGATCGTGAAAGATCTCCTATTAATGTTATAGGTGAGGCGACTGGTGATATGCAATTTACGTTTGTTGATAATAGAACTGGTGAAAAACCTATTGATTGGCCTTTGGCTGATATGTTTGGTAAAGTACCTAAGACTATTCTAAATGATAAAAGTGTTGTAGAGAACTATGATGAAGTGAAATACGATACTTCAAAAGTTGTAAACTACATTGAAAATATACTACAATTAGAGTCTGTTGCATGTAAGGATTGGCTTACTAATAAAGTAGATAGATCGGTAACAGGAAGAGTTGCTATGCAACAAACTGCTGGTAACGTACAAGTGCCATTGAATGATTGTGCCGTAGTTGCTATGGATTATCAAGGAAAAGGTGGTATTGCAACAGCCCTTGGACATGCTCCTTTGGTCGCGATGATAGACCCTGCAAAAGGTTCAGTTATGGCAATTGCTGAGTCATTGACGAACATTGTTTTCGCTCCTCTTGCTCAAGGTATCAAAGGTATCTCATTGAGTGCTAACTGGATGTGGCCATGTAAAAATGATGGTGAAGATGCTAGACTATATAAGGCTGTTGAAGCTGCAAGTGACTTCGCAATCGAGCTAGGAATCAATATCCCAACGGGTAAGGACTCTTTGTCTATGACACAGAAATATAGAGATGGAGAGTTAGTTTATGCTCCAGGTACAGTTATTATTACATCTGTAGCAGAGGTTTCAGACATTAAACAAACTATATCTCCTGCTCTTAAGCATACTAGAAGTGAGATCGTTTACGTTGATCTATCTAATAGTGCCTTTGCTCTAGGTGGTAGCTGTTTTGCTCAAATCGTTGGTAAAATAGGTACGGATGTACCAACTGTTGATAATCCTAAATATTTTGCTCAAGGATTTGAGGCTGTTCAAGCTCTAATCACTAATGGTGAGGTTCTAGCTGGACATGATATTTCTGGTGGAGGTTTGATTACAGCTCTTCTTGAGATGACTTTTGCAGATAATAAGAGCGGTATTAAGTTGAATTTAGATTCTCTTAACGAAAAAGATCTTATTAAACTTATGTTTAGCGAGAAACCTTCGATTGTTCTTCAAGTTGAGAGTGGTAAAAATGTTATCGCTACTTTGAAAAATGCTGGAGTTAATGCTTCTATTATTGGAGAGGTTAATTTTGACAGAGTATTTGAGGTAAATAATAATGGTGTAGATTTCAAATTAGATATTAATCACCTTCGTGACCTATGGTTCAAAAGCTCTTATTTGCTAGACAAAAAGCAGAGTGGAGATAAGAAAGCGTTAGAAAGATATACAAATTATAAAAACCAAGAACTCAACTATAAATTCCCTGAGAACTTTAAAGGAACTTATGAGTCGTGTGGAATTGACCCTAAACGTCGTGTTAAAAGTGGTTTGAAGGCTGCAATCATTCGTGAAAAAGGTGGTAATGGTGATAGAGAGATGGCATGGGCAATGTTCCTTGCAGGTATGGATGTGAA
>CAMRBL010000186.1 GCA_947040435.1 uncultured Rikenellaceae bacterium
TATTATCGGTTAAATAAGTGTTTTTCAATCTCGTAGTTTATCCAAATGACCTCTTGAACTTCACTACTACGGATATTGTTCTTCTTTTTTGGAAATACTATTTTAGTCCAATCACCATATAGTTCTTGCATGAGAGGGCAGTCGTAACTACTTATCATGGCTTTGCCCTGAATGTGATGCAGTCTCTCAGCTAATGCCCTATGATCGTCATCTGTAAACTCATACTTGTAGTCATTGGATGAGTTTCGACACTCAAGAGGATATGGAGGATCACAATAGAAAAAAGTGTTTTCAGTATCGAGCTTGTCTATACATTCGTCATATGATCTATTTACAATCTGGAAGTTATTTCGAATAACCTTAGCAACACCATGTAATTTGGGTATTGCATTATTCCATTTGCTTACAGTCTCGCCCCCTTGAGCATTAACATGCGACTTTGCCATATGCCAACCCTTATTTTTGCGTTGAGCTCCAAGCCCATAAAATGATTGTCGTACCCTTACGTAGAAGCGTCTAGCACTCTCTATCTTACACCTGCTTGGTTTCCAACAGTTGTTGTATTCAACCTCAGATATAGGAGTTAGGTTCAGCTTAAATATAAGTTCTTGCTCATGGTCCCGCAGCACTTCAAAGAAGTTGGTAACATCGGTATTGATTTCGTTGGCTGTCTTAATGCAACGCCCTTTGTAGTTAAGACTAACACACATAGACCCTGCGAACAAATCAACTAGATGAGTAAAATCATTAGGGAAATTTGCGTACAAGTGCTCAAGCCAAGTGAACTTACCCCCGAAGTAGTTAAATGCTATTAGTTTATCTCTATTGCCACTCATGCTCTTTAGTTTATTTTACTTTTCATTTGGAGTGGGTAAGGTTCGATAACTCTCTTCTTCGCACTTAGGACAATAATAACAATTGAACATACCAATTTTGTGATTAATTCTATCGCTCCAGTTGTGAATTAAGCCACAATTAACGCATTCTACTTTTTTTGATGCTATATCTTCCATACTACAATTTTATAAGTTCGGGGTTGTCGTGAATGTTACCTACTACTTCCATATCATCTTCTTGCAACATCTGATAGAGAGGAGCTGCATCCTCAATGGTCATGTTCTTAGCCCACAGCACAAATCCCTTTTCAATGGTCTCCTTAACAAACATATAACACCAAACCCCACCATCAGGCTCTACACTGTCATCTATCCACATCTTTAGGATGTCATCTTCAAATATTTTGGTGTTGAGTTTGTCGTGCTGGTTTGTGAACTGACCTACGGTATCAAAATTAACTTTGTATGGGATATTCCCTACAAGGATATTACTCGCAATACTATCCACGAAGAAGTAACCGTAAACCCATTCGCCTGTGTCGATATCTTGACCTCTAAACTGTATCTCTCTATTCATCATCTTTATCCTCTTTAGTTTTGTTATTATTGACACCTAAGCATATTCTTGCTAACTCAGTCAATTCGATTAGATCTCTATTAGGAAGAGATAGAAGCCCATGGAGAACCTGTTGTAACTCCTGCTGGAGCTGTTCCCTTGGTTTTGTGATTTTTACTTTTGCCATAACTATGCTGCTGTTTTAATTTTCATTTCGTGCAATTTATAACACAAGGCTTGACAAATAACTCTGGCCATATTAACCTCCACCGCATTGCCGATGTATTTTTTCTGCTCATCTTGTCTTCCAATCAGGGTGTAGTCAGCAGGGAACCCCATGATCTCCTTTAACTCTTGGATCTTCAACATTCTCATCTTTATGTCTGAAATCAGATACACCTGCATGAACTCTTTAATGTCTCGCATTGCAGGGGTATCGCTATCATTAAATGCCGATTTGTCAACCTCACCATCAACCGATACTAAGTATGGTGGCATTTTATCCATTCTCGCAATAAGAGTGAAGCATGGTTTATCAACACTTCCTCCTTTTGATTGGTATTGAGGATTCATCAAGAACCTATCAACAGAGACTAGATTATGCTTTGGTGTTGTAGTTACCGTTGGTGCAGGAGTGTTTACACTACTTGTTGTGCCATTGCCATACTGCATATCTAAAAACTTTGAGGTGACCATACAAAACCTATCCTTTGTTGTAACTGTCGGGCACGGTTCAGTTAGAGAGTGATTATTGCCGTTACCATAGTAGGCGGATATAAAAGCGTGATGATCTATCGTTGTAACTGTTCCTGCTGGTCCATCAATAGATATGTTTTTACTCTCGGGATTTCCATTGTAGTATTTTGATAGGAAATGTGCTCTTCGCTCAACAGTAGCAACTCCCAATCTACCCTGACACGCAACAGTTGGACAAGGCTCATCAATACTTGGTGGTATGTGATTACCCCTCTTGTTCATGGAGTTGTATTTTAAGATCCATTTATCTTTACCTCCAGCAACAAATTTTATCAACCCAGCATATATCCTTTTGAGTGTATTCTCTGCAAGTGGGATCTCTCTGAATATTGATCGCCCATTGTCCTTTAGGTCTAATACATCTTTTACAGCTCGCCACTTCTCTAGGGGTTGGAATAGTCCATTTTGAGGGTTTTTAGTGTGCGTAGGCTCGGGGAAAACAATTGGAAGTCCCTCTTTTGCGAATACTCCAAAATACCTCCTACGAGAGGTATATGCGCCATAATTAGCCGAATTTAAAACTCTATGTTGAAAGTCATATCCATACTTGCGAATGTTTGAGACCCAACGGTTGTAGTACTCGCCTTTTTCATCTTGCTTTGGCACCCATACGGGATTCATTGAGATCACCTCCTTTGACTTCTTATCTTTTTTAATATCCAAAGGGCAATACTCAAAACCCGACTCTTTGTCAATTGTGATTTTCTCAATGAGTGGTCCCCATGTCATAAACTCCTCTACGTTTTCAATTTGAATGTAGTCAGGATCTATTGCATCAATATATCGAAATAGGTGTTCCGCTAATGTTCTACTATCTGCATCCCTTGCTTGACCCCCTTTTGCCTTAGAGAAATTAGTACACTCTAGGCTAGCCCATAGAGCGATTAAAGCATTTGGATATATACTCTTCATGTGGTTTATCTGCTCAAGCATTGGAGAGAGTTCCAGTGTGCGTATATCCTCCGTGAAGTGCATGGTCTTAGGGTGATTCATTGCGTGTGATGCTATTGCGTTGGCATCGTGATTAACGCACGCTATAACTTTTGCACAATCACTGCCTTGGTATCTCGCCAGCTCAACACCCGTTGATGTGCCCCCTGCTCCACAGAATAGGTCAATGTACAGTAGTTTTAT
>CAMRBL010000187.1 GCA_947040435.1 uncultured Rikenellaceae bacterium
CATCACTCAAGTTAGAGTTAATCCTGTCGTCCAAGTAGTAGAAGGGTGCTGTAACTGGAGCGTAGTTATGCGATTTAATCTCAGCTCTTGTGGCATCTACCATCTCTTGTGTCACGGTATATTGATAAGTACCATAATCCCCAATCTCAAGATCAGTAACTTCGAAGAATCCCCACATCTCAAAGAATTCGGTTAAGTCTCTATTAGATACTTCACATGCTTTTTTTGCAAAATTCATCTGTGCTCGTCCTGGATCATTACTTGGAAGTCTATTTTCTGGCTTACGCATCTCGGTAAACATCTTTGGCCAGAAGTCTTTTTGATATCCGCAACGGTGGAAATAGTTCCATAATTGCCAATGGATACGTAGTGTTAACTCTACTGGTCTAGAGTCTCCGTTATTGTCCTCTACTAGAGGCGAAATAGCTGCAAATGGGTTGTCTTCGATAAAACGACTTGTATTTAGCCAACTAATTGAAGCTCCTCTTGAAGGGTATTTACCTAATTTATATATTGCATAGTTTGAGAATAGGTTATTCGAAACTTCAGTTAGCCCGCCCCAATTTATAGGAAATTGGTGAACGTGTCCCATCTCGTGTGCTGGTCCCCATGCATTATCTTCAGCTGCCTGAACCGCCTCAAGAGATAATATATTGTGTAGGTAACTGTAGATGTAGCCCATTCTGTAGTCTGACGCCCACATGTATGCTTGTTCCGTAGATATAGCTAACATATGGTTGTTGAATTTAGTGCGCACATTATCATCTATTCCCATAAGTTCATGCTGCCAAGCGACCATATTGTCCCAGTGGTTTACAGCAGATAGAATACTATTAGGGGTCTCTTTCAGAAGTGTTTCTCTATGGAAATAGAACATATGTCTCTCTCCTCTAACAAAAAAGAATTTAGATGTTGCTTTTCTTAATAGCTCTGAATATTTCGCATCTGTTTTATGCTCTTTTAAGTCGAAAAATCCATCAACAATACCACTCTCTAGCGGGATATGTACTCTAATTGGTTTTGATAATGGATCTGACGGATCGGCAGTATACATTAAAAATAACATGCCTGATTTTAAAATCTTAATTTTATTAACACCCTCTTTTAAGAAGTATATGTCTCCAGTAGCACCTAATTGGTCATAAGATTGACCTGTTGGTTTGCCATCCGCCCATATATCGTGAGAACTTTCGTATATACTTTGTATCGTAACTTGACGCCCATGAGTCTCTCCAACAAGTACAAGGATCTCATCGTCTGTCTTGACATGGATACCTGTACAGTTATCTAGATCTGAGTATTTTCTAGTAAGTAGTTTGTCAGACCACATGTCAACACTGCTGTATGCTTCGTAATCTCTGATACGGAATGACTTCTCGTGTGCATCGTAACTGTTGTTTTTTAGTACAAGAGCTAGGTATGAAAAATATGGTGGTAGTTCATATATCTCATCTAGTGTAACGTCTTTCTTCACCTCAGAACAAGATAGATCCGTAAACACAGAGAGTAATTGAACATGAAGATCATTCGTTTTGTTATATTGGAAAAATTCAAGCTCTTGACATGTTACGAAGTTACCTGATCCACTATTAACTGATAATTTTATTTTTGTTGCTTTTTTCAGATTGTTAAGCACAACTTTTCGCTTGCTGCTATTCATTCCAAAATTGAAATTTCCGAGAAGCGTGTATTCTGGAGACTCCGCTGTTGCAGTGAAAATATCAAGGTTTCCAATCATACCATTTCCTCCTGTAGAGTGGTAGATTATATAGTCTAGGTCTGGCTGCTCGTCCTCAAAAAAATACTCCAGCGTCACAGGGAAGGCGGCTGACTGACTCCAGATAGAGTGGTAGACAGTTTTATCATCTCCATCAAAAGTATTTTCAATTCCAGCTCCAGCTTGAGCCTCACTCGCCTTTCCTCTGCTTGGGATCCATTTTACATCTTCTACCTCATCAATATCTTCTGAATTGGCATCTCCTTTTAGTTGAGAAAAACTGCACTTTGCAACCTTTATAACCTCGTGAGAAGTTGTGTATGTTAGCTCTACACTTCGATCCCTATATTTTAAATTCTCAGATGCCACCCATTTATGTTCGGTATCTTTCGTAGCTCTTGAAGTAACCTCTGAAAACCACTCACTACCTTCTGTTTGAGAGACTGTATAGTCGACATTACTTGTCACTGTTACGATTGTTTCATCTCCACCATTGTCTAGCTCTATTTTTGACGCTTTGACTAATATATTTGGACCAGTTCCTAGTTGTCTTATATTGATAGTGTAGTTTGCGACAGATGATTTAACAACCAATTCTGCCTCTCTTATATCTAGTTCGTCAGATTGTTCAACTGAGATTGTAATCTTTCTTGAGTATATTGACTCCCTTTTTATGTGGCACCAAGCTTTGTTTGATGTTACAGAGAAGCCTTTATCCCAATCTAAATCGGTTTTAATGGGAATTGAATGAGAACCGCCATCTCTCTTAAAATCTAATTTTAGGTAAGATGAGTCTATTTCAAAAATAGGATATGACTCGACCTCTGTGATACCCTTCTCACAACTACAACACAATAATGCTAATATTGCACTGAAAATAAATACTTTGAATTTCATAGGCTTTAATAAATTAGTTAATGTTTAGTCATTTTTTAGTTGTTTTAACAAGACAAATATAATTAAAATATACACATTTTAATACTGTTTATAAATAAATAAAAAATAAACGGTTGATTTGTTAAAAAAACATCTTAATCCTAGAGGAATACACTACTCCTCAGCGAACGACATATTGTATTAAGATAAAAATAGATTCTCGTATTTGATTGTGGTAAGCCATTATTAAACTAAACACGTAATTCCCGAGACGTTTGCAGTAAATTACCAATAATCTATAAAAAGAATAGTCCTATTATTGTATTTTTAATATATTATAACTAAATTTATATCACACTGATGCCGAAGCAGCTTGTGGTCTCTCTAAAGCTTTGGGATATACTGATTGTCGCCTACCAAGCACGATGGATGAAGGTGGAAATGCCGCATGTGAAGATTCTAAAACGCAAATTTATTATGGGGCAAAATATTGGACAAATCATAGCATAGACTCGCTAGGGATCTATATTTATGTATACAAGACCAATCGAATGACTTATGGAAGAATACAGGATGGAGGACTGTAGTGACAACGTTTCTTATACAAAAGAAACGTTGTCACTACAGTCCTCCATCCTGTATTCTTCCATAAGT
>CAMRBL010000188.1 GCA_947040435.1 uncultured Rikenellaceae bacterium
TGACATACTCTCGTGACTCTCCAAATCCAGCTCTATACTCAATATTTAGAACTTGCTTATTTACTATCGCATTAAAAAGGTCTGTAAACCAAGAAAGTCCTTTTAGTTCTAGGTTCTGCTCAAAACTAACAACACCCTCAACACCAGTACGAAGATTAAAACTACTCTCCAAACGGGGTACAACCTCATCTATCCAATCAAACTGCGGAAGTCCCTTAAAACGAGATAGCATAATTATTGTGCTTTTTATCTGTTCAGCTTCAGCACTATTAATCTCTTGCTTATTGATAGAAAAATCTGCATCGCTGTATCTATAGTAATACGGCTTACCGCAATCTTTCATAACCTCAATTGGAGCATTATATCCCTCGTCGCTCCTCATAAACTTAATGTCTTCTCGCAGAGTTCGCACAGAGATACCACTATCATCACCATACTCCATATAGATAGCTTTATTACAGACTTCCATAAGGCAATCAAACGAGAACTTCTTATACGGATTACTAAAACACTTATCAAGTGCTATATATCTAACTATTGCGTGTTTTACTGTTGCCATAACCTTATACTATTTCAACCTTTAATCCAAGATTCAACCTGTCTGAGATAGCTTGAATTTGTTTTCTCTTTACGTCTGTATTGGTATTTGTAAATACATAGAAACCTTGCTCAATTTCATATCGTGATTTTGCATATTTGGGATTGTTATCAAGAGTTCTACTTATTAAAAAAGCTGCATGGTATAACTCTAATTTTTCCACATTAACAACACCCGCGTACTTAATTACCTCTAGTAGAGTATCTTTTACTTTACTACACTGTATCACTCTTCCATCAGGCAGAGTTACTCGTATTCTTTTTTTAACAGAAGGATTGTTATATTCAATATGAGTATTATCTTCTATCTCTAATTCACTAGATTGCTTATAACAGACTTGTGTTAATACTTGATCTTGCTTAATTGTTAGTCCCGCATTTGTTGAGTATTGAATATGGAATGAAAGATCGTTATTAATATCTGAGAAAAGATCTTCAATTCTGGTTTTTATCTCAACAGACAAGTTTGCAGTTCTTTCTATCTTTATTTTTTTATCCAATAATTCTTTGGGGATATCTATTCCTCCTTTTGTTAATCCTAAAATTAGATTATCGATTTCTTGAAGACTTAGGTCGTTTGTTTTTGACATTACATTGTCCGCATTACTCTTTGTTTTAGAATTTATATATGACTTCGCAAACTCAATATACTGTTTTAAAGCAGCAGAGAATCTATTGTGCTTTTCTTTATTAAGATCACAAAAATCCTTATTATTAAATAATTCCGACTGCAATATATCTAACATTTCAATATCAATAGTATGATATATAGAAGTGTGAGAATTATCAATGTTATTCTTAATACATGGATCAATATATTTTGATATACCTACAGAGTAATTACTTATTGTGGATTTATTTTTATTTTGTGTTGACATATAATCACAAAATTCCTTTTCGTAGCTTTTCATATCTATAATATTTTTATTGTCATCCTTATCCATTGGTGATTCTGATTTAGATGAGTGAACCAAATCAACTACTTCATCACCCTCATCAAAGTAGCTAACAAATCGTTCATCTCCATCTTCTTCACCACTACCACTTAATTCAACATCCGTCACTTCTGTACCTTCAAAGTGTTTACGCCAGTGTCGTCGTGCAGATGGTAAACCAAAGCGTTTATAGAGTCCTACATTATCTAGGAAGATCACCTCTTTTTTATCATCAGATGTTCTTAAACCTCGACCAACTTGTTGCAGATACATTGAAAGCGATTTTGTAGGTCTAGCCAACTGTACGAATTCAATATCAGGGCAATCAAAACCTTCACTAAATATATTTACATTACATAAAACCTCAAATTCGCCATGCTTAAATGCTTGAATTATCTTCTCTCGATCTTCTTTTTTAGTATCGCTATCAATTGTTCTTGCAGAGATTCCATTTTCAATAAATTGACCACAAACGTGCAGATTATGCTCTTTATTTATAGTGTACACAAGCCCCCTTTTGCTATTTGCATACTTTAAATATGTCGTAACTACACCTGCTCTAACATGATCCTTATCTAGGATATCAATCAATGCTCTTTCATCGTAATCACCATCAAACGCAAATTTCGTTATATTATCAATTTTACGTTGAGTCGTAGAGCTTGCTTTTATCGAATAATATTCATACTCAGATAAATAGTTGTTTTTTATAAACTTCGAAACCGAATCAGACAATATAAGATCATCAAATTCGTCTTTAAATCCAGCTCCATTTAATCTACATGGCGTAGCCGTAACCCCTAATACTTTAGCCATTGGAAACTCTTCAATAATTTTCCTATAACTATCTGCCTTAATATGATGAGCTTCATCAACAATGATCACATCAAATTCTTTGTTTGACCAGTTCTGTAATCTTCTGTTTAATGTTGGCACTGAGCCAACTTGTATAGGAAGCTCTCTTCTCTCCATATTACTAGCCATTATAACTCCATGCGCTAACCCATACTTTACACCGAGATTGCTAGATATTTGATCGATAAGTTCTGATCGATGAGCAAGTATTAAAATTTTAACAGCTTGCTTATTATCTCGCCCCCAGTTGTGCAAATCTTTTACTATTGATACAAACAGACGAGTCTTACCTGTACCTGTTGGCATCTGAAGCATTACAGAACGACATTTTGCCCATGCGTCATATACCTTCTCTTTATTCTTTTGCTGGTAATTTCTCAATTCGCTATCAATAATAGGTCTGAAATTTGAGAAATCAACTTTATGGTCAGTCATAATTGAGAATATTAAGTGTTTGTTAATCAATGCGTCTCTCAGTACATTTCGGCTATGGTCGTTCTGTATTAATTTAAAAAGATCGCTATCAATCTTGGCATACTTTATCTGTTTACGGAGATTGTTAATTGAATATGGAGTGCCTGTAAAATTCGCCTTTGTAACTTTTTCGTTACCATTCATTGCGATCAAATCCCAGAATGACTCCGAGTTCATATGCCAGAATGGTTTGTCTATGTTGGCTTTGAATCTTGTGTTTTCATTAATGTAATTATTCCAATTCCTTTTGAATGCATCTATAAATCCATCCGTCAATTCAATGTAGCAGGATGATATTTCATTACTTTCAATAAGATCAATCACACTAAGCAGGAGTATCGGCTTATGTGGAGCTTTG
>CAMRBL010000189.1 GCA_947040435.1 uncultured Rikenellaceae bacterium
GAATGTATCGTCGTATGTGTTGTTTGGACTCGAAAGCGAGAAGATCTTCAGCGTACTAGTCTGCTTCTTGAAGGTAGAGACTCCCATCTGAACAACCTCCGCAGGTAGCATACCCATAGCTTTGTTAACACGGTTCTGAACATTCACCGCTGCCATATCGGGATTAACACCCTGCTTGAAGAATATCGTAATAGAAGCACTACCATTATTCGTTGCCGAAGAGGTAATGTAGGACATATTTTCAACTCCATTAATAGCTTGTTCCAACGGAGCGATAACACTTTTCTGTACAGTCTCAGCACTAGCTCCCGGATAGGAGGTGGTGACATTGACCGTAGCGGGCGCAATATCTGGGTATCGCTCAACAGGCAGGGTCGATAGACCGATAAAACCTGCAAGGACGATAACAATAGATATTACTGCCGAGAGCACGGGTCTCTCAATAAATTTTGTTACATTCATTATCTATATGTACTCTAATTATTTAACCTCTTTCTGTGGAGTAATTGGTGTGCCATTTCTCATAAGGCCGACACCCTCCAAAACAATAGTATCACCTACACTTATTCCACTCTCAACGATATACTCCGTACTATTGCTAATAGGTGCAATTTCGATCATTGTTGAGTTTGCGATACCATCTACAACTTTATAGACAAATGTTTTATTTTGAATCTCGAATGTTGCTGTTTTAGGGATAATCATGCAATCTTCTCTGTTGTAAGGAATATTTACCGTTCCAGCACCACCACTATGAAGTAGTCTACCCTCATTTGGGAATGCTGAGCGTAGAGTTACGGCACCTGTCTTACGATCGATAATACCACTAATAGACTCGATACGACCCTTCGAAGAGTATACACTTCCATCGGTAAGGACTAGATCCACCTCAGGCATATCCTTTATTGCATTCTCGATAGACTCATATTTACGAACCAAGTCAAGAAGCTGAAGCTCTGTCATTGAGAAATAAATATACATCTCCGAGTTGTCGGAAACAGTCGTAAGTGGTCTTGGGATAGATGGACCAACGAGCGAACCTACGCGGAAAGGTAGCATTCCCACCACACCATCACAAGGACTCTGCACCGTTGTATATGATAGATTATCCTTCGCAATAGTTCTTTGAGCCTCCATAAGCGAAAGTTGAGCCTCGGCTGTCATCAAATTATTGTTTGCCATCTGAAGATCGAACTTAGAGACTACATTCTGGGCGAACAACTCTTTTTTACTATCGTATGTAAGTTTTGCCGTAGATACCGATGCCTTGGCTGCCTTAACATTTGCCTCAGCTGTTTGTAGTGCTGCTAAAAATGAAGTTTGATCGATCACGAAGAGTGTCTCACCCTGCTTAACGATACTACCCTCACTAACACGCAGCTCTGTAAGGAAACCCGAAACTTGTGGATATAGATCTATATCCTGCTTTCCTTGGATGCTAGCACTGTAATTTCTCTCTAGCGATAGATCAGATAGCCCCACCTCCAACACTTTGTACTCTTTTTTCATCATAGGGGCCTTCGCCTCCTTACAAGATGTACTCATAACACAACACGCCAATAGTATTAATTGACCTGCTCTAAACATTTTTTTTCTCATCTAACAAAATATAATTTAACCTAATAATTTTCTCTTTACAAAATTACTCCCTAAACGCAAAATAGCGATTGTCAATTATAGAACATAATTATACATTTTCGGAACAACTTATGCGAGTTTATCCAAAAGATTCGCTATTTTTGTCACAAAATAGGAATAATTAAATAATTTTACGTTTATGACGGATAACCCATTTGACCATAACGATGTAGATGGCTTTTATATTGCGCGAGGCGATCTAAATTATTTTAACGAACACCCGTGTCGAATGATGCGAACGGTGGTTATTATTTGTCACTCGGGCGAGGCTATACTTAATACTGGATTTCGCAAATATCTCTTCGCTACCGATATGGAGATCCTAATCATTCCAGGGTCAATCCTAACGATTGAATCACCCTCTGACGATTTCGAAGTCGAGTATTGTCTCTTTGAGTCAAGTCTATACAAGGAGGTTCGGCTGCGTTTGGGCATCCCCTTCCACGACTACATGAGAACCGCGGCACCATTTCAACACACACCGACGACATTGGCTGTTTCGAGCTGTTTTATGAATATGTTTAGATATATATACAACGACAAGACCAATCGTTATAGAGGGCGCATTATTAAAAATCATACCCAGTCATTCTTCTTGAATATATTTGACAAAACAAGCCAGCGATTCGAGAATGACGAACCCAAGGGGTATAGCAAGCCCGACCTGATTTTCCGCAGATATATGGCACTTATTCAGGAGAACTACCTTAGACACAGAGATGTTAATTTTTACGCCAGTGAATTGTGTATATCGAGCCGATATCTCGCTTTGGTGACACAGGATATAGCGGGTAGGAATGCAAAAAAGTTCATTGATGACTATACGATCATGGGGCTAAAGGTCACCATCCTCAATAGCGACGCCTCCATACAGGAGATAGCATATAGATACAATTTTACGGATCAATCCTCGCTCACTAGATATTTTAAACAACACACAGGAGTTTCACCAACTAAATACAGAGGCGAAAATTGATTGTTTACGTTGAGGTACGGGCATAAAAAAACCTACTTAAATTAAGTAGGTTTGTAGTCGATAGGGGATTCGAACCCCTATGTCCTGCGTGAGAGGCAGGTATCCTAACCCTTAGATGAATCGACCAGTTTTTTATTTCGTGGTGCAAATATAAGTGTTTATTTTAAATTTGCAAAGGAAATGTGGCTAAAAGCGATATAAAAGTTATAGAAGAGTCACTTTTTAACTATATTTGTAGTAACATTAATAATTTTGAATATGAAAAAGGTAATATTTATTGTAATCGCACTAACACTAGCAGCGGCTACTTATTTTATGGCAAACAGACCAAAGGTCTCATTTGAGCAGATTGTGCTCGATAGTATTGTTACTGTTGGCGGGGTAAATTACGAATTTAGCTACGACTTCGCATCTATAGTCGATGCCAAAGGTTCATCGGCATTGGAGATCATCGAAGAGTCGAATATAAAATATTTTTATCAGGTAGAACAGCTTGTTGCCTCTCCACTCGAGGCGGCTCGCCTAAATATCAACGAGATTATTGAGGCAAATGGAAATGTTACCAAAGATATGGGCTGGGAAAATAC
>CAMRBL010000190.1 GCA_947040435.1 uncultured Rikenellaceae bacterium
GTGTTTGCCGTCACATTCTTTGGCATAGTTTGGCATAGTTCACCATCAACGATAGATAGGTCTGGAAGTAACTCATGAGATACTAATGGATACTTAACACCCTTTTCTGTGTCAGTAATAACAGCAAGAGCTGTAATCTCTGTTCCAGTACCACTAGTTGATGGAATAGCAACAAAGCGTGCTTTGTTACGCAATGGAGGTATACCTGCGACTTTAATCATCTGATCGAAAGTAAGAGTTGGGTGCTCATATAGAGCCCACATAGCCTTCGCAGCATCAATAGCCGAACAACCACCTAAACCAATAATCCAATCTGGATTAAACTCCTCGAACGCTTTAGCTCCTTTGCGTACAGTAATGATTGAAGGATCTGGCTCAACACCACTAAAAACTGTATGTTCAATGTTTGACTCATCAAGAATAGCTTCGACACGTGCTAAAACTCCATTTTCTTTAACTGACTTACCGCCAATTACGATAATTGCCTTTTTACCTTTGATATTTTTAAGTTCTGCAAGAGAACCTAATCCATGATGCAGTTCGCCTGCCTGAAATAACTTTGCCATAATTTTATTTTTTTTTGGTTAATTCTGATTATGGTACAAAGGTATGTGCACAGTACTCCAAAGCCCTTATAAAATTGCGCCTTTAGCTTATAAAAACAACTTCAAGTGTTAAATATATCTATTGGAGTACTTAATTTTGTTCGTATAGTGTATATCAACATCTAAGACAAAACATTTAATCTGAGTTCTGTTGTTCTCATTATGGTGGAAATGTTGTTGTTTAAGATTCAAAGCTATTAAGTACTTCTCGTTTTAGTTCTGAAGGTGTTTGTCCAAATTTAGATGCAATATATTTGTTTAGTGCCGACTGAGAGTCGAATCCGAGTCTATATGCTATCTCTTTGAGGCTTATGTCATCGAATACAAAGATCTTCTTTATCTCTGTAGATAATCTCATGTGGATAATGTATAGTGCCGTATTGCCTGCATATTGCTTGCATACGGAGTTTAGTTTTTTAGCAGATATATTTAGTTTTTCACAATAGAACTCGACTTTTCTATTTTGCGTAAACTCAGCATCTACTAATCTGCGGAACTCCATATATATGTCGAAATCACGACTCTTTACCCCCACAAAGGCATGGTTAGAGGCAGCGTCTAAAATTTTGAAGATGATAATCTTGATAAAAAACTTTATTTGCATTTTTCGAATCTCATTCAATTCTATTTGCATAGATTCAATCTCTCTAACTACGCTATGTATATCATTGAAGCTAGATAGGCTCTCTTTAAAGTTTACAAAGTTTATTCTCTTTTGTAGATCGACATTATACTCTTTGAGTTCATTAGCAAGTATGGCTGAGCAAAATATAGTATCATCAAATATAATGATCTCTCCCTTCGCATCCTCTGAAAGAGTCATTTTATGTATCTGCTGAGGAAAGACCAAGCACGCGCAGGGGGCAGTCATTTCATATTGCTCAAAATCTATTAGGTGCACTCCACTACCCTCTCTCAAAATAATTATTTGATAAAAGTCGTCTCTATGGAGAGCTGTATCTGTGTTAAGACCTATGGTCTCAATAGCAAAGTGCTCTCCTTTATTCTCCTTTATATACTCTTTTAAAGTATTGGTTTGTACCTTCATAATATCTATTTGTTATTCATTTGATTTATTCCCACATTGGAGCAGTCCAAATGTTTAGTTGCCTGTATGGATGATTTGAAGATCTGTTTTTATATTACTAGTTGAGTTTGTGTATAGTCTGTTGATTTGATTTTCGGTAGGCTTAATGATTACTTTATTATTGTCTTTTTCAACGATACAATTCCATGTAATATATGTTCCATCCTCTTTTTCATGGAAGTATGCCGATGTTAATGCAAGCTCTTCTACGCATTTAAAAATTTCATGTACATCATTATCACAGCACCCTCCATCATAGGCCCAATACCCTGTTACCCATGTGTTTTTAGGAGCTCTGTACCAGTTGCTAATCATAGGAAGATACTCCTTCCCTATAACACGGTCAATGTGTTTTCCTTTACCTTTTTTGTTCTCATCTTCCACAAAATATTTCACTTCGACATAAGGGTCACTAACAAATGCCCAATTGAGTACGCCAGTTTTAGGGTCTAGTAGTTGTGCACAGCTACCCAGTCCATTCATCATGTCGGTCAAATAACGCTCTTCTCCCGTGAGCTGATATAGATATTTCAATCCATAAATACGCCATGCAGACCAACCATGCGGAGAGTTAACAAAATTAGGATAAGTTAATATGTCATACTGAGACTCCCAAAAGCGGATTGAGGCTCCATTTACTCGAGAGTCAGGGATAAGTAGTTGTGAAAGACACCGATGTCCATCAGCTAGGTATTGTGCCGCTTTTAGATATTTAGCCCTTTCAGAAGAGCCCTCAGGCTGAAGGAGCGCAAACATCGCTAGTTGAGTATAGCTACACGCAATCATGCCATCTTCAAATGTATTTTCCCCTTCAGTTTGTATGTTATCAAGGCTAAGAGCTAATTCGTTCATAGCCTTTTGTACAGATGTGTAATGTCTATTATACTTTCGTCTCCATTGCTCTGAACTCACTGCAAGAGTCTTCTCCTGAGCCATAACTTCCATTATTGATTTGGCTATATAAATAACGGATGTATAGTGCGTACCTCCATTTTTATACGCCCCAGAAGCTGATTGTTTTGTAATTAGAAAATCGGCTAAGGCAGATGCAGCACAAAGATCTTCAATATCTCCACTCGCTTTGTATCGGGCGACAAATAGTGAAGCCATAATAGCATGGTTCTGTATGCGATCCTGCCATGATGAAGGTAAGAATGTCTCAGAGTTGTACATTATAGGGTATATCTCTTGAAATAGATCCTCTACTTTGGTGTCAATTTCACTATTTGGAAAGTATTGTTTAGCGATGTATGCAGAGAAGAAACCATACCAACTTTCAGTATGAGATGATGCTTTTTGCGGATAATCAAGAGTTGCTTGACGGGCTGCTTTTATATAGCTGTTCCAAGGATGACGAACACTTAGCCACCCTTGAGATGTTTTTGATCCATTAGTTACCATAACTTTATATGCCCCAGCTCCATCTTTGGGTATGTAGTTATAGGTATATTGTCTCCCTACCCTCTTTTTTGCAGTAAGAGTGAAGTTTTCACTTTGATCTGGTGT
>CAMRBL010000191.1 GCA_947040435.1 uncultured Rikenellaceae bacterium
CAATGCATTTGACAGTGTGAAATATACTATTGTACCTATATACATAACAAAAAAAGGGGTTTGGTATAGTGGCGATGCCCTACTTGATTTAGAAAAATATAGGAATACAGATCAACTACTTAGTCAATGTAAGGAGGTCTATATGACACCTACTTATGGCGATTACAATCTATATAAGAAGAAGAGTTCTCTTTTTTGCAGTAATGTTGTCAGCACCCTAGATGTCGTGTTACCAGTTCTACATGGAACGAATGGAGAAGATGGCACTTTCCAAGGGCTTATGGATCTTATTGGAATACCGTATGTTGGGTGTAATCCAGTTTCATCGGCAAATGGCATGGACAAAGTCTACATGAAGATGATCTTGCGCGAGTGTAATATTCCCGTTATAGACTATGTCTGGTTTACAAACAGAGATTGGTTTGCAAATAAAGAGGAGTTAATAACAAAGGTTGAGAGCGAATTAGGCTATCCAATCATTGTCAAGCCAGCAAATCTGGGTTCAAGTGTAGGCATCTCAACTGGACGAGACAGAGAGGGATTAATTAAGGCTATTGAGTTGGCGGAGCGTTTTTCAGATCGTATTTTGGTCGAGAAGATGGTTGTGAGCCTAAAGGAGATCAACTGCTCTGTATTGGGCGAGAGTTCGGACAATGTCTCTTCAGTGTGCGAAGAGCCCGTTAGAAGTGGCGACATACTAAGCTACGAAGATAAATACATGAGTGGTGGTGGTAAGTCGTCAAAAGGTATGCAGAGCACAAAGCGACGTATCCCAGCAGAGCTACCACAAGCAGTGACAGAGAGAATACAGTTTTTGGCATCTGAAACCTTTAGAGTACTATCATCAAATGGAGTTGCAAGGGTTGACTTCATCATAGATGAGAGCGACAATATGGTATATGTAAATGAGATAAACACAATTCCGGGGTCACTATCTTTTTATCTATGGGAGGCAAGCAATATCCCATTTGACAAACTAATGGATAAATTGATTCAACTAGCCTTGAAAAGAGATAGAGAGATCAGAATGAAAACATTTAGCTACGATCAAAATATTTTCAGTTTGAAAGGTGGTTCTAAAGGAGGGAAACTAGGATCTAAGAGGTAATAAGAGTTGTAGAGTTCTTTTTTTGAGGGAACTTTTGAACTGTCCTACTCGGGCTGAGCTGCGTGATCGCAGTGAACTTTAATTTACGATAAAATAAAAAACCGTTCATTATCATTTGCTGATAACGAACGGTTTTTTTTACATGAAATATATATGTTAACTGCGATCACGCAGCTCCGCCCGAGTAGGGCATTTCCCTAAAGTTAAAACTACCCTTTTGACTTGTATTTATCTTTTCCGATAAGTATATTCATCCCCAATCTAAATCCGAAGTTTCTCATATTAGCTAGGTTAGCGATCCCCATCAGACTCGATTCCGACATCATATAGAATTGGAAACCCTTTGATTCACCAAGAATACCCAATCCTAAAGATATAGGGTCATACTTACGATTAATTAGAGAACCCATAAATCTAAAGTTTTTACTTTTAGACGAGTAAGTGTAGCCTACAGTTGTACTATAATCATAAAGTGAGCCATTAGAAATTTTAGCCAAGAAATTACCCGATACCGTGTGTCTTCCTTTAGGATCAATATCGTATTTACCACCAATATGTATGGTTGTAGGCACCATTTTTTTGAACCTCACATTAATAGTATCTAGTTCAAGTACCGTCATCATAGAGTCAACCATATCATCCATAGCAGATGTTAAGTCACCACCATCAAGTACAGTCTCTAAATCTTCAAATCCAGAGAATGTATAGGATTTACTAGGGTTAGAGCTTATAATTTGCGAACCGCTATTCCACTTAATGTAACCAATATCCTGTACAGATAATCCTGCACTCCAACGATTATCATTAGATTTATAGTATACCCCTAAGTCGAAAGCCCAGCCTCTATTATTCATAATATCATCGGTAGCTATATCACCACTAATTGCATCGTAACCACCGAGTAGTATATTCACATCACCTTTGATAGTATATGTGTCAATAGCGGTTTTTTCCATTTGTAAATTTGTCTTATTAGAGTTACCTCCCACAATACCTACAAGGTGTTTAATTTTACCTCCAACAGACCAATTATCATCAATAACACGTGTATATCCAAGTGCCACCTCGCCCCATGCCACTGCGGCACTTCTAAAGTTTACATCATAAGAGTCCGTTTTATTAATACTATTGTCTTGAATAAAGTTGAATATCCCCGTCGGGTACATAATATCTCCATTAGCTTTTGCACTAGTTGAAAATGTTATTAAATTTTTCTCTTTAAATTTCACTCCGAAATTTATAACGTCCAGATTGAATCCAACATTGATATGACTATCATCAGGAATATTCGACAGGAGTATTTTTTTATTTTTCACAACATCATTCAACGAGAATGAATTTGTTACTTTAAGTGCTAAGTTTCCGAACAGAGGCACGCCAACAAAAGATGTGTTAGGCATATATCCAGGATTTAGCATATTTGCTTGTGGCGTATCACCAGCAGTCAATATTGTACTATAATCCTGCGCCTTAAGCGAACACACGGAGAATAGAGCTAAAGTTATTATTATATATATTTTTCTCATTTTATCTGCTTTTTATATCTACAATGCTATTACTATCTATTTCTATAAACTATCTGATTCAAATTGAATCTCACCTTTAACACCTAAAACCATCTTCATTTTCAGGGATGAATTTTTATAAAAACTAATCGTTGGCATCGTAGGAAGATCATTTGGATTCATAGACGAAGCATTTATTTTAAAGAGAATATCCTTAGCCTCCATAAATTGTTTAGAAGCTATTTCGTCTAGTGTAATTATTTTCACATTATTCACATCGACTATACCCGGACTAATCACGACCCCTGCCCCAGGTTTTAGATTCTCTACAACCGAAGGAATTTCAATACTCTCTTTAGTTAACTCCGCAATCATTCCATGGTCATCAATTGCATATAAACTAAGAGCAATGTCAAGCGGGAATGTATTTTCTGCTAATATAGCTAACGAGATCTCATTAATATCATAGTCACTAGATCCTGCATCCATAGATAGTGTATCCGTAATATTGATATTTTTGAAAGAGCCACTCAAAGGTATCGAGTACACCAACTCCCCAACAACACTATTATT
>CAMRBL010000192.1 GCA_947040435.1 uncultured Rikenellaceae bacterium
GTGACTCTAAATTAGAATTTATTCTACTGTTTAATTCTATCTTATCATCTAAACTACCCAAAATATCGGCTATTTTTCTCTGCTCATCAAGTGGTGGCAAATAAATCTCTGTTTCATTTAATAATTTAGTAGAAATATTTGCCTGACTTGCACTTCCTGTTGCTTTTTGAGCCAGATTAAAGAAGTTCTCAAAGTTTCTAAAAAAATAGTAAATATAAAGTTTATTGAGTTTATCCGTATTTGGAATAAATTTTGCAACACGTTGATTTAGTAGTGAAATAAAACCATTTTTATAAATTGACACTCGACCAACCCAACTAAGAGGATTTCCTTTATCCACAGGGTCACCTGTTAAAGCGATTAATATGTCATTGTATTTAATTTCATATTTATTTAGGTTATTAGCATACTTAATCTTTGAACTATTATCAAAGATGGTTATATTACCGTCTTTGAGTTCTTTTATTTTAATTACATAAGTATCACCAGTATCTATAAAATCATTAGATTTAAAAGCATATCCATTTTGAAATAGACACACATCCCCCAACCTAACCTTTTCCCACTCATTCATCTCACTCATCAATTTTAGGTAGTTTAGTAATATTCTTAACCATCAACTTCTCTTCTTTGGCTACTCTGCGCTCTACTTTTTTAATATCTTCGGCAGGTGGCAGGTGTTCGAGTTTTATTCCTCGTTGCCCTAGCATATCTCTGACACTGCGATTGTTGTGAATATGTTCGCTTGTTATAGGTCGTTCTCCTTGTAGATTTTTATCTTCTACATTATAATTTGTCATTTCCGCAGCAAGGTTTTTTGCTGCAATAGTCAGATTGGGTAGGAAATCAGCTAAAGGACGGTTTGACTTAACACCTAATTGCTGTTTCATCATCTCCGTAGTATTACCACCAAAAAGAGCAGCATCGCCCTTTGAGCGGATACGATCAAATCCGTTATCACCTACAACCTCTTTTGCGATAGAGTTAAGCGTGTTCTTATATGTATTTATTCTCTGAATATCCATAATCTCTATATTTTATACCCGATGCTTTCAAGTTGTTTTTTTATCTCTGCCTCCAAGCCGTGCGACTGCTCAAACATCGTACTCAACTCTTCAGTTAAGCGCGTCATTTTCTCTTCAAATGGTTCTGCATCTTCCTCTTGGTCGGCTATGCCAACATATCGCCCAGGCGTTAAGATATAATCTTGCTTTGCAATAGCTGCAATAGTCGAAACGGAACAGAAACCCTTAACATCCTCTAATGTGCCTGCATCGAATGCGATAAAGGTATTTGCTATTTTGTGAATATCACCGTCGGAACCCTCACTAAGATCACGTAGTTTACGCGTTACCATAGTACCCAAGTTGCGCGCATCAATAAACAGTGTTTTGCCTTTCTGCTTCTTCTCTTTATTGAAAAACCAGATAGATACAGGGATTTGCGTTGTATAAAACAGTTGAGATGGCATTGCGATAATACATTCTACCAAATCAGCCTCTACAATGTTGCGCCTAATTTCACCCTCGCCACCACTTTGTGATGATAACGAACCATTCGCCAACACAACACCAGCGCGCCCATCGGGTGCTAAGTGGTGAATGATATGTTGAATCCATGCATAATTGGCGTTTCCGTTGGGAGGTGTGCCATATTTCCAACGTACATCATCGCTTAGTTTATCCGCTCCCCAGTCCGAAAGATTAAAGGGAGGGTTAGCCATTATAAAGTCGGCTTTTAGTGTTGGATGGCAATCATTAAAGAAGGTGTCAGCGTGATGTTGTCCTAAGTCTGGCTCTATACCACGAATGGCAAGGTTCATAACAGCCAGTTTCCACGTGGTAGCATTAGCCTCTTGCCCATATACCGAAATATCTTTGATTACACTTCCGCCATGCTCTTTGATAAACTTTGCCGACTGCACAAACATACCACCACCGCCACAGCAAGGGTCGTAAACACGTCCTCGATACGGTTGGAGCACCTCCACAAGCGTACGCACAATGCACGATGGCGTGTAAAATTCTCCTGCTAACTTACCTTCTGCCTCGGCAAACTTAGAGAGACAGTATTCATAGGCTCTGCCCAAAACATCCCGAGTGCCTCCGTGGTCGTTCATATCCACATTGGTAAATATATCAACTACTTCGCCTAAAATTCGTTTATCAAGCTCTTGACGTGAAAAACTCTTTGGAAGCACGCCTTTCAGTTTCGTGTTGCTCTTTTCGATCGCACGCATGGCATCGTCGATGGCTGTTCCAACTTCCGCAGTGTGCGCTTTGGCTGCGATAGCACTCCATCGCGCATCTGCTGGCACATAGAATATACCTACATAGGTGTATTCGTCGATATCCTCTTCCATGCCGTCGCCCTCTTCGACAAGCTCCTTATATTTTGCCTCGAATCTATCTGATATATATTTCAAAAAGATAAGCCCCAACACAACAGACTTATACTCTGCTGCATCAATCTTACCACGCATTTTGTCCGCAGCTCTCCAAATCTCTTTCTCAAAACCTATATCTGCACTATTTCCCTTTGCCATTTAATTTATCTTCGATTTCTATTTTTCACGTTGTTAATACTCCCCCAAATTTAATCATAATTTATGAACTTAATAAGGTTTATGCGCAAAAATAGCTGCTTATGGTTTTAGAAAGTCTATTTTGACTCGTTTCGTATGCCGCCATTGTTAGCAAAAGAGCAGCAGCATCTAGTAATATATCAAAATAGAACTACCTATTCATTTTGCTTTGACTATCCACGTTTGCGTGGTAAAGTGCGCAACAAAATTGTTGAGGCAGACGAAGAAAATTCGCACCCATGCTTGACTAATTTTGCTGACACCCGGGTGTAAACCCCATTGACACCCGGGTGTCAGCGCCTTGAGACCCGGGTGTCAGCAGGGGTTACACCCGGGTCTCAGCAAAATTAAGTACGGACATTTTGGTAAAAAAGTACGGACAAAATACAGAATACAAGGTAGTTAAATAGTTATTACTCGCTGTATTTCGAGCACTTTTATGCTTGAAATATAGCGAGCAATAAATGCGTGATAGAAAAGTGATAGAGGAGTGATAGAGAAGTGATAGTAAAGTGATAGAGGACTCATTTAC
>CAMRBL010000193.1 GCA_947040435.1 uncultured Rikenellaceae bacterium
AGTAATTACAGGAGCTAATGCCACGTTTTCAATTGGCACCTCAACCACCTTTTCATCATGAGTGGTTGGCACCTCTGGGGCTGGAGTCGACGTAGGTACTTCTGGACTTAGACTACTTAATGATTCCTGTGCTGGTGTTGATGGCTCTTCTAACTCAGTACTTGGAGTCTTTGATGGCTCTACTACGGGATCGGTGACGACCTTTACCTCCTCCTGCTTTGGATTCAACGTTGAAATCTCGGAAAGGGCTTTCAAGTCAATACCCACCTTCTCTGTGTCTGTTAATATAATTTGTCCCTTGCCTCTAATTAAGAGGATATCCGACTTTTTTACATATATAAAAACACGAGAGTGAGCACCTCTTTTCATATTCATAGCCTCAGATAATGAACTCACATCCTGTAGTACAATATGCTTCACGGTGCCATCCTTATCTTTCGATTTCACCCACTCGTTAATTTCTGCAACCAACAACTCATTTGCATACTTTTGTGCCTCATCCCCATCTGCTAATGTAGCCTCCGCAGATAGATATGCATACGACTTCTTGATTTTATTGATTTTAGACTTTATGTCCGACGAATTAATTTGACCAAAAGCATAGCCGCCTATCATTAATCCAATTATGATTAGTAAAATTTTTCTCATCTATTTTTTATTTTTTACGTTAGGTAATTCAGATTCATCAAATAATGTTGAAATATTATGAGTCGGAATATATAGGGTCACGGTTGCATTTATTGCACTGTCAACTTTAACCTCTCCGATAACATTATACGGAACTACAATATTTAATATGTGGTTATAACCATATGTGCGATTTACTGCAAATACAGATGCCTGAAGAGTATTAATGCCTATCTTCTCGACGCCAACATACAATTTGCAACCAGTTTGTTTACAATACAGTATCCATTGCATAAGGCTTATCTGCAACTCTTTAATCATAAATCCATACTGTCTAACAGATAATTTCATTGGTATATCAGAGTTGATGCCCCCCCAAATTAATATATTACGTATACTTTCAACTAGATGAATGGGATCGTTAACTAAAGTGAAATCACCTTTATTCTCAGTATAGTATAGATCATTATTAATCTTTTCAATGTAATAACAACTGCCTTTTTTAGTATATAAATCATATGCAACCTTAGTTAGTTCACCCTCTTTTGGTTTAAGAGTATCACTCTGAGGCTTTTCTTTAAATTTAGATAATTCAGCTACAAACTCATCTCCGATTTGTCTAATGTTTTTTTGCACTATCAGTTGATAAGACATCGGGAATGTTAATTTTATAACTATTTCATCTCTATTGTCAAAAGAGATAGAATAACGTTTTCCATCATCTCCAATACTTAAACCCGTAGAGTCATTTACCATGCTCAACCTATCTAGTCCACCAACATCTATGCTCACGTCATTATAATTCATAGAAGCCTCTCTCTCTTTAGGTGAAAGTGAGATAAGTTGATTTAAATATTTCTCAGTAAAATTGTACACCGCTTCACTATATGGTACTTCATCAGAGAGAAGAGAGGCTATTTTTCGTAACTTCTCGCTCTCAAATTCAGTGCCTTTTCCACATACTGTAATAGTGGAAATTAGAAGCATAAGGGTAATTAAAAACTTTTGCATATCTAATACTACCCTCCGATTACAATCGTTTCCACATTTCCATCACCTTTGTACCACGTACCATGTACCAAACGACCATCTTTATATTCACCAATTATCTTTTCGCCAGCACTTGCTGTTCGTTTTTTCTCAATATCTCTAGAATCAATCAATTTAGTCTTTGTAAATAACATTACGCCTTGTCCATGAGCTTTGCCATTGCGAACGCTGCCACTCCATTTTGCATAATCTAAAACCAATGCGTCAGACGGTTCAACTACTACTGGATCAGACGCTTCAACTGGTTCTGTGTTAGGCGGCACAACACCTTCTGCTGGGTCGGGTTGTGCAGCTATTACTGTATCAACTTCTGGTTTAGAAGATGTTACCTCCGGACTGTTAATGTTCATCACAAAAGCACCTACTCCAGATAATAACAACACTCCAGCTACGCATCCAGCTATTAATTTCAAATTAAGTGGTGTTGCTGGTGCTGCAACCTCTTTGAGTTCTTCACCACATTTGCTACATTCAAAAGGCTTAGAACCACGAACTTCTTGAATTGGTTTGCCTTTCTTATTATTTATAGCTTTGCTCATTTCGCAATCATCCTCTGTATTCAAGCAAATACCATATTTTAGTCTTGAACCACCATTTCTTTCTTGTGCCATTTTTTTATTTTTTTAAATTACTTAATTTAATAGTATCCTCTGTTAGTTGCTCCCATCTCTCTATCGAAGCATTAGAAACACACTCTTTAGTAATATGGTCTTTGTAGAATTCAATAATTACCTCTTCGCGCCTGTCTCGCTCAGATTTTTTGGTTTCAGGATCACTAATAACAGTATCGACCATATCAACAATAGTATCTCGTAGCTCATTGGTTAAATTCACACTAGTTGCTATGTCTACGAATGTCTCAGATATGAGCGTCATTTTTACACGTCCAAATTTATTTTTATTGGCAAAACACCATCCACTCTCTTCAAGCTCATTTTCACCATACTGAATAATACCTAACACCCCAGCAAGATATATATGTGGGATATACTCCTCTGGTTTTAAATCACCAGCTACAGTCATTGAAGGGTATTGAGATCCATCTCCCTCACAATGCAACATTATTTTAGCATCATTGGCAAGTTGTATATTAGAGTTATTAATCATTGCTAAATACCTTTGTTCTAACTTAGGCAGCCACTCGATACAACGCATTGGAAAGCAATAAGTAAGCGTAACGATAGTTATTTCATCGGTATGTGCACTATCATTTTGTATTACAAGTGTAGCTCCACTAGTTGTTGAGAATGTGTTACGTATCGCATCTTCAAATTTCTTAGCAAATTTCTTAAGCATTTCGCTCTTCTTCGCAGATGGTATCGTAACAAGAATTGTCTTGCGATGTATAGATTCTGGATTTGCAATAGGATTTGGATTGTTGTTAATCTCTCT
>CAMRBL010000194.1 GCA_947040435.1 uncultured Rikenellaceae bacterium
GATCTCTTCTCGAATCTATCGTCACCACCTCTGCTAGGTCTGCTGTCTGATCTCTTCTCGAATCTATCGTCACCACCTCTGCTAGGTCTGCTATCCGATCTCTTCTCGAATCTATCGTCACCACCTCTGCTAGGTTTGCTTTCCGATCTATTTTCGAAACTGTCGTTATAATCTCTGTTAATTCTACTATCAGATCTTTTTTCAAAATTTCCAGTAGAAGCTTTTTTAAATTTATTGTACGATGTATCGTTATCTTTTCTTCCAAAAGAAGATCCACTGCGCTCTGATCCACTATTAGATCTGTCGCCTCTTCTATTGTTGTCAGCATCACTTCTAAAATCATTCGGTCTACCAGACGATTTTAGTTTGTTATCTGCTGTGAAATTAGGATTGTAAGAGTTGCGAGGTTTTGCGCTCGATTTACTTCCATAAGAGCTAGTTGATCGGTCGCGACTACGTCCACTATCTTCGCTTGAAGATTTATTTGATCTTTTATCTCGGCTAAACATCGAAACGTCTGATTTAGAGTCTCTTGCTCCCTTATTGCGATCGTTATCAAAGCGATCATCTTTATTTTTTGTAAATTTTGTCATTTTTGCATTATATATGTCTGCAAATGTACCGTTTTTTTTTAATAAACTATTTATATTTATTAAAAAATATTTGTTTTGATATGATAATTTAATAAATTGTTTCTATTATGGTTGTGGTTTTACTGTTTTTTGATAAAGTTAATGTGTGCGTAGGGCACTACGTTATATGAAATAACAGCTATATAGTGCAACTGAAATACAATTTAATTTGTACTTTTGTCGAGTTACTTGATATTAATTAGATATATTGAAACTCTTTATATACTTTATGACAAACAAAGATTTAATGAAATTCATCATACCGTCACTTATTGGTATACTGCTTTTCATCTTCCCGATTAGTTACAATGATGAGATGACAATACTGATTGCCGTACTCTCAAAAATGGTACTTAAAGCCATATCTCCGATCTCTGATAGTTTAATTTTAGGAGTTATATTAATCTCCTCTACCATTACTGTGGTAACATTGTTGTTCAAACCTAAGGTAATTATGGAGAGTCGATACCTGCGGACGCTATTCAATCCGCCATGGTTTTGGATCGTTGTTAGACTATTTGCCTCTATATATATATTTATGATACTTTTTAAACTTGGACCAGAGTTTATATGGGGTAGTAGTACTGGCGGGCTTGTTTTAGATAGTCTACTTCCAATTCTATTATCTGTTTTTGTTTTGGCAGGTCTATTTCTACCTCTTCTGTTGAATTTTGGCTTGCTTGAGTTTGTGGGGGTGCTGCTAACAAAGGTTATGCGCCCGATTTTTAAGTTGCCGGGTCGCTCTTCAATTGACTGTGTTGCTTCGTGGTTGGGAGATGGGACTATCGGAATTTTGCTCACGAGTAAGCAGTTTGAACAGGGGTACTATACGGAGAAAGAGGCTGCGATAATTGGTACAACGTTCTCAGCCGTCTCAATCACCTTTAGTCTTGTTGTGATTGAAACTGTTGGACTGGGAGAGATGTTTATTCCGTTCTACCTTACAATCTCTTTTGTTGGTTTGGTTAACGCTATAATAACACCACGTATTCCACCTTTGTCTCGAAAGAAGAGTATATATTATCAGGGGCATAAGGCGCATGATACAGAGGTTATACCCTCAGGTCACAACCTATTTACATGGGGGCTTCACCAAGCAGTAGATAGAACAAAGAAGAATACCTCTGTTGTATTGTTTTTTAAGGAGGGGGCGCAAAATGTTGTAGATCTCTGGTTTGGTATTGTACCAGTTGTATTGACTATTGGCACTACGGCTTTGGTGCTTGCGGAGTACACGCCAATTTTCCAGTGGTTAGGAGTTCCTTTTGTTCCGCTGTTGGAGTTGCTCCAACTACCCGAAGCTGAGGCTGCTTCTCAAACTATGTTTGTAGGTTTTACAGATATGTTTATTCCCTCAATAATGGCTGCTGGGTTGGTCACAGCACCAATTACAAAGTTTGTTATTGCGGCGCTATCTGTAACGCAGCTTATCTATATGGCAGAGGTTGGAGGTCTTCTTTTGGGCTCTAAAATTCCTGTCTCTTTTATGGACTTAGTTATTATATTTTTGCAGAGGACAATTATATCACTACCAATCATTGCACTTATCGCACATATGTTATTTTAGTTTGTGATAACTGCCCTCCTCGGAGGGCAGTTCACTACTTTATCGTCTAAATCTATAAAATACTCCAAGAGGGAGTGATTTATTACTGTTATCGTCAAAATAAAGCTCTCCAAACTCTTCGTTTTCAGCCTTACCGAAGAGTTGATTAGTTGCACTCTTTGCGAGTAGGGCAGAGAGTCCCATCGAGTATAAGTTGAAAATTAGGAATCCATTTTTTGGAGCTAAAATTTTAGAACAAGCCTCAAGTAATTCACTAATATTTTGCTCTAATATCCACCTCTCACCATCGGGTCCACGTCCGTATGCAGGTGGGTCAAGTATGATACCATTATATATAGATCCTCTTTTTACCTCACGCTTTACAAACTTTAGTGCATCATCAACAATCCATCGTATTCCATCGAGTTCGCTACGCTCCATATTCTCTTTAGACCAAGATACTACTTGTTTCACCGAGTCTACATGCGTAACGTCCGCACCAGCAGAACACGCCGCAAGAGTCGCACCACCTGTATATGCAAATAGGTTTAGGATTTTTGGTTTAGTAGCTTGTTTAGACGCAATATCTTTAATGTTGTCATATGCGTAGTTCCAATTAGATGCTTGTTCAGGAAATATACCTACATGTTTAAATGATGTAAGTCCCATACGCATCTTAATCTTCATCTCTTTGTATTTGTACAGATCGGAAGAGCACACGTCTGAACTCCAGTCACTCCGGAGAATCTC
>CAMRBL010000195.1 GCA_947040435.1 uncultured Rikenellaceae bacterium
GAGATTCTCCGGAGTGACTGGAGTTCAGACGTGTGCTCTTCCGATCTGTAAAACAGACTCTATCGACTAGAGAGTGTGAAGTTTTAAAGTTAATTGCACGAGGATACATTAACAAGGAGATTGCAGATACTATGCACATAAGCGTGACAACAGTCATCTCTCATCGCAAAAGTATCGTTTCAAAATTGGCAATAAAATCTGTTGCTGGCTTGACGATATACGCAATTGCAAATGGATTCGTAAATATAGAATCGTTGTAAAAATAGTATGAAAATTCCTCATAAATGAGGATTGTGTAGTTCAGAATAATGTCGTTTATTTGTAGTCTGAATTAATGCAAATATGACTATCTATAAAATACCCCTTTTACTCCTACTTTTACTATATACGTTACAGCTCTCTGCATCGGATAATGATCCGACTCCTAGCGATAATATCATCGACACAACCATGTCGATTGAGTGTGTCGAGGTCTCTTCGATAAAACAAGGCGTATCTTTTTACAACCAGCCAATAACTTCGTCTATAATCAATAGCAAGAGAATTAAAGAGAGTGGAATCTCTAGTCTCAAAAATATATCTGAACTAGTACCCAACCTGTATATGCCAGACTATGGCTCTCGGATCACCTCCTCTGTCTACATAAGAGGTCTTGGCGCTCGGATTGACCAACCCGTTATTGGTTTGAATGTCGACAACGTCCCTATACTAAGCAAAGATAACTTTGACTTCGAGATGGCAGACGTTGAGCGAATAGAGGTTCTAAGAGGTCCGCAAAGCACACTATTTGGTCGCAATACAATGGGTGGTTTAATTAATGTATACACAACATCTCCACTCGCTTTTCAAGGGAGCAGATTTGGAATTGAGTACGGCAACGGTAATAGCTGGAAAGCTCGCGCATCTTCATACCACAAAATAGATCATAATCTCGGAATAGGTGTTTCGGGATACTTCTCACACACAGATGGATTTTTCACCAACGTAGCAACGGATGAAAAAGTCGATTGGGAAAATATTGGAGGTGCTAGATTGAGAGTTCAATGGAGAGGAACAAATGGTCTATCAATAGATAATACCATCTCTTTTTCACTTCTCAAACAGGGAGGATATGCCTACGCCTTAATAGATAGTGACGAGATAAACTATAATGACCCTAGCACTTTCAACCGCACAAACATGAGCTACGGCTTGACGATTCGTAAAGATTACAATAACTTCTCTATATCAGGGATAACAAGCTATCACTACACAGATAACATAATGACTCTTGATAATGACTTTAGACCAGTATCATACTTCACACTCCAACAAGCCGTAAAGGAGCATAACATTACAGAGGATATAGTTATAAAATCTCATACTGGAGAGTCTCCATACAACTGGCTATTTGGAGCATTTGGCTTCTTCAAGCACACTAACATGGATGCGCCAGTGACATTTAAAGAGGATGGGATTAATGATCTTATCTTAGCAAATGCAAACGAACATGATCCTGAGTACGACTACGAGTGGTTAGACAAAACACTTCTACTTGAGAGTAGATTTAAAATCCCAAACTTTGGATTCGCAATATATCACCAATCAGAATATAGTGTTGGGCATTGGAACTTTACAGCAGGGATCCGTATTGACTACGAATCGTCTCGACTAAAATATAACAACTACACTAACACGAACTACCAAGCCATACATAGAGAGAGCGGAGCTAAGTATCCCGAAAATCTTATTATAGATAATAATGAGGAGCTACAACAATCATTCATTGAGATTCTACCCAAAGTATCTATATTATATAAGATCAACAACATTGGCTCTCTATATGGCTCAATATCAAAAGGATATAAAGCTGGGGGATTCAACACACAGATGTTCTCAGACGTTCTACAACAGCAGATGATGTCTGAAATTTCAGGCATGAGTTCCCAGTATAAGGCAGAAGATATTGAGAAGTATAACCCTGAGTATAGTTGGAATTATGAAATTGGGGGTAACTTTTTATGGCGAGATACGGGAATAAAAGCTGACTTTGCACTATTCTATATTGATTGTAGGGACCAACAACTAACAATCTTCCCTGATGGCATGACAACAGGTAGAATGATGACAAACGCAGGTCAAACACGCAACTACGGAGCAGAGTTTTCTCTTAATGCAGATATTACAAAGCAATTTACAGCCACTGCAAGCTACGGATATACAAACGCTAAATTCGTTGACTACGCAGATGGAAAGAGTAATTACAAAGGTAAATTTGTGCCATACGCCCCACGACACACGCTATCAACTCAATTAAGATACTCAATTCCTATAAACAGATCATGGGCAGATAAGCTCGTACTAAATGCAGGCATACGAGGTGTTGGTAAGATATATTGGGATGAAAGTAATACAACCTCACAAAGTGCATACGCTCTTTTGGACAGCTCTATTTTCCTAGAAAACAATGATTTTTCTATCGGTATTTGGGGTAAAAACTTAACAAATACCGATTATAGCACCTATCATTTTAAATCTATCGGAAACTCTTTTACTCATAAAGGACGTCCACAAACATTCGGAATCACACTAAATATTAATTTATAAATCAAAAAATTAAAAAAAAATGAAAAAATTAGTTGTAATTGCAATTGCGCTAGCATCACTATTAGCTATCTCTTGTAGCAAAGATGAGACACCAGCACCAGCTCCAACACCAGAAACAACACCAACACCAGATGAAAAACCACTAAAGGAGCTAATGTTTGTAGGAACTTTAAAATCTATTGATGCAGAAGGAAAAGTGTTCACACAAGCAAATAAAGTTGAATTTGAGGTTATCACGACAGTGGCAGACACCGCTACACTTTGGATGTATGGGCCTCAATTTGCGAATAAAATGCCTCCAGGACTTAATATGGAAGTAGCTGGTATAACTAGTAAATCTAA
>CAMRBL010000196.1 GCA_947040435.1 uncultured Rikenellaceae bacterium
ACCAATAATTAGGGAGTATGCAGATAAGAGACCTATTTTAGGTGTTTGTCTTGGTCATCAAGCTATTTCGGAGGCATTTGGGGGTTCACTTTTGAATCTAAGTGAAGTATTTCATGGTGTTGATAGCGATATAAAGATCGTAAAGACGAGCCCTATTTTCGTAAATATGGATAGTACACAGAGGGTAGGTCGTTATCACTCATGGGTTGTAGATGGGGCGAGATTTCCGGAGTGTTTAGAGATTACAGCTATTAGTGAGGAGGATCAAATAATGGCTCTTCAACATAGAGACCTACCAATATATGGTATTCAGTTTCACCCAGAATCAGTGTTGACTCCAGGGGGGAAAGAGATGATAAGTAACTTTATTAAATCAGTAAAGACTACAATATGAAAGAGCTATTGAATCGGTTATTTGAACATCAACACTTGAGTCAGGTTGAGGCTAAAAGACTTATGTATGGCATTGCAAACCAAGAGATAAATGGTGCTCAAACAGCATCGGTAATCACTGCATTCTTGATGAGGAGTATCACTACGGATGAGCTTTTGGGCTTTAGAGATGCGATGTTGGAGGTTGCAAATGTTGTAGATTTAAGTGCATTTGAGCCAATCGACATTGTTGGTACAGGAGGAGATGGACGCAATACCTTTAATATATCGACTGCTGCTGCATTTGTTGTTGCTGGTGCAGGATATAAGGTTGCTAAACATGGAAATTATGGGGCAACATCGATTAGTGGAGCGAGTAATGTTTTGGAGTTTTTAGGTGCTAAATTTACAAATGACAAGGGTAGGTTAGAGCGTTCAATTGATGAGTGTGGGATGGCATTTTTACACGCACCTCTATTTAATGAGGCTATGAAGTCTGTTGCTCCAATACGCAAGGCACTAGGTGTAAGGACAATATTTAATATGGTTGGTCCTTTGGTTAATCCTGCAAAGCCAACATGCCAACTGTTAGGGGTTTACAATTTACCGTTGCTGAGGATGTACCACTACACTCTACAAAATAGTGCTACTCCATATGCTATTGTCCACTCACTTGATGGTTATGATGAGATCTCGCTAACAGAGACATTTAAAGTTACCTCTAATAGTGCCGAAAATTTATACACTCCAGAGATGTTCGGATTACCTAGAAATAGTCCAGACCAACTCTTCGGAGGTTATAGTATTGGTGATGCGGCTGAAATTTTTATAAAGGTTTTAAAAGGTCAAGCTTTGAGTAGTCAAATAAATGCAGTTGTAATCAATGCCGCCTTTGCTGTTAAGATGAAAGAGCCTAATAAAACTATCGAAGAGTGCATGTCTATTGCGTATGATTCCATAGCTAGTGGTAGTGCATATAGAGTATTTGAAGAGTTTATAAAGTTAAATAACTAAATTTATGAAGGTAGATATTTTAGATCGTATTATAGCAGATAAGCGTATTGAAGTTGAAGCGAGGAAAAAAATAATTTCAACATCTGAATTGATTTATGAGTTAGATCAAACGGAGTTCAAGAAGCTCTCTATGAGTAGTTATTTAGCGAACTCTAGTAGTGGAATAATTGCTGAGTTCAAGCGTCTCTCCCCCTCTAAGGGTTGGATAAAAGAGGGTGCAGATGTATCGCTTATTACCCCTTTATATGAAAATGCTGGGGCATCTGCAATCTCTATACTTACAGATGAGTCCTATTTTGGGGGCACTCTCTCGGACTTGAAGGAGGCTAGGAGTCTGGTTACGATACCTATACTTAGGAAAGATTTCGTTGTAGATGAGTATCAATTGATTGAGGCAAAGGCTTCGGGGGCTGATGCAGTGCTTTTGATTGCTGCCGCAATCACAGAGGAGGAGTGCTCTAAGTTTGCCTCTATGGCTCACTATTTGGATATGGAAGTTTTATTGGAACTTCACACTGAGACAGAACTCGGATACATAAATAAGTACATAGATATGGTTGGAGTGAATAATAGAAATCTAGGGACATTCCATACTGATATTGATAACTCTTTTCGTCTGTATGATCTTCTTCCAAGTGAACTCGTAAAGGTCTCGGAGAGTGGAATAGATTGCGTTGAAACTATTCGTAAGCTCAAAAAAATAGGGTATCAAGGGTTTTTAATCGGTGAACAATTTATGAAAACAGAGAGTCCTTCGGATTCACTTTACGAGTTTATAAAATCTATATAATTAAATAATTTAACTATGGTAAAGGGGACGTTAGTTAAGGTTTGTGGAATGTTATATGACGATAATATTCGAGACGTTGAGAGCCTTAATATAGATATGATGGGGTTTATTTTTCATCCAAAATCGCCAAGAAATGTCGCTGCAAAACTAGGGTATTTACCAACTTCCGTAAGGCGTGTTGGTGTATTTGTTGATGCTGAACTTCTGTTTATAAAGGAAAAAATTAAGGAGTTTACTCTTGATGTTGTACAGTTGCATGGAGATGAAACGCCCGATTATTGTCGTGAGGTTCTAAAAATGAATATTGAGGTAATAAAAGCGTTTCAAATCGGCACAATATATGACTTCGATCAGGTGTTACCATATACATCGGTGTGTAATTACTTTTTGTTCGATACTAAAACCGAAAATAGAGGAGGTTCAGGGTTGCGTTTTGATTGGAGATTATTAGATTCTTACAATGGAGCTACGCCATTTATTTTGAGTGGAGGTATTTCATCGGAATCTATTGACGATCTTAATCGCTTAGAGCACCCAATGCTTGCAGGCTACGATCTGAATAGTAAATTTGAGGAATATCCAGGATATAAGTCTGTAAAAAAATTAAACAACTTCCTAAACAACCTAAAAAATCAATAGTTCTCTGCGATCACGCAGCGCTGTCCGCGTAGGGCAGTTCCCTGCATCCAAGAAAACCAGATCGGAAGAGCGTCGTGTAGGGAAAGAGTGTGTCAGTACGTGTAG
>CAMRBL010000197.1 GCA_947040435.1 uncultured Rikenellaceae bacterium
GTCGATTGAGAATCTCTTTTAATAGTTCTGTCGTGTAGATTTTAGGTAATTTAACACATAATTTATTCTCTATAAAGTCTACGACTGGATTTAAATCAATATTATCAATTTCAAGAGATTCTAAAAGTTCAAACTCTTTGTGTTGAATCTCTATAAGTATACCTGCAAGTGTCTTTTTGTATAATACTGTATCTTTTCTTTGAGCCTCAGTAGTAACGTTGTCTATATTTTTAACAAAAATTATATCTGCATCAATATCATTTAAGTTCTCAATCAGGGCACCATGACCAGCTGGGCGAAACAGAAGAGTATCATCCTCTTGACGAAAAGGAGTATTGTCTGGGTTGACTGCTATTGTATCTGTTGAAGGCTTTTGAGAAGAGAACGTAATATTGTAAGAAACGCCATATTTTTTCTCGTAAAGAGGTGTTTTTTCGCATAAAAGAGCCTTGAATCCGTCCATATGCTCTGATGAAACTGTGAAATGTATTGAAGTAACCCCATTTGAGGTTGCATAAGTTGCACCCTCTGCCAGATGTTCCTCGACTGCCTTACGTCCTCCTTCAGGGTCATTGTGGAATGTAACCAACCCTTTAGGCTTGTCTCCGTAGCACAATCCCTCTTTGATAATCATGCTAACAATACCCTTGTCATCAGCACCATCGGGTAGTATGGCTTTTAGTTCAGGCCAAAATGCAAACTGTTGAATATTGTCTAGCAGGAAATCAATACCTTCACCTCTCTTGTTGTCATTAACAAACTCAAATAGCTCCTTAAACATACGAGTTGCAGCTCCTGAGGCAGGGACAAATTTCACTACCTTTATTTTGTCAATATTATCTTCATAGTGAGTTACACTTCTATTAATTATCTCTTGTGTCGCAATTAATACACCATCTCCTGGGGAGGCAACGCGAACAACTTTCAAGGTTGGAAATCCCAATTTGAAATTGGCAAGCTGAACATCTACAGTATTTTGAGTTAGTCCATGCTTTTGAATTTGTAGTAAATCTTCTTGTGTAAACATATTGAGTCTATTTATTTAGGTTACTTATTTTTTATGCAATAGCACCCTAAATTAATGCTTTTTTTGGGGATTACCAAATTAATTGCATATATATTAAGATATAGGTGTCTATTTGCATTGTATAAGGGTACTTTATTTATTGACCGCGAGGGTACGTAAGAGTGTTTTGATTGGATGCAGTCATTCTGTTTATATGTATTTATAGAGCATTCGATAGAATTTTATGGATATTTAAGTTTGTCGTATTATATGTAGTGTTATTAAATTGTATATTCGTTGAAATAATGAGATTATATACCATCATTTGTTTATGTATTATTTATTTTTCGTTCAAATAAAGGCATATTTTATAGTTTTTAGCCTCGCCAAAAGTATAGAATATGAGGTGTATTACTATTTAATGTTATAATATTAGAAAAATATATAACATGTAAGGATAATTAATGAAAAATAAATAAATAGTAAGTCGCTATGCATTAAGTAGTTGCGATTTAATGATAAAAAAAGATTAAAAAAATACATCAAAACATTTGGAAGTATAGAAAAAATGCCATACTTTTGTACTGAAGATTTCCACTAAGCATGGAGAGATGGCAGAGTGGTCGAATGCGGCGGTCTTGAAAACCGTTGTACTGCGAGGTACCGGGGGTTCGAATCCCTCTCTCTCCGCAAAGAAGCTTGACTATTAAGCTTTTACACGATCAAGGGACTAATTCAGGGACTAAACCTGTTTTAGTCCCTTTTTTTATGCCCATATATTAGGTTGAAAGTTTAAAGAACCTATATGTAAGTTTAGTAGACTATAAAGGTACGAATATTTCTTCTGTCGGTGCTTTGCTAGTATAAGATGATATTTTTGAATTAATAAAGAGCTAAGATGATATTCTGTGAAAATGACTCTATAAAACACCTATCAGTTCATAATGTTGGTAGGAAAGAGAGTTTTGATAATAGTAAATACTCAATATCTAGTATTGAGTTGGATGATAATGTGAGCAGTATCCTTGTCCATTATTTCGTTACGGCGTTTAAGTCGAGCGAATATTACAATCTATTCCACGATGCAGATATACGTCTAAACGAAGTGTTTGCTTATGTATCAAAGATATTTGATGACCCTGATTGTCTTCATGAGCAATCTATCAACCTTGCTAAACACCTTTCAGAACAGAGCAACCATCCCAAAATTAAGAGTGGTGAATTTTATGTGGTATATTTTACAGATTGCATAATTGATGGTGATATGGTAGATGCCGTGGGGCTGTTCAAGTCGGAGAATAAAGATACCTTCCTAAATGTTATCTCTTCGGGAGACAACTTTGAGATTGAGAGCCAAGAAGGCGTTAATATTAATAAGCTAGATAAAGGGTGCTTGATATTCAATAAGGATAAAGAGAGCGGTTATGTAGTGGCTATCGTAGACAATACCAATAAGAGTGCAGAGGCTCACTACTGGGTTGATGACTTCCTGCACGTTAGGCAGCGTCAAGATAAGTATCACAACACTCAAAACCTTATGACCCTAGCAAAAGATTTTGTGAATGACCTTCCAAAAGAGTTTGAGGGTATTACGAAAGCAGATCAAGCCGACCTTATTAATAAGACTGTTAAGTTCTTCAAGGAGAAGGACTCCTTTGATATGGATGAGTTTGCGAATGAGGTAATTGAGCGACCAGATGTTATCAGTAGTTTTAATGAGTATAAAGATAGCTATGCAAAAGATCGAGACATCGAGATTGTAGATAGTTTTGATATTTCGGATACCGCCGTAAAGAAGCAGGCTCGCTCACTAAAGAGCGT
>CAMRBL010000198.1 GCA_947040435.1 uncultured Rikenellaceae bacterium
TCCATCTCTCGGATAACATCTTACACTCATACCCAATGGCTTGTGCGGTAGTTGTGACCAATTGGTATTAATTATAATAGTGCAACTACCTCCTGTTTCGCGTATCAGCGGCCTGCGCTCACATCCAAACAATACACATATCAAAAGTATATATATTAAATATTTCATCTACGATCTCCTCTCTTTTTATTGCCGATCAACCACACTAACGATATATTAGCCTTTGTTGGACCGACCCAAGTGTAGCTGTTGTCACTCTGCCACACAAGTTCATTATTTTTAAGTTTGTATTTAGAGTAGTCGGTAGATAGATATCCAAATCCGACTGAAAACTCCATATTAAAACTATTCGTCAGTCGTACTCCATATCCATAGGAGAAGCCAACAGACTTATTAAACTCGCCCTGATAACCTTCATCATTTTGCAAATCATATATTCCGGCATTAACATACAAACCGAAAAAGTGACCAGTAAAAAGTTGTCTGCGACTACGATTTATCTTGCTACCTAACCAATACCGCCCTTCAATATTGCCCGATAGAATTTGCAGGGCTTTACTATTATTACTCGATACCCACCACGGGAACGTCCACTCTCCTTGAATACTCCAATGGTTGCCAATAGGAATCTCAAGCGCAATATTGGGAGTCGCTAGGATATCATATAAAAGGTTTGTTTTCAGTGCAAAACGTATATTAAGATCTTTTGTTATTTCATCTTCTTTTCCTAAATATGCATCTCTGAAATTAGATTTTAATATGTTGCCATCTCTGGTTACTGGCTTGTTATTTAACTCACCGAACATTGAGTGATCTCCCCCTAAATCTAGGGACGGAACTTTAATTCTTAAGCGAATGAAGATATCACCGTTTCGAAAATAAGGTAGTACGTTCTTTTTTATATATCTCCAAGATTCTCCATCTTTCAGTTGTTTCAACTTAATAGACTCTACCCCTCTACCTTGATTTATAATTTTTATAACTTCATCTCTCCATGGCATATTATAATCTGCCTCTATGTACCTCTTTAGTTCGTGCCAATCAACAACATAAGCATCCTCTAGTATCGTTGCTATCTCCAAAATAGGATATCGACTAACTAAAGTTTGTTTTAAATTCAAGACGCGCGCTTGAGCAAGTTTAAGGTTATATTTGCATTCTCCTTCGGGAGAAGACGTTGCAATAATCGTTAAAGTATCTAGTTCTGAAAGCATATTAACATCTTCAAGAATGTTATCTAACCGATTAAATGCTTCTGAATTAGACATATGCATTTCATCAATATTCTTTTCATCTAACCTAAAATAGACCCCAACAGCATGGGAATCGACCAATGAAGCATCTTGACTATGAACATATGTAGATACACTCAAAAAAGATAGAGTCATTGCCACAATAACATATTGGAATTTATTAGTTGTTCTTTTCATGCGTTAGATGCTGTTTCAAAAGGCTTTTTGTGACTATTTTAAATCGTTGTTGATAAAATAACATCTGGTTTACCTATATTGAAAACTATTGCAAGCAGATTCAACACATAAATTACAGTATAATTTATGTGTCTAAAAAATAAATTACGAACAATAAAAACATTGTTTTTTTGATCCAATAGGTGTGATTTTCGCATGTGTACACTACATTTAGGACACAAAGAAGAGTTTAGACAATTTGCAGTTGTACAAATAGTTGGACTGCACAAAACTAAAAATCTAGAGACTATATTTAAACAAATAAAAACTTCACTAAAGATATCTTTAATGGCACATAAAAACACATTTAAACTTATCTTTTTTGTCATCTATATTTCAGTTGTATACATGGCATACTCAATTTACACACTACGCACTCTAGGATTAGTAAAATAATTACGAGCAAAGGTACAAAATAATTCTGATTTATACAATTGTATATATCAGAATTTCAGTTTGTTATTTCATTTTAATTAATAACGCCTGAATTGGCACTATAAATAATATTATGTCAAAAAAGAAACCTCAAGCCGCGGCTAGCGAGATGCTTAGCAAGGATTCTTTAAGTCAATTCATGAAAGCTCTGCACGCTCAAGTGCAAAAGCAGATACTTCAGGGCGAGATGGATTCTCATCTGGGCTATGAATGCCACTTGTGGGAGGGGTGCAATACGGGTAAATCGGTACTCACCGATATGAAGGCTCGCTGGGTGGAGGATATTCTGATCACGGGAACCAATAATTCAAAGTTACGATTTTTTGAGTCTCAACCTACTCTCCGTACTAAGTTGGGTATCCCAACAAGTATAGAGATCGTAATTACATCCACTCAATTCAGCCTTGTCTTCAGGTAGATATATAACAGTACACCATAAATAAACGGTGCGTGGATCATCATTTTTTTACTCATTCGAAAACGACCACCCAGCTCATCAAAGGGGATGGTGGATCTCAGCAACAATATATCCTCGACAATACAACGTCGCAGGGTCTGGAGGCTGCTAAGGTTGTGTACACGATAGAACGCCATACAGCAGCCATTTATATCTGCCAAATATTTATCGACACACACTCGCAATGCTGCTTGATTGATGCGGCTACTATCCCCAGCGAATAATGGCGCAGAGGAGAGCAGGATGGAGTGCGCCATCGCACGTAGAGTTTGGTAGCTATATTTAGTCAATACGTTTGTTGCCAGAGAGGCACCACGCTCACGGCGATAGTTATAGAACGACTCTGTGGACAAAAAAGCACTATCGACATATCTGAGATATTCGTTGGTAAAGAGAACATCCTCCTGATAGAGATCGGAAGAGCGTCGTGTAGGGAAAGAGTGTGTCAGTACGTGTAG
>CAMRBL010000199.1 GCA_947040435.1 uncultured Rikenellaceae bacterium
TACTATTGCAGTTAATGTCTATTTTCTTTAAATTCACGATATCTACTAATGGCATGCCTCTGGTGTAAAAACTAAACATAAACAGATCCTTTGAGAATATCTGCGATTTACTCAATGTATTTATATCTAATTTCTTAATCTCACTTATCAGATTCTTTGGAATAGCACGTTTTGCTGTTTTAACAACCTTACGCCTACAACCTACAAAAGGATTTAAAATTGGCTTATCAATCTCTGTAATAAAAATCTGATTGTATATACTTTTAATATTTCTAAAGTAGAAATTAATGGTATTGTCTGAAACACCACTCTTTTTTAAAAACACCTCATAAGATTTAACAAATACAGCATCAATACTATTAATATCAATCGGTTGTTTACCCTTGAATTTAATTAGTGTTGATTTTGTGCTTCTATATGCTCTTGCAGTACCTAGCTTCTCCATTAATATTTTTTGCTCTATTAGCAAGTCGATTTGGTAAATCAAATTTCTATCCTTTGGCTTAAAGTATGATACGATTTGCTCTACGGTATAATCAATCGATTGTTCTTCTCGTGTTCTAATATAAGTTTCGATATTAAGTCGCATATCCTGCAACTTCCTATTTATCTCACTCACCGATCTGTGAGTTTTCACATCATCTGACATAAAAATGAGATTCTGACTGATACCATCAAATTCTGCTTCGTACAACTTAAATGATGTACTAATTATACGTTTATCTCTTTTATGGATAATTCTAAATACCAAAGGGTATGTTCCACTTTTAAGTGGTCGTTTCTTTTCTAAAATCAATTTCACTGTTGCCATTTTATGTATTTTTTGGTTTATAATTTAACGCAAAAATAATTTCTAAATACATAATATCACGAGTAAATGTTAATTATAAAATTCCTCTTTCATCCTTCTCGGTGCCACTCTCAACCACTTATTTTAGAAAGCATTTATCACCCATACTTTCATACTACTTTCGTCTCAGCATTAATGTTGATGCTATTAAAATCAGTTGATTATGGATGAAAATTTAAAAGACCAAGAGGTCCTATTAGTTAAAGACGATGTAGGCGAAAAGCTCAATGTCGTGGCAGGTATTAGTGATGATGGAACACTGAAAAAAGTTAGTCCCATCAAGGAGAATGAGACACAATTTCTTAAATTCGACAAGCACTCTAACCCCTTAGAGAACTTCCTATCAAATTATCTTCGTCAGCAGAAAAAGCCATCTCATTCAGGATTTTTCAGAGCTGCCGTAGAGAATATTACCTCTGTTGCAAAGTTGCTAGAGGATCTACTCAAACGCCCAGATCAGAATAAGGCACTAATTGATAGTGCTAAAGTTGATATCGACAATCTCATTATTGCTCCACAAGAGAAAAGGGAGTACACCCCATTTGATGAAAGCCGTATTGATTGGAGTGCGTTTGAAAAGATTGGTATCAACAAGGAGGATTTGGAAAAATCCAAGTCGCTAAATGATATGCTTAACTATCGCAAATCACCTCATCTACTTCCTATAACAATGAGCGTTGATGATATTACACTTCGCACAGATGCTAGACTCTCTTTAGTTGAAACAGCCGACGGTCGTCTTGTACCCAAAATCCACGCTATCAGGAAAGAGCCACAACTTGACATGCCATTTTATGGGAATACATTTACTGCCGAGGACAAAGAGAATCTTTCTCAAAATGGTAATCTAGGTCGTGTAATAAACCTCAATATTAAAGGCGTAAATGAAAAAGTCACTGCCTTTGTCAGTATCGACAAGCAGACTAATCAAATTGTAGCATATAATACTAAGAATGTACGCATACCCAATGAGATAAAGGGTGTAACACTTAATGACGAACAAAAGAAAGCACTTGCCGAGGGCAAATCGGTTGCTGTGGATGGCATGATCTCTAAAACAGGTAAGAAATTTAATGCTAATATTCAGGTAAATGCTGATAAAAAAGGTATTGAATTTAAGTTTGGTGAGACTCCGAAACAATCTTATAGCCAAGAACAAACCAGCACCACCGAGAAAGTATTGAGAGTCCCGAATAAATTATTGGGGCGAGATGTATCTCCCGAAGAGCAATCAAAACTAAAGGAGGGGCAAACGGTATATATGACTGGTCTTATTGATAAAAAAGGAGAGCCATTTAATGCTTATGTCAAACCAAATTTCGAGAAAAACAAGTTTGACTTTCTCAAATGGAATCCCGACAAATCAAATGTCAAGGAGATTACACCTGACAATAACTCTAAGACACAAGTATCAGTAAATTCAGAGGGCAAGACCAATGAGGCAACCAAAGATATTAAGGAGTCATTGAAGCAGGAGCAATCTCAGCCTAACGAACAGCAACAACGCAAATCCAGAGGTATCAAAATGTAACCCCACTAAAATCCAAAAATAAAAACAGTATGAAAGTAATAATAGCAGAAAAGCCGAGCGTAGCTCGTGAGATTGCTCGTATCGTAGGAGCAACAGATAAAAAAGAGGGATATATCGAAGGGAATGGATATGCCGTAACGTGGGCGTATGGTCACTTGATAACATTGGCACTTCCAGAAGCCTATGGCAAAAAGGGATTTCAAAAAGAGAACTTACCCATTATTCCAGAGGTATTTACGCTTATTCCGAAGCAGGTAAAAACCGATAAGGGATATCATGCAGATAGCGGAGTGTTGGCTCAACTCAAAGTTATCAAAAGACTATTTGATTCTTGCGATAAGATAATCGTTGCTACCGATGCAGGGCGAGAAGGAGAGTTGATTTTCAGGAGATCGGAAGAGCACACGTCTGAACTCCAGTC
>CAMRBL010000200.1 GCA_947040435.1 uncultured Rikenellaceae bacterium
ACCTCTTCTCAACACTTACCTTAGACTTAGGTCTAATATTAGTCCTATTATCCTCATTAGATTGTTTTAATAGAGCTGCATAATCATTAAGCTCCTTCTTCCAATTGACAGATACATTAGCATACTTCTGCATCAACTGCTGACGACGACTATACTGGTCAAATGTACCTTTATACCTGCCAGCTATCTCAAAGTTACCAAAATAAGGTAAATTTAAGTCCACCCAACGAGCTAGAGTGCTATAATCCTCTTTACTTAGCTCTACTCCATTGTGTCCTTTTGCCAACATCTGCATAGCCTCGCTATTAGAAGCGTGATACTCATAAGGCTCTAGTACATACAGATCGGCCTCAGGTCCTTGACGATAAAAGTAAGGATGCAGATTATAGTAACTCATATTCATATGGCGATGTGTTGTATAATTACCCCAACGCAAATACTCTTTCTTGTTGTTATCGGTCAAGTCCATCAACTCATTGTCACCAGTATGGCACGAAATACAGTTGCGATCAAGAACGGGTTGAACCTCTAACTCATAATCAAATGGACGTACCCCACCTTTAGGTGGCGTTATCTTAGATGGTGATTTAGTTGATGCTATTGAACGTTTAGGAATAGGGACAGTATTTTGATCCTCATGGCAACCTACGCACGAGACAAACTCGCCAGGCATGGCTGTAAACCAACTTCTCATCCATTGAATCGCATTTCCATCCTCATCAAGTGGCTGAATAGATATAGGTGTATTAGCAGGAATTTTAAATATTGCAGAGCCATCACTCTCAACATCAACCTCACCTAAAACTCGTTTCAAATCCCAACCACTCTGAACTCCTAGGGCATCAAAATCTGAAGGAGATTTTAGATATACATATTCATATGCAAAGAGTCTTAGTTTTTTCACAGTACCACGAGGTACTCCACGTAACCCTTCACCCTCATATATGTCTTGAATAAATACTGATGCCTCTTTATCCTCTTTAACAATTCTATCGGGAATTGAAGGTGGTATTTGACGTTTATGAACAGGTATTGGAGTCAAATAACCATCTCCTTCACTCTCCATTAATAGCGTCATATTGTCAAAAACATCAACTAGGTACACCCCCCAAAGAGCATCCTTATGCGGCTTACATGTAACAACAAAATACTTATCATTTAATGGAAATGGACGAGAAAATAGGGGCCATACACCATCAACTAATCTATCTTTAATAACTGGCTCAACTTTACGATCTTTGAATGGAATCTCTTGTACAACTCCATCAGCCTCTTTTCTCCCCTTAGAGGTGTCAAACATAACAAGTATCCCTGAACGAGGTACTCCATGATGACCAGATACTATACCTACAAAGCGACTTGGAGTACCTGGAAGCTGTTGCATATCATATACACTAGTAGGCCAAAAAGAACCACTTCCATATAGAGCCCTAGCCTCCGTGCCGTCTGGATTTGAATGCATAACAATACGAGTGAAGTAGTGGGTTAAATCGGTGTACTCCCATCTGGTGTACATAATCTTACCATTCGCAAGTACTGTAGGCGACCAGTTTCCATCTTGGTCAAATGTTATCTTGCGCATAGACTTATCCTCTGGATTATAGGTCGCAAGATTCATAATTATACGCTCTCCATGCTCGCAAGGAATACCATTGTATCCAATATTAGTAGTAAACAATACCTTTCCATCTGGAAGATAACAGGGGTCTGCAAACTCAAGATCTGGCTCGCTTACATCACTAATCAACTTCAAATTATCTCCATCAAGTCCAATCTCATAGATATGCCACGAAGGGTACTCCTGATTGTAGAAAGGGTCAAGTATCATCTGGCGAGGCATCGCAAACATTACTCTATCTGCATCCCAATGCATTTGAAGATCAGCAAGACCAGCTCCACCTTTAGGCTTATAGATAGTCCTTATTTTGGGCTGTGCATCTTTAAGTGATGAGATCTCACATAGCTCTGCATCATAACCAGTATGAGGCACATCAATAAGTCCCATATAATTACTAAAAGGCATACACATCTTATTTGCGTAGGCCGTACGAGCTTGGTCTCCTAGAGTAAAACGTGTAGCAACTATCTTATCCATATCTAGCGCTGGATTAGATAGTAGTATTTCGCGTTTTTTAGCAAGTACCTGTTCAGCGAGTTTTAGGATCTCTGAATCTCCGTTAAATAGATTTCCCTTTACTTTTGGATAAGTATCTAAAATAAAATTCAATGACTTACGATTTTTTTTCACATCATACCCCTCTAACTTAGACATATCTTCAAAAGCAAGTTCAATTGCCTCTGTATTAACCCAATTTAATTGAGCTTCAACATCTTTAGCCCTACGCACAAAATCTATAATTGATTGATATCCTGCGATCTGATCCTTTGCCGTCGAACGTTGGCTAACTTGATTTATTTGTTTAGTAAACTGTGAGTTACCTGGGAGTTTCGCAATAGTTGCCTCTGCTGCCTTCTTTTCAAATTCTGTACCTGAATTTGTGACCCACTGCACAAATGAGTCAAAAGATAGTGAATTATATATAACTCCACTTGGTAGTTTGATATCTTTCCACTTTGCATAAGAATCCTGTAATATTTCATAAACATCAGGTGTCATAGCTGAGAAAATTACTGAACCAGTAGAAGATGAATAATTAATTCCTACACTTGCTGTCAATTTGGTATATTTTTTGTCAATGTCATATACCAATCGACTTGGAGCATGAGCAAAAACACCTGATTTATAATGTTTTTTAGATCGGAAGAGCGTCGTGTAGGGAAAGAGTGTGTCAGTACGTGT
>CAMRBL010000201.1 GCA_947040435.1 uncultured Rikenellaceae bacterium
CAAATAACTGTGGCTCAGATAGAAACTCAACGCCCTTAGCTTTTAGGTCTCTGTATACTTTATCTATATCCTCTACTCTGAAACATATCTCAGAAATAGATGTCTTTCTTAGTGTTGGTATATCTATTTTGCAATCCTCAGACACAAACTGTATCAACTCAATCGGAGGAGTAAGAGAACCTTTGCTGCCATTAAGATATGCTATTTTAGCGACACAATTCTTAATATGAAACAATCTGTCGGTCTCCTCTCCCTCCATAGTGATAGAGCCCACAAACTCTAGTCCCAGAACATCACGATAAAAAGCAATAGACCTCTCAATATCGCTCACAGTTACTCCTATATGGGTTATTTCGTGTATCATAATTTTACTCTTTTATAAGTAATTACTAAAATCTATCTAATACTTAAACTCACTCATAAATGTTCTTTGCATTACACAATTGCCTTTATAGAGACTATCTGCTTCAATAAAGCATCAAATGTACATAAATAATATCCACTATAAGCCTCTAATACACGTATCTCATCAAGCTCATTAGCAATATTTAGTACATCTTTTTTGGTAATACATTCATGCTTTAGTACATCCTCTAAGAGCGATACAGCGTCAGTTGTTGAGAAATCTAAGCAATCTAGGTCAGTCTCTTGGTATACTAAATCTTCTGCATACCCTACACCAACCTTACGCAACAATCCCAAAGCAAGGTGTATTGCCTCGGAGACCAAACCATTTTCAAGCAAATACCTACCACGCAATATTAATCTATAAGAATCATCGCCTATGGCGTGCCAATCTAACTCCGTACTTCGATACTTATCCATGGCTTTATCAAATTTATGACTAAAACATCGCTCTATCTCCTTTTCAATTTCAACGATACTATCGCTACTGCTTAGGCTTTTATCAGGTAAAAAACGCTGAATTAATATCTCTGCAAATTCTGGATTACTGAAGGCATATTCCTTGCAAAATTCAAAGATTTGATGGTCATCATTAAGATTGAATACTTCCTCTATACTAGTGCTCATAATTATGTTATATAATAGATGTTTATACTATCTCTTCGGAGGTGTAATTTGAAATAATTTATCGAATAGTGGACTTTTTTTAATGAGTACATCATCGTTATGCTCCCTCATACTACCTGTCTCTTCACGCTCTATCAAACCAAAATTTGCAAGATACACGTCAAATGTTCGTCTTTCATAACAACTTGCTATCAAAAAATCAAATGAGGCCATAGATGGTGTAATATTACCTAGCAACATAGGGAAAGCAATAGAATACTTCTCTGCATAGAATCTATAGGAACATTTTTTATTGCCATATTTTGATAATAAGATTAGCGAGAATCCATTACCAAGTAGTGCAATTTCATCACTTTCACATCTATCAAAATAAGCGAAGTTAAACTCCGTTGTGAACTTCTTAATCATTAACTCTAAGAGAGCTTGATTGTCGTTGATTAACTTCTCGCCGTTCTTAGTTAGGGTCATTACACCTTTTTGCTCTTTTACTACCTTCGTTAATTTTGCTAGGATGTGCGTTAACTCGACGGTCAAACACTCTGCCTCTAATCTTATTTTACAGCCACTTTTCTCAATATATTCACAAGGAACTCCTTGCTTGTATATCTCAGGTAGTAATTTCACAGGCAATGCACCTGTAGCGGTAAGTTTTATTTCACCATCACGTTTAAGGATATCTGTTAGGCATTTCATTTGACGTAGTAGTGGTATTTGCTCAAAATCACTGGCATCAAGTTGCTTGAACTTCACTAGAGAGTCCTCTTTCCATAGATTATTTATAATAGATGCCATTTGCTCTGGAGAGTAACCCTCGAACTCTGTGAGTGTCCTGCGGTTATAAGTCTCCATAAACTCTGCAATCCATTGATTAAGCTCTTCCATAGATCCTGCACCACGACCATTAATAAGGCTGCGTTCAGCTATATATTTTTGCAATTGAGCATTTAGCTCTGCATGTGGGTTTATTTTCATGATATATGTTTTATATTGTCAATGGTAGTATAGTAGTTCCAATAGTTATCATAAGTGGCAAAACCTCTCTCTTCTGTATATGCATATCCTGAAGATATGTAGAAATTAGCAATACCCTAAATTTTGCACGAACACCTTCACTCTGCAATAGCTCAAACAACTCTCTGTCAAGCTCTGCGTATTTAACCTGTGTTCTTAGATTGTTAACAGAGTACTTACTTCCTCGTATATTGTCTTTTGTCACCTCAACACTTCGGTAATTTACAAACTTTTTGCCAAGATATACTCTAATTTATGTGTACGTACAACGTAGTCATCAGGAACAAGTAGATATTTCCAAGGTTTACCCCCATTTGTAGCTGTATAGTCAGTAGCCCTTTCACAGTACTGAATAGCTGCCACCCTCTTTAGCTGTACCTCATCACTGTATAAGTCTTTACGAGCCTTAGTCTCTATTATATATATTTCTCCAATCGTTTCAACTATGAAGTCTGGGCGGTAATGGCGGTTCCCAATACCCCATAGTATATTAAATTGTTTGTCAGCTGGATGCAACCACTTTTGGACGCAATTGTCTGTCTCTAATATATATGTCATATCTATTTCAGTACGGCTATCGAATTTATAACAGTCGTGTCCTGCCTTTTGATACCCCTCATACACATAGCTAAGAGGCGAAACTTTTGGCACATCTCTATAATCTTTTCTTCCTCCACTTCTTAGAGAGGTTCCATTCCAAG
>CAMRBL010000202.1 GCA_947040435.1 uncultured Rikenellaceae bacterium
ATAAGGAGCGTCTTTTAGATAGAGCCACTCCTCTTCGTTTTATCTTTTCACACTCTGCATTACGTGAGGGTTGGGATAATCCAAATGTGTTCCAGATATGTACGCTTAAACAAAGTTCATCGGATGTAAACAAACGTCAAGAGGTTGGACGTGGATTGCGTATATGTGTGAATAGTCTTGGCGATAGAATGGATAGTTCTGTATTGGATGACGATGTTCATCGTATCAATAAACTGACTGTTATTGCTAGTGAGAGTTATGATTCATTTGCTAAAAAATTACAATCAGAGCTGGCTGAAGCAATAGGTGACAGACCGATTAAGGTTAATACTTCGTTATTTACTGATAGGTTATTTAAAACAGCAGATGGAGAGACCGTTGTAATAACAAGTGATGTGTCACAAACAATATACGACTCTCTACTTGAAAATGGGTATATCAAAAAAGGCGAATTGACAGACAAGTATTATGAACATAAAACTGCTGGTACGATTGAACTTGATAGTGATATAGCTCAATATACAAACTCTATTGTTGAGGTGTTGAACTCTGTTTATGATCCTAAGATTCTTGTCCCTGAAGATGCTGATAAGAATAATGTCACATTAAAGTTTGATAAGGATAAATTTGATAAAACTGAGTTTCAAAAGTTATGGAAGTTGATTGCTCCTAAAAGTTATTATACTGTTAAATTTGATGAAGCTGAATTGGTTAAAAACTCAATACTGTCAATAGACAAAAATCTCCACGTAAAAAAGATGTATCTTAAGATTACATCTGGTGAAATGTCTAAAATTGCATCAAAGAGGCAACTAGAAGCGGGTGAGGCATTTAAGGTTTCTGAAAAAGGCAATGAGGATTTTGATCTGTATGCCAACAGTAATGTTAAGTACGATTTGATAGGGAAGTTGACTGAAGGGACAGGACTTACACGTAAATCTGTTGTGGATATACTTACGGGTATTCAACCACTTGTTTTTGAACAATTCTCATATAATCCTGAAGAGTTTATTATTCGTGTGTCTGAACTAATAAATGAACAAAAAGCGTCGTCTATAATTCAACATATAACTTATGATAAGTTAGAAGAGTGTCACGATTCTTCTATATTTACAAAATGTGAATTGAAAGGTAAGATGGGTGTAAATGTAATGAGTGTTGATAACCATTTGTTTGACCATTTGATTTATGATTCTAAAGTTGAAATGGACTTTGCTAATGAAATTGACAAAGAGAAAGATGTAGTGGTATATGTTAAGTTGCCTAAGGCTTTTTATATTAATACACCTCTTGGAAAATACTCTCCCGATTGGGCTGTAGCCTTTGAGGAAGGTAGCGTAAAACATATTTATTTTGTTGCAGAGACAAAAGGGAAGTCAAATACATTAGAATTTCTTGATGCGAATTTAAGGGGAGTTGAAATTGCAAAGAAGAAGTGTGCAGAAGAGCATTTTAAAGCTATAAGTAATGATAAGGTTAAATATGATGTTGTTAGCTCGTATGAAGAGCTTTATAATATTGTAAGTAAATAATACAACTAAAATCACACCTTACATAGAGCAATAAAAATTAACAAATCATGTATAGTATAGATAAAAATAGCAATAGTATATGTAGGCTTGAAGAGAAGAGCTTTTTGAGTCTAAATTTTGAAGAGAGAGCACATCTACAAGAGTGGATTGTAAAGAGTCCCGACGTATTTGGTGAGGAGCTGCTAATCATTCAAAAGGAGTTTGATGGATTTGATGATACTCGTGAACGTCTCGATCTACTTGCATTGGATAAGCAGGGGAACTTGGTGGTCATCGAAAATAAACTCGATGATTCTGGTCGTGATGTGACATGGCAAGCTCTCAAGTATGCAAGCTATTGTTCGAGTCTATCAAAAAGAAGTATTATTGATATATACCAGAAGTATCTCGGTGTAAATGGTAATGCAGAGGAGAATATCGTTGATTTCTTTGGTGGTGTAGCAATTGAGAATATCGATATAAATAAATCGCTCAACTCGCAGCGAATAATTTTAGTTGCTGCTAAATTTCGTAAAGAGGTTACATCTACAATTTTATGGCTATTTAACTATGGATTGAGGGCACAATGTTTTAAGGTTACACCATATCAGATGGGTGAGCAGTTATTCGTAAACTTTGAGCAGATATTGCCAATTAAAGAGGCTCAAGAATACTCTATAAATATTGCTTCAAAGGCTCAAGAGGAGGCTAAAGAGCAGGTTGCATTAAGTAATTACAATGCGAGGCGTATACAATTTTGGTCGGAGTTTATCGAAGAAAGTCAAAAACATACTAATATGTACCAGAACCATAGTCCATCAAAAGAGAATTGGATCGGTAAAGGAATTGGAATGTCAGGATTAACTCTCAACCTTGTAGTGTCAAAGAGCTATGCACGTGTGGAGTTGTATATCAATAGAGGTAGTAAGGAGGCAAACAAAGAGATCTTTAACCTTCTATTTGAGCAAAAAGAGTCTGTTGAGAGTGCATTTGGAGGTGAATTAGTATGGGAACGAAAGGATGATAAGATTGTGAGCCGTATTAAAAGTGAACTATCAGATATTGATAGTTTCGACGTGAACAAGCAAGATGCCTTTGAGTTTATGATAGGCATGGCTGAAAGAATGGAGAAGGCGTTAAAGTCACCAGTGGCAAGAATCAGTAAGTTACTTAAAAATAAGTAATTATTATAGATAGATATCTCAAATTTATGGCTCTCA
>CAMRBL010000203.1 GCA_947040435.1 uncultured Rikenellaceae bacterium
GTTGCTCGTAAGAAGGATGCAATCAATGATTGGGGTTCGATTGTTGCATTATCTTATATCGCAGCACAGAGAACATTGTACGGCTACAACGACATGGCAGATGCAAAAGCACTATTGGAGTCAATTGCACGTAGCTTTGGCTATATATATGGAAGAGAGAAGAGTGTACGTATCAATACGATCTCACAATCTCCTACTCCAACAACTGCAGGAAGTGGAGTTCTAGGACTTGGCGACTTGATGGATTTTTCAGAGAGTATGTCACCTCTAGGCAACGCAACAGCATCCGATTGTGCTGATTATGTGTTGACACTATTTTCGGATCTTACACGTATGGTTACGATGCAGAATTTACTTCATGATGGAGGTTTCTCTAGCATGGGAATGAGTCTTAAAGCGATGAAAACGTATGAAAAAGGACTTGCACTCCAGTTTGAAGATGTGAAGTCTAATAACTTAACACCTGATACCAAGTAATAAGTTAGTTATACATAGTTGTTTATAATCAACGAATGGGGTTTAAATTTGAGATTTAAGCCCCATTTTGATTTTTTTAGGTAATAAACGAATAGATTTAGCAATTAATGTTTGTTAATTGACAATAATTACATATCTTTGCAGACGCAATAAGGGAACTTATTGTTCTTCCGAGTTGCCCAGATGGCGGAATCGGTAGACGCGCTGGTCTCAAACACCAGTGGAGCAATCCGTGCCGGTTCGATCCCGGCTCTGGGTACACAGAACCCCTCTTAATCGCTTGATTGAGAGGGGTTTTACTTTTATTGGTGTGTACTAAATAACAAAACAGCATCAATATTCAATAATTATCTTTGTTTATTTGTGCTGGTTTAGATTATTACTACTGTTGTATGCAATGCTTATTTAAGGCTCAACAGGCGTTTCAACTCCTTCTCCACTCTCAAAGACATGATCTTCGCCATCGGCAAGGTCTCCAGCTTCTAATATTAAATCCATATCACTACCTACCCCTGCATCTTTTATTTTGATGGTGATAGTTGATAGTTGTTTTCGAGTGAATGTCACAGTCTGGTTTATCAACGGAACTACTACACCATCTGCTTTTTTCCAAGTAATAGTTATTGGTACATCCTCGGTATAATTATCCGTAATCCATGCTGATTCGACACTGTTAAAAGTAACTAGTTTTTCTATTTCGGTAGTTCCACTTACTATTGTTAGTTGAGGCGAGTCTTCCATATTAATTATTAACTCTCCCTCAGTCAGATCATTTACAATAAACTTTACACCAAAGACAGTTCTTTTCATATCAATCATGACACTTCCATTTTCCACAGGTGCGTAGTCTGTAGCTTCGCCGTAATATCTATCTACAAAAGGACGGTCAGCATATTCACTACCACCATCTGCTCCTGTTGTCCAAGTAAGTCCGTATTTTATACTATGCATATTTGAAGTACTCCATATGAATTTATTTTCTAGTTGAGTCTCCTGTTCAACAGCAAAAGGATACCAATAAAAATTATCATCTAGGTTGTCGGTGCGTACTACATTTTTTCCATCTACAACCATCGTAGATTGAAATTTGTATAAATGCCCCTCTAATAACTTAATAGTCATTTTCGATTTGTCATCGAATAGACCGTAAGCATAAGCGACATAATCATCCGTACTTATAGCAGGTTTAGACCACACTTGAATTCCATATAGGTCGTCAGTACTTGCCCTAGTTAATGGTGTATTCTCAATAGTAATCTCACCTTCCATACCAAAAGAGACTGTATATGACTTTGGCTCTGCTGGCTCTATGGTTGTATCTGTAGATGTCCCCTCACTACAACCTGCAAACAAAGCAAGTGTAAATAATAATACTAATTTTTTCATAATTTATTAGTTTTACATAATTATTGTTTCAATGTTGACGATCCTATTGTCTCAAAATATACTACCAATATAAAACATATGCGTAGACAGTACATTGTCAGTACAGAGGTACGACCAAGCACCCGACCACAAACAAGTAAAGTCCACGCAAAACGTGAGCATTCAACTTATTGTTAGAGTGGTCTTAAAATTTGGTCGATTTCTGTACTCAAAACAATAGTAAACGCTATATCATTAACAGACTTCTCTCTGCTAATCTTTTACAAATATAGAAAAAAATATTACACCTATTCTATTTAATATGTTTTATTGTTTGTAACCAACTTAGAAAATAGACAAATATATACTACTATGTATTAATTACTTTATTTAAACCTATTTTTAGCCATTTTTGTACTATTGAATGAAGGATAGTATATTGTTTATAATCAATATACTTGACTGCCTTAATAAATAGCATATTAGTTGTGAGTGGCATTATTGTAAACATATAATTACGACTAATTTCTTTGACATATATGGAGAAATAGTTAATAGAGGTGGTCGTAACGTTATCTCAAAATATATTAATTAATCAAGTATTTGTATCGCAGTATATGAACTATGGTAAAGTTATACCAAAATTCTTGCATTTATATATAAATGATCAGATACTAACCCTTGAACGTCCTTTAAGTCAAAATGAATATACACGATCACATTCATCATAACTATATTTACCACTCGCATAATACCTACACACCTTTCGTAACATTACCCACCATACATTAAGTTTAATCCCCAATCATAGTTGACTGCGATCACGCAGCTCCGCCCGAGGAGGGCAGTTCCCTGCGTCAAG
>CAMRBL010000204.1 GCA_947040435.1 uncultured Rikenellaceae bacterium
ACCTAGATTTACCAAAGAAGTATCTTGAATAATATTCACTCTTAGTCCATCCGTAGGACAATAGTTTAATTCAATATCAACCTTATCTGTTATATCGGCGAATAAGTCTTTTACTCTTTGCTCAACCTCATTTGGAAGTCTATATACAGCATCTTTTGATACAGCTCTTTGTCTCTCTTCTAATAGTGTTTGAGGTATCTCATGTCCATATTTTTCTAAGACTAAGATTTCAGCCTCAATTTCATCTCTAGATCTATCAGCCTTTGTTACTTTATTATCATCAGCCTTATTTTCATATACATTAGCAAACTCTACATACTGCTTTAACGCAGACGAGAATCTGTTGTGCGATTGTGTGTTAAGATCATTAAATTGCTTATTTTTCAACAATTTAGATTGCAAACCACTCAACTGTTCAACATCAATCGTATGGTATACAGAGGTGTGAGCACTATCAATATTGGCTTTAATCCATGGATCAATATGTTTTGAAATCCCTACAGAATAATTATTTACAGTTGCTTTCGCTTTATACTTGTTCAACATATAGTTGCAAAACTCTTGTTCGTAGCTTTTCATATCTATAACATTTTCGTTAATACTATTATCTATTGCTGATTCATCTTTCGAAGAATGAACCAAATCAACTACCTCATCACCTTCATCAAAGTAGTTTACAACTCTTTCTTCTACACCTATTTCTTCACTCTCACATAACTCCGTATCTGTTACTTCGACTCCTTCAAAGTGTTTACGCCAATGTCTGCGTGCAGATGGTAATCCAAAACGTTTATACAATCCTACATTATCAAGAAATACGACCTTGTCTTTATTCTCAGATGTTCTTAATCCTCGACCAACCTGTTGCAGATACATTGAAAGTGATTTTGTAGGTCGTGCTAACTGTACAAATTCAATATCGGGACAATCAAACCCCTCACTAAATATATTTACATTACATAGAATATCAAATTCTCCACTTTTAAATGCTTGAATAATCTTTTCTCTATCCTCTTTTTTCGTCTCGCTGTCAATTGCTCTTGCTGATATTCCATTTGCAATAAACTGACTGCAAATATGTTTATTATGCTCTTTGTTAATCGTATATACAAGCCCTTTTTTATCTTTAGCATACTTTAAATAGGTCTTTACGATACCTGCTCTTACATGATCTTTATCTAAAACATCAATTAAAGCACCCTCATCGTAATCACCATTAAATGCTAATTGTTTAATATTGTCGATTTTACGTTGGGTTGTAGAGTTTGCTTTGATTGAATAATATTCATATTCAGACAAATACTTATTCTTTATAAACTTAGAAACAGAATCAGATAATATGAGATCGTCAAATTCTTCTTTAAATCCAGCTCCATTTAACCGATATGGTGTAGCCGTAACACCCAATACTTTAGCCATTGGGAATTCTTCAATAATTTTGCGATAGCTGTCTGCCTTAATATGGTGCGCTTCATCAACGATGATTATATCAAACTCTTTGTCAGACCAGTTTTGCAACCTCCTGTTTAATGTTGGAACTGAACCTACCTGTATCGGAAGTTCTTTACGTTCCATATTACTAGCCATTATAACTCCATGCGCTAAACCATACTTCTCTCCAAGATTACTAGAAATCTGATCTATAAGTTCAGATCTATGCGCAAGTAGTAGAATTTTAACAGCCTGCTTATTATCTTTTCCCCAATTGTGCAAGTCTTTTACTATTGACACAAAGAGACGAGTTTTCCCTGTACCTGTTGGCATTTGAAGCATAATAGAACGACTGTTCACCCATGCATCATATATCTTCTCTTTATTTTTTTGTTGGTAGTTTCTTAATTCTGTATCCGCAATGGGACTAAACACGGAGAAATCAACCTTATGAGGCATTACAGCCGACAATAGAGCATATTGTTTAATTAAAACATCTTTCAAATCCTTTCGGCTATCGTCTTCCTGCATTAAATTAAAAAGCTCACTATCAATCTCTGCATATTGAATCTGTTTACGAAGATTCTCTATCGAATATGGAGTTCCAATAAAGTTGTTCTTTGTAATCTCTTCCCCATTCATTGCGATCAAATGCCAAAAGGGCTCTGAATTCATATGCCAAAATGGTTTCTCTATGCTAAGTTGAAATTTTGTATTCTTATAGGTGTAATTGTTCCAAGTTCTTTTGAATGTGTCTATAAACTCATCGGTCAATGCAATATGAGGTGAAGATATTTTACATTTTTCAACAAGATCAATCACACTAAGCAAAAGAATTGCCTTATGTGGTGCTTTATCTCCTGCTATACTAGCAATATTTAATTTTGAGAAAGACTCTATGTAACCTAATAAATTTGTCATGTTTTTTCTTAAATAGTTTTTGGTTATTAATATCAAGTATCAGAGTAATCTAATTAATGAATTCGATTACTTTTGATATTTTCTATTGTATATATTTTCCCATATGTCAGCGACCCAATAACCAATGGCAATTCTTATAACCACAAAATAGCAGTATAAAATTATTGATATCATACGCAAAGTTAATAAAAAGTTCCCAATAATTTAATTAAGAACTTCTCAATGTGGCTGAACAGTCGTAAGCATTTATGTCTCTTCAAAGCAGCATTTGAATTACACCCTTACCAAATCATTCTTAAACCATCCCTACCTATTTTCAGCAAGTACCAGTACTTCCCCGAAAGAATAC
>CAMRBL010000205.1 GCA_947040435.1 uncultured Rikenellaceae bacterium
TTTCTCTTTTCAGTGTTAAAGGATTCTCCTCGCTCTATTTCGTGTTGATTGATATTATCTCGTTGCACACCTTTAGTAGTGGTATATTGAAGTTGTGTGACAAATAATTTATTGTTAATATGAGCTACTGCGTTCTTTATCAATTCATCACTGTCAAATGTTACTGTATAGGCATATTTATGATTAATATGTTTCCATAAAGTCTGAAACTCCTTTTTTTAGAAGTTCTCATTTAACTCATTTTCAGGAATCTTAGTACTATTACCATTGTCAATCATATCACTAAGTACTTTCTCGTCAAATATACTCTGTACAAGTGTGTGCACACCTATTGCAATCGGCTTTAACTCTTCTGACAATTCAACTAAACACCCATTTATATTATCGTTACGATAACTATCTGTTATATTATCATCGTCATCTATATAATCATTTTTTAGGAGATACTTGTATATTGCTTTTGCTTGTCGTGCATCAATAATTATAACATCATCACCATTTTTAACCGATTTGCCTTCAAAATATTCAATTGTAGCCTTTGTCGGACGGTCATACAACACATCTTTAATCTGCTTCTGCAAATCTGTTACAAAAGAGCTATAACTTTCACTAGCAATAACAGTTAACAAATTTATGTCATGTACACTATCTCCGCAGCTTTCTGCATCCATACGACTTCCAGATTGATTAACGCTAAGTCGTAAACCACGTCCAACCTCTTGACGTTTAACAGTTGTTGAATCAGAGTGTTTAAGAGTACATATTTGAAATACGTTAGGATTATCCCAACCTTCACGAAGAGCAGAGTGTGAAAATATAAACCTAGTTGGTTCATCAAAACTCAGCAATCTCTCTTTGTTTTTCAGAATCAAATCATAAGCCGAAATATCATCAGAAAACTCAGCACCTCTCTTAGTTGCACTATCAATGTTACGTCCAGATTTTTTATCAATACTAAAATATCCTTTATGAAGTTGCTTTACGTCAAATTCTTTTAGGTATTGCTGATATGGCGTGTCAAAAAGCGTTATGTGATCATTAAGTATAAGCCTATATTCCTGTTCAAACATCTGCCCATATTCTCCCAATAGCTCTTCACCCCCTTCATCATAAATACGGTACTTTGAAACTCCATCAATAAAAAATAGAGAAAGAGTTTTAATACCCATATTAAAAAGTCGCTCCTCTTTTTCAAAATGCGAAATTATAGTTTCTCGTATCTGAATGCGTCGCATATCTCCCTCTGAGATATCTCCCGTCACATCACCTTTGTGCAATATCTCTCCATTCGAGAATGTTACAGCCCCAGAAAATGGATTAATCTCAGAGATAATATATCCCTCTTTGTACTGTTCCATCTCATTAGATGTACGGTAAAGATTGTCACCAACCCCCAAAATACGAGTCTCTCTATTAATGGATTTTTGATATTTAATCTCTAACTCAATACGAGCCACAGGTGGCTTTTTGCTAGAAAGTACAATGCTCTCAAGGTATAGATATTTATCTGTACCCCTAAAGTTTTTCACCTCAAACCCCTTTACCTCAATCTTCTTCACAAGCTTTTTGTTGTAAGCATCAAGTGCATCCAACACATATACCATATTGTGCTTTTTGCTATGCGTAGCCGAATAATTTAGACAGAATAGAGGATTGAAATTCTTAAGTGCCTTTTGAGTAACCTCTCCTTGCATTTTTTGCGGTTCATCCAATATTATAATTGGGCGATTAGCCTTTATTACATCTATTGGTTTACGACTCCCAAAGTTATCTTGTTCTGAATATATTATACGACTTTCCTTATTATTTGCACCCTCTTTAAGCGATGCTGCAAAAGCCTGAGTATTAATAATCATAACATTAATTGTCGCACTACTCGAAAAGGTATCTATCTTGGTAAGATCCGAGCTATTATATATAAAGTAACGAGCTTTCTTGCCGTAATGCTGCATAAAGTGCTCCTCTGTCATCTCAAATGATTTCTTCACACCCTCACGAATAGCAACACTCGGCACTACTACTATAAATTTACTCCAACCATAACGCTGATTCATCTCGAACATAGTCTTGATATAGACATACGTCTTACCTGTACCAGTCTCCATCTCCACATCAAGCGAACAACATCCAAGCTCTTTGTCTAAAGCTGAAGATAATTTTATATTATTCTCTTGCTGAATTGTATGGATATTACGCAGTAACAACTCGTCAGAGAGTTCTACTATCTCATTTTTGAACCCTGCCTTATCATCAAGATCTATCGTCTCTCCATATTCATCAGCTATTTTTGGTTTAGCATCTTCATTTTCAAAAAGAGTTGTTGGTGCTTTTGGTTCATCCTTGGGCTTTTCAATTCTCCCAAGATCACGTATATAGCCAATACCAGCATAGGGTCTTTGTCCACTAAAGACGCGCACTACACTATCCACCGCATCGGTTTGGTATTGTTGTATTTTAAAATTGAATTTCATGATTTTTATTACTTTTCAGGATACATAAAAACAAAATCTGGAGCATCAAATGTTGATAAAGCAATCCAATGTTTTGACATTATTTCTATTGCTTCTTTTGTCATTGACGCACGTGGCTTATAATTATCTAATATGCTGTATGGTATCCCCTCAGCGAACTACATCTAGTATGGTAACCTATTTTTACTTCTAGCGTATTTTACTCAGTCACTTATGTTTCTTCCAG
>CAMRBL010000206.1 GCA_947040435.1 uncultured Rikenellaceae bacterium
TCCTCCTCAACGTATGGAGCTAATGAGTGTAAAGAGTGGCTATAATAGGGCTCTTATCAGGTATGAAATGGCAAAGTTTAACTCTCAACAAGCAACCTTAATTGCGCCGATTAGTGGGGTAATTGCAAATCTAGCAAGTAAAATTAATACGATTGCTAATACATCTAAAGTTTTTTGCAATATTATTGATCTAGAGAGTCTGGAGGTGGAGTTCACAGTACTAGAGAACGAGATAGGTCTGATACAAAAAGGGGACAAAATTAAAATTTTCCCCTACTCAATGCAAAACGTAGAGATTGAGGGACAGGTTTCTGAAGTTAACCCTTGGGTAGATAGTAATGGAATGATAAAAGTTAAGGCATCAATCGATTGTTATCCTCAAGTAGTTGAAGGTATGGGAGTGCGCGTAAGTGTTTTTAGCGAATTTGATGAACAGTGGGTTGTACCTAAAAGTGCTGTTGTGATACGCACAGGTAAACATGTCGTATTCGTATATAAAGATGGTAAAGCTTTGTGGAATTATGTCACTATAGGCTTTGAAAACTCTAGTGAGTACTCTATTACTAGTGAATCACTAAATGATGGGGACCAAATTATTATAACAGATAATATTAACCTAGCTCATGAATCAACCGTTCAACTCTTGGAGGAGTAGTCTCCCCTTCAAAAAAAAACTGTATAAATAATTTTAGCCATTATGATTAAATTTCTCTTAGAGCGTCCTATTGCAGTTATTATGGTATTTATTGGTTTTGTGTGTATGGGTGTAGTAACTTTTTCGACACTCCCCGTATCTCTTTTACCTGACATCCCAATTCCTGAAATCACAGTTCAAGTTGCGGGAGATAATGTTTCGGCACGAGAGTTAGAGAATACCGTAGTGAAACCAATTAGAGAGCAGTTGATGCAAGTTGGTAGAGTGCGAGATATTCGTAGCGAGACCAGTGATGGAGTAGCTATTATTAGGCTTAAATTTGATTATGGCACAGATACAGATTTATCATTTATTGAAGTCAATGAAAAAATAGATGGTTCTATGAACCGTTTACCACGTAATATTGATCGTCCTCGCGTTATAAAAGCTAGTGCAACAGATATTCCCGTTTTCTATCTAAATCTAACACTTAGAGATGATACAGTATATTCTGAAACAGACGAACAAAAATTTATTTCACTCTCTAATTTTGCCGAAAATATTGCAAAACGTCGCATTGAACAGTTGGCAGAGGTTGCAATGGTTGATATGACTGGGCTAATGTACCAGCAAATACGCATTACACCTAATATGAACTTCTTAGAGAGTGCTGGCATTCGGCTGTCAGATATAGAGAGGTTACTAGCTTCAAACAATATTGAGCCAGGGAGTATGGTTGTTCGAGATGGGTATTATGAGTATAATATTAAATTTGCGTCCGTATTACGTACCCTTGAGGATATTGAGAATATATACCTGCGAAAAGGAGATCGTTTATTTAAATTAAAAGATTTAGCTGAGGTAGATATTGTAAAAGAGCACGAGAGTGGGTTTGCTTCAATTAATGGGAAACGATCTATTACACTAGGTGTCATCAAACAGGCAGACGAAACGATGCAAAACCTCAAGGTCTCGATTAACCGAACATTGAGTGATATGGAGATGGCTTATCCTGATGTTGAGTTTACTGTTAATCGTAATCAAACGGAACTTTTGGACTATACAATAAATAATCTGAAGGGGAACTTATTTATAGGATTTATACTGATATTTATTGTGGCATTCCTATTCCTTGGTGATATTAAATCTCCAATAATAATCGGAGTTAGTATGCTTACATCTTTAATTATATCTTTTTTATTCTTCTATCTATTTAAGCAGTCACTGAATATTATCTCACTGTCAGGAATGATTTTAGCTTTGGGTATGATGATAGATAGCGCAATTGTCGTTACGGATATCATAACACAATATAGAGAGAGTGGGTTGTCATTGAAGGATTCGTGTATCAAAGGGACAAATGAAGTAATAACACCAATATTAAGCTCCACCTTTACAACTATTTCAGTTTTTATTCCTTTAGTCTTTTTAAGTGGGATTGCTGGAGCCATATTTTTCGATCAAGCTTTTGCTGTGAGTGTTGGTTTATTAGTCTCTTATTTTACGGGGATTATATTACTTCCTGTCTTATACTATATTGTTTATAGTAAAAAGTGGCTTAGTGAATGTACCTTTTTTGTGAGTGCACAACGAGCTATTGATAAAGTAACTTTTTCAGGGTACGATAAAGGATTTAAATTTATATTTAGGTATAAATTACTCTTTTTCACCTCTTTTGTTGTGACCTTACCAATTTGTGTAGTACTATTTAATGTTATGCCCAAGAGTAATATGCCCTTTTTAGATCAGGTAGAGAGCGTCGTAAAAATTGAATGGAATGAGAATATTCATGTGTCTGAAAATGGGCTGAGAGTTAATTTGTTATTGCAGACAATAGATGAGTCTCTAACTGAGAATTCAGCTTATATAGGAGAGCAACAATACCTGCTAAATAAAGATAATGCACTTTCAATATCTGAGGCACAACTCTATTTAAGAGGCGAAAGTGCAGCTAAAATAGAGCTTGTAGAGGAGCGGATTGGAGAGTGGATGAGATACAACTACC
>CAMRBL010000207.1 GCA_947040435.1 uncultured Rikenellaceae bacterium
GTACGTGATTTCTCTTTTTTGTGGAGCGCTACTCCACCCCCACCATCTGAATTACGGAGTCTATTTGAACAAGCTACAACGATGTTTAATGTCGCTGTAACGTCAGCCTCTGCGTTGTGTGCATCATCTAGATCAACACCTAATCGCTCCGCTATCAGCTCCAACTTATAGGATGTAACATCAGGATCGCAGGCATATGTCAACCTCGCAAGGTCAATAGTATCTAGTGTCTTTGGCTGGAAGTTCCCATAGAAATCTATTGTTCCAGCAACTAGCTTCTCAAACTCTTTAAGGTGTCCAGTGTAGTTCATTAGCTGTTGCAGGAAACCCACATCAAAGAGGATATTTTGTCCTATTATGATTGGTTTAGACTGTGCTCCTTTGCTTAGTGTATTTCGCTTGATAAACTCTATCAAATCACTACCAACCCCCTTTATGTCAACTCCTGAGATTTCAAGTGTCTGCATTGTGACACCAGAATACTTTAGAGCTACGGGCTCATATTTCATTAACTCACCACTATCTCCCTGCGCAACCTCTCTCTTGGTTTTCAGTGTTTTGCGCTTGGGTGCTCCACCTATATCTTGACGATTGTAAGGGGATATATAGCTCACATATCTATCAATAACCTCCCACGTATCCATGCGAACTGCTTGCATCGCTATCTGGGTGCATGCACACTCTGTACAGTTTAGCCCTCCGGTCTCAAAGTCAAGAACTATGGCTGTGTATATTTTAGGTTCTACTTTTGGTGCTGCCATTGTTCTATCTTTTTTAAGGTTTCATAAATCGCAAGGTCAAACTCCTCAATAGTTCCATTGTTGGTGATCGTGAAGTCATAGGAACTTTGGGGTAGTCGCTCTCGGGCACTGTCTCTTTGGATTCGTTCCGTGTCGATACCTCTAGCGATAAGAGTGCCGGGAGTGCATTCAACCCAAACGGTTACAATTTGTAACCGTTTGCTATGTAGCTGCTTCAACTCCCTAGCTCCAGCCTCATCAACTACATAGGTGCATAGACCTTGCGGCGGGACTTGATCCATTAGCGCATAGTAGTCGTGTCCGCCAAATATCGTCTGGGCTAACACTTCACAGAAAAGTGGTCTATGGCTTTTTTTTATGAAATAGTGCTCTACTCCATGTTGCTCTCCCTCTCGTATAGGACGTGTGGTATAAGAGACAATCTGAAAGATGTTGAATTCATTTTGTAGGAGCTTTGAGAGGTGGGTTTTACCCGATCCGCTATCTCCGACTATGGCGATAATAGTTGGTTTCATATGGTTTATAGTTTAAATAGTAGTGATGTTTTGTATGTACTTAGATTGTTGGCGCCATTATAATCGCTATACTTAATGATGGCGGTAACGATTATTACTTGGTCTTTAAGGGTTGAGATTTGACTCTGATGATGTTCGTAGTAGTCGCTCCAGAATATCAGTTCCATCAGGTCATTGTTCTGTTGTAGAGTAATTTTAGCGAACTTTTTACGCTCGCCGCTCACCTTATCTTTGTATGAACACTCTGTAAATTCTGTAACCGTAGCGCATATAGCCACACGTCTACCATCATTATCCAAGTCTGATGTATCTTTTAAAGTAAGATAAGATACCTTACCTTTGATCTGTTTTTTTACATCCGAGCTGTCATAGATACCTCTATAATCAATACTCCCAACTCCCGAAATAGCTATCTGCTGCATGGACCAGAAGTAGGGCTTATCAACTAAATCTATTGGAAACTCACTCTCTTTAAGTGTGAACCCTAGCTCTTTTGTGGCCCGTTCAAGAATTGCGTAACGCTGAGTAGTATCAGTGACTCCCTCTACTGTGTCGAAGCATCCTGCTAAGATCATATGTTTGATATGACGTGCGTTTACAGGTACACGAACCGCCTCCTCTGCATTGTCGGGGTCATTCCAATATTCATATCGTTTGAGCTTGTATCTGAATATTCTACGTATGAAGTTCTCAATAGATGTGAACTCTCCACTCTCATTACGTTCGTCAATTATATACTCGACACTCTTTGCGCCCAGCATCTTAATGCGTGTAAGTGACCAAAAAATCTCATCTGTTTTATAGTTCGTAAAAAAGCTAACCTGAGATACATTGATATTCGGAGGGACAATCTTTGCAACAGAACACTGCTCCATTTCAGACATTAGTGTTGGTATCTCTTTATCATCAGCCCACTCTAGGGCAATGGAGTAGAAGGCTGTCGGATAGTTGGTTTTTAGGTATGCTCCAACGTAGGCGGTGATGGCGTAGGCAGTAGAGTGAGATTTGTTAAATAAATAGCTTCCTGACATCTCGATATACTTCCATATCTGTATTGCATCCTCTTTGGGGCAACCTTTGGACTCGGCTCCAAACATAAATCGCCCTTTCATAGCGAGAATCTTATCTGTTCTCTTTTTGGATATAAGTTTCACCAGATTTACACCATCGCCTAATGAAAAACCACCAACCTCACGACCTAACTGAGATACTTGCTCTTGGTAGCAATTATGAACTATAAGACCTCCAACACAGAAACTATGATTGTTTTCAACAGAAAGATCATACGTTCTCCTGACTGTATCAGGTTTAGTACTTAATACTAGCCCCCATACCTGATGGTCGCATTCCCCTCCA
>CAMRBL010000208.1 GCA_947040435.1 uncultured Rikenellaceae bacterium
GATCTACACGTACTGACACACTCTTTCCCTACACGACGCTCTTCCGATCTGCAATGAGTTGCGGCTTTGTCATTTTTATGATACTTGTGATGTTAATTGTATGGGGTGGGGTGGATTCACTGATACTCCTACTCTTATTACTACTATGTGGCGTAGTGCTGCCCGTATTTGCTATCTTCCTATTTACTCCAATATCACTTACTGTTGTAGATGGTAATATTAGAGTTAGAAGAGTTATTGGTAATATTGTGATCCCTATTTCAGATGTTCAAAGTGTTAGAGTCGTTGACAAGGAGGAGATTAGATTATCATCTCGGATGGTTGGTAGTGCAGGTGTCTTCGGTTATTTAGGTATATTTATAAATAAAAGATTAGGACGTTTTACGATGTATGCCACAGAGAGACGTAATCTAATTATGGTAATAACCGAAAAGAGGAAGTATGTATTTAATTGTAGAGATACAGATCGGTTCATCGGAATATATAATATGATTAAATCATTAGATAAAAAATAGTTATTATGGAAGAGTTTTACTCCGTAGGTACTGTATCAGGAGTACTTTTTGTTTTAGGAGGGATTTTGATTGCGTGTTATCCTAAACTTGTATATGGTTATCGTAAATGGTCAAAAGAGAGGCAAGAGTCATTTAATATTATAGGGTTCGCCCGATTGTTAAGTGCCGTGTCTATCCTATTAGGTATTACTATGATAATATCGTCTATCTTTGGATACGGTGATAGGATTGTAGTAAGAGGATTGCTTGTCTATGTATTTGTCATTGTATTTATGGATCGACTATTTTATAAAAAGTCGAAACTGATGTAATTTATCCTCTGTATGATCGCAGAGAACACTAATTAAAAAGCTAATCATTATGGATTCAATAAACAACAGTTTATTTTTGTTATTAAATTTCGATGGAGGAGGTTTCCTCGATAACTTCTTCTACATTGTCTCAGGAAAATTGACATGGATTCCCCTCTATATATATATACTATATATGATATATAGAAAGTATGGAGTTAAGAGTATGTTATTATCACTTGTTTTTATGGGAATTGGAGTTGGTATTGCGGATCAGGTGTGTAATTTGTTCAAAAACAACATGCCAACTCTTCGCCCCACTCACGATCCAATGCTAGATGGTATGGTACACACCGTACGAGGGTATGCTGGGGGATTATATGGAACGGTTTCAGCACATGCCGCTACTACCATTTCGGTGGCACTCTTCAGCTCATGTGTTATAAAGTGTAAATGGGTAACCTTAGGTTTGGTCCTATGGGCACTGTTGGTCTCATATAGTAGAATCTATTTAGGCGTTCACTTCCCAGAAGATATTATGTATGGCTCTATTTTGGGTCTCTCGGTAGGAGCAGTTATGTATAAGCTCTATTCAATTGTATTACTAAAGATAACTAAATAATGATTTTTAAGAATAAGTTTGTAAAGGCAGGTCGAGTACTGTGTCGCCATAGGAGTTTGCTCCCTATTATATATGTCGGGATAATTGTACTATATATATTTATGAATCCCCCATTCATATTTAGTGAAAGTAGTCTGAGTAATGACCTTTTTTCAGGATTGATTCTGCTATTGAGCTTTCGAGTTCGTTGGGCAGCCGAGAATAGAGAGTCAAATACACTGCAATCTGTCGTTGATGCAAAAGGTATCTATTCCGTTATACGGTTCCCTTACTACTTGTCGGACTTCTTGATGATGTTTGGAATAACGATCTATGTCGGGTCACTCTCATTACTTTTTGTGTTCGTACTAATCTCTATTATAATAATAGAACGTATGCTTATGTTCGAAGAGGGTATCTCTTTTAACAAACTTGGAGATGTTTATGTGAAATGGTACAGGTCAACAAATGCTATTATTCCTATAATTTGGAATTGGAGAGGTGCAATTTATACTAAATGTGTACTAAAGAAGATGATTTTGATGTTAAAACCACTTATATTTTCGCTCTTTACACTGAATCTCATCTATATTCTTAAGTGTTATCGAGTAAATTTCACCTTTGAGTTGAATTATTTCCTTATTATACTGCTTTGTGTCTCATTAATTGGTTATGTCTCTACCCGCGTTATATGGCGTAGGTAGGGGTTTTTGAAAAAAAAACGATATTTTTTGAAAAAAAGTGTTCAAAAAGTTTGGATATATAGAAATTGTCCATATATTTGCAACCGCTTAGAACGATAAGCGAATAACACAAACAACGTGCAAACGAAAATTAAATAAAAAAAACTTCAATAAAGTTTGGAAGTTAAAAAAAAAGGTTTACCTTTGCACTCGCTAAGATTACGAAGCGATAAACAAAAAGTTCTTTAATAGATTTGAAATTTAGGTTATGAGCTTAACGCTCTAAACCACTTTTAAAAAATCATCGATGGTTTTTAAAAAGCAAATTAGGTTTCAAATTTAACGGACACGGTTCTTTGATTTACTGGTTAACAAGAGAGAAAAAAAACAAGTATTTATCAATTCTTTTTATTAATAAAAAGATAAATAAGTAGTCAGGACTCATACAATATTATAACAAAAATTTTTACAATGGAGAGTTTGATCCTGGCTCAGGATGAACGCTAGCGG